>JBEKKH010000153.1:0-13551 GCA_050010815.1 Streptosporangiaceae bacterium | reverse complement strand
GACCCGCCTGCCCCGCCTGGCTGACCCGCGGTCTGTGCCCCGCACGGTTGACCCTCCCTTAGCTGCCCGTCCTCAGGCTATATCGGTCCGGGTGCGGCTGCGGCGGGATCTGGCCTGGACGGTGGTGCGGCGGCCCCGCCGCATCACCGTCCAGGCCAGCGCGAGCACGGTGAGGACGATGATCACGTACTCCGGCCAGGATCCCACCCGGTCCGCCAGGGTCTGGTAGCTGACCAGTGGCACCCGCGCGTCGAGGGTGGCCTGCCGCCAGATGCCGCTGTGCGCGATCAGGGCGCCGTCCGGCGCGATGATCGAGCTTTCGCCCGAGATCGCGGCGTACACCACCGCGCGGTCGCTCTCGATGGCCCGGATCCTGGCCATGGCCGTCTGCTGCTCGGTCTCGCCCAGCTGCCCGTCGATCTCGAAGTCCGCGTCGTTGGACTGCACGGCGAGCAGGTTCGCCCCGGCCGTGACCTCCGAACGCACCAGGCCGTCGAAGCCCACCTCGTAGCAGATCACGTCGCCGAGCCTGATCGGTCCGGCACCGAAGACGACGGCCGACCGGCCGGGGGTGAAGTCCATCGGCTGCAGCGACGGGAGTGAGCTGAAGCGGGAAATGAGGCTGCGGAACGGGATGTACTCCCCGAACGGCACCAGCTCGCGCTTGACGTATATCGTCGTCGGGCCGCGGCCGGGAACCCAGAGCTGGCCGACGTTGCGCTGCGGGTTCTGGAGGACCTCGCCGACCAGGATCGGCCGGCCGATGGCGGCCACCGCCGAGGCGATCTCGTCGTAGATGAAGGGGTAGTCGGACGGGTCGAGGCCGGTGGAGTTCTCCGGCCAGATCACCACCGCGGGCGCGGCCGCACGGCCGGCCCTGACCCGGGCGGCCAGGGTCAGGGTGGCGTCGGCTTGATTCTGCGTGACCATGGTGTCGTTCAGCTGCTGCGGCAGGTTCCTGGCCCGCGGCACGTTGCCCTGGATCGCGGCCACGTCGATGGTCGGCGCGCCCCCGGTCGGGTCGACGGGCAGCAGGCCCCCGGCCAGCACCAGCCCGGCCGTCACCACCGCGGCCAGCGCGGCGCGCCAGGCCGCCAGGCCCGGCCGCGTCCGCCCGCCGTCGGCCGCCTCGCCGCCCACCGTCGCCAGGGACCCCGTCGCCCGGGACCCCGTCGCCAGGGACCCCGTCGCCAGGGACCCCGGAGCCCGGAAACCCGGAGCCAGGAAACCCGGAGCCAGGAAACCCGGAGCCAGGAAGCTCAGCACCGCCCGGGCGATCATGGCGCCGGTCAGCGCGACGAGGAAGGTGAGGAACGGCACCCCGCCGACGGCGACCCAGCGCACGTCCGGCGCGACAGACTGGCTCATCGCGAGCCTGCCCCAGGGGAAGGCGTACGGCCAGCGGTCCCTGACCCCCTCGGCGGCCACCCACCACCCCGCCACCGCCACCGGCCAGAACGGCAGTCGTAGCAGCATCCGCTGACCCAGGGCGAGCACGGCGAAGATGAGCGCCAGGGCCACGGCGAGCGCGACCCAGGCGTACCAGGCCTCGTTGACCAGCCAGTACAGCAACGGCAAGAACATCGCCAGGCCGAACGCCAGCCCGCAGCCGAACGAACTCCGCAGGCTCCGCCCGGTCAGGGCCACCACGAGCAGGGCCGGCCCCGCCGCCGCCAGCGGCCAGGCGTCGACCGGGGGGAAGGCGGCGTAGGTGGCCAGGCCGCCGGCCACCGCGATGAGCAGGGCCCAGCGGGTGCGGAACCCGCCGAAGTCGCCTGGGCCGCGCGTCCTCGCGTCGGCAGCGGGCGTGGCCTGGGCGGATATCACCCTGGCAGCCTAACCGGCCGTCGCGCGCGCGTCATCTCGGCCGGTTTGCCCGGCTTGATCCGAGCAATGCCGCTTAATGGTCGCAGGGCCGGACAACCGATGTTGTTTAGCGTGAACGAGGTATTCCGCTGGGCTATAGTACGGATTGCTGACGCCTCAGTGGGGGGGCGTGCACCTGCCGTTTCCGTACTTTCTTGGGTAGTGCACATGAATTGGCTGAGCCATGATTAAGATCCGTTATCGCGATCCGAATGAGTTTTCCCCTGGATTACACGCTGCGGCCGTGCGTCACGGCCGTGGCACCACCGTCTATCTGCTTTCCGGCCTGACCGTCCCCGAACGCCGGGCGGCGCTGCGCCGGCTCCGGGTCTCGGCGCGGATGGGTCACTGCCCCCGGCTGCCCGCCGGTCGGCTGGTCCTCGCGCTGGTCGCCGACCGGATCAGGACCGGCGCGGCCCGGGCCGGGGCCGTCTTCCGCTCTCATCCGGCCGGAAGCACCGTGCCGGTGATAGTGGTGTCGGCCGCAGTGGCCGCCTTCCTGCTGTTGTCTACCGTCTCGGGGCCCGCGGGCTCGGGCCGCCGTGGGCCCGGCATCGGGCCGTCGGCACCGGGCCGGTCCGGAGCGGACGACTCGCTGGTCTTCATCGCGCCGGCCAGATTCGGCTTCGTGCTCTCGGCCTGGACGGGTAGCGCGCCGGCGGTTCCCCTACGCTGAATCCTGGTCCCCCGGCCGGGCCGCCCTCGGGCCGGCCGGGTCGACGGGAGCCCGGTCGACGGGAGCCCGGTCGACGGGAGCCCGGTCGACGGGAGCCCGGGTCGACGGGAGCCGGATCGAGGAGGAGCTTCATCGTTGAGCAGGCGCGGGTGGCTGCTGTTCGCGGCCATGGGCGTGATCTGGGGCATCCCGTACCTGCTCATTAAGGTGGCCGACGGCGGGGTCTCGGTGCCGGTGCTTGTCTGCACCAGGGTCGCGCTCGGCTCGCTGCTGCTGTGGCCCGCCGCGCTGCGCGGCGGGCAGGTCGGCGCGCTGAGGGGCCACCTGAGGTGGCTGGCCGCGTTCACGGTGGCCGAGATCGTCGGGCCGTTCGCGCTGCTGTCCAACGCCGAACGGCACCTGCCCAGCTCCACCAGCGGCCTGCTGGTCGCCGCGGTGCCGATCTTCAGCGCGCTGCTGGCGCTGGCGACCCGCAGCGGCGACCGGCTCACGCCGCTCCGCTGGGCCGGGCTGGCCATCGGGCTGGCCGGCGTGGCCCTGCTCGCGGGTCCGGGCGCGGGCCGGGCAGACGCGCTGCCGGTTACCGAGGTGCTGCTGACCGCGCTCGGCTACGCGACCGGCCCGCTGATCGCCAACCGCAAGCTCGCCGACCTGCCCCCGGTCGCGGTCAACGCGGCCTGCCTGGGTGCGGCCGCCGTCCTTTACGCGCCGTTCGCCGCGCTGACCTGGCCGCGGACGCTGCCGTCGGCCCAGGTGCTGGCGGCGCTGGCCGGGCTCGGCGTGATCTGCACCGCGGCCGCCTTCCTGATCTTCTTCCGGCTGATCGCCGAGGTCGGCCCGGCCCGCGCCACCGTCATCACCTACGTGAACCCCGCGGTGGCGGTGGCCCTGGGCGTGCTGGTCCTGGGCGAGCGCCTGACCCCGGCGATCGGCGTGTCCTTCGCGCTGATCCTGGGCGGTTCGGTGCTGGCCACCCGCGCGGTGCGAAGCGGGGCCGGTGATAGTCCCGCCACGGTTCGTTCGGAATGATTCAATTACCGAACGGACCGTGGCGCGTGCCGCCAGGCCCGGTGACGAGGAGAGGTCGGTGAACGTGACCGCGCTGGCGGACACGACAGGGTCCGCGGAGCCTCCGTGGCTGCGGCTGTCCAGCCCGGCGGGCCGGTGGGTGGTGACCGCCACCGTGCTCGGCTCCGGCATGGCCGCCCTGGACGCCACCGTGGTCGGTATCGCGCTGCCGGCCATCGGGCGGGATTTTCACGCCAGCGTGGCCAGCGTGCAGTGGGTGGTGGACGCCTACACGCTGACCCTGGCGGGGCTGCTGCTGCTCGGCGGGACGCTGGGCGACAGCTACGGGCGGCGGCGGATGTTCGTGATCGGCACCGTATGGTTCGCGGTCGCGTCACTGCTGTGCGGGCTGGCGCCGAACGCTCCGGTCCTCATCGCCGCCCGGGCCCTGCAGGGGGTCGGCGGGGCCCTGCTGACCCCAGGCAGCCTGGCCATCCTGCAGGCGTCTTTCGCCAAGGACGACCGTTCGGCCGCGATCGGCGCGTGGTCCGGGCTCGGCGGGGTGGCCACCGCGATCGGTCCGTTCCTGGGCGGCTGGCTGATCGGCGCGGTGTCGTGGCGGCTGGTGTTCTTCATCAACCTGCCGCTGGCCGTGCTGGTCGTGGTCATCGCGGCCCGGCACGTGCCCGAGACCAAATCGCCGGGGCCGGTGCCGAAGCTGGACCTCAAGGGAGCCGTCTGCATCAGCGGCGCGCTGGCCGGGATCACCTACGGGCTGATCGGAGCCTCGTCCACCGGGTGGACTTCGGTGCCTGTGCTGGTGCCGCTGGGCCTGGGGCTGGCGCTGCTCGGCTTGTTCATTCTGGTCGAGGCGCGGGAAGCTGAGCCGATGCTGCCGCTCGGCGTGTTCGCGTCCCGGCAGTTCTCCGCGGCCAACGGCGTGACGTTCGTGGTCTACGCCGCGCTCGGCGGGGTGCTGTTCCTGGTCCCCACCGTGCTGCAGGTGGCCCGCGGCTACTCGCCGATCGAGGCGGGCACGTCGCTGCTGCCGGTGACCGTCATCATGCTCGTGCTGTCGTCGCGGTCGGGCGCGCTGGCGGCCAGGATCGGGCCGCGGCTGCAGATGTCGGTCGGGCCGCTGGTGCTCGCCGGGTCGCTGCTGCTGTTCACCAGGATCGGAGGTTCCGGTGACTACCTGACCGCGGTGCTGCCCGCGGTGGTGGTGTTCGGGTTCGGGATCGCGATCAACGTGGCGCCGCTGACCGCGACCGCCCTGGCCGCCGCCCCGGCCGACCACGCGGGGGTCGCCTCGGCGGTCAACAACGACGTGGCCCGGGCGGCCGGGCTGATCGCGGTGGCGGTGCTGCCCGCGCTGGCGGGCATCACCGGCGAGAGCTACCTGCACCCCGCCGCGCTGGCGCACGGCTTCAAGATGGCCGCGATGATCGCCGCCGCGTTCTGCGCGGCCGGCGGCCTGCTGGCCGTGCTGACCATCCGCAACCCCGCGCGGGACGCCGGGGCCGGGTCCGCCGGGTCCGCCGGGTCCGGAGCGATGCGGCGGGAATCGTCCTGCGGCCTGGAGGCCCCGCCGCTGCGTAACCTGGAACGGAATCAGCCCACCGAGGTAGGGGACAAGTCATGACTGCTGACGCGGACGCGCACAAGGCGGTGGCCGCGGCTGCACGGGCCGCCCGGGACACCGTCGCGGACCTGGCCAGCGGGCCGGCCGAGCGCCTCGACGACGCGCTGCGGGCGATGGCGGATCAGCTGCTCCAGCAGGCCAAACCCGTGCTCGAGGCCAACGCAGACGACATCAAGGCGGCCCGGGCGGACGGCATCAGGGACGCCCTGCTCGACCGGCTGCGGCTGGACCAGCCCCGGCTCGAGGCCATCGCCGGCCAGCTGCGCGCGCTGGCCGGGGTCCCGGCCGAGCCGTCCCAGCGGACGGTCAGGGAACTGCCGGACGGACTGCGGCTGACCGAACGCCGGCGGCCGGTCGGCGTGATCGGAGCCAACTTCGAGGCCCGGCCGAACGTCGTGGTGGACATCGCGTCGCAGTTCGTCAAGTCCCGCAACGCCGGGGTGCTGCGGACGGGTTCAGCCGCGATCCGTTCGGCTGTCGCGCTGGCGGACGAGGTCATCGCGCCCGCGCTGCACGCCAGCGGACTCGACCCGGCCATGATCCAGCTGGTCCGCACGCCCGGCCAGGATTCGGCCCGCGCGCTGGTCAGCCAGCCCGGCCTGATCCCGCTGGTGATCCTGCGCGGCAGCGGGGACAGCACCCGGGCGCTGGCCGCCGAGGCGGCCCGCCACGGGGTGCGGACCATGGCGCACGCCGACGGCGGCGCGGTCATGTACCTGGACGCGGCCGCCGACCCGGCCATGGCCGAGCAGCTGGTGCAGGCCAGCCTGGACCGGTTGGGCGTCTGCAACCGGCTCAACCTGCTGCTGGTGCACCCGGCGCGCTGGGACGAGCTGGTGCCGGCCATCACCGCCGGGCTGGACCAGCTCGGCATCGTCGCCTCGCTGCCCCCGCACGCGCATCCCCTCGGCCACGAGTGGGCGCTGGACGCGGGCCACGAGCCGACCGTCACGCTCGCGCCCGCCGACGGACCCCGGGCGGCCGCGCTGCTGGCCAACCGGGAGACCTCGGGCCTGGCCGCGGCGATCGTCACCGCCGACCCGGCCGCCGCCGCCGAATTCCTCGACGCGTACGCGGGCACCGGCGCGTTCTGGAACGCCACCACCCGGCTGCTCGACGGGTTCAAGCTGTTCTCGGTGCCCGAGACCGGCATCAACATCGACGCGGTCCCCGGCCCCCGCGGCCCGGTGACCTTCCGCGACCTGTACCTGCGCCAGCTCGTCGTCACCCCGGCGTGATCGCGGCCACGGCGTGACCGGCCCGGCTAACTTCGGGTTAGCGCGTTAGAGCAGGCAGAACTCGTTTCCCTCGGGATCGGCCATCACCAGGTGATCGGGCCGGCCGGACACCACATCCTCGCGTATCACCGTCGCCCCGGCGGCCGTCAGCCGCTCCACCGCCTCGACGACGCGCGGCCATCGTTCCTCCCACGGCGTGACATCGCGACCGCCGCCCACCTGAACGTCCAGGTGCACCCGGTTCTTGACCACCTTCGACTCCGGCACCTTCAGGAAGAACAGGCTAGGGGCCAGGCCGTTCGGGTCACATAGGTACGCGCCGTCCTCCCGCTCATCCGCCGGGATGTCGTAATGCGTGAACCATTCATCCCAGCTCGCGAACCCCGCGGGCAGTGGCTTCTGCACATACCCCAGGGCCAGCGCCCAGAACTTCGCCAGTTCCGCCGGCCGTGCACAGTCAATCGTCAGGCTCCACGGGGTGCCCATAAACCCTCCCGCTGATCGCGTGATCGCGCGATCATGAAACGCCAGCGTCAGCTCAGTACGTCGAGGGGGCCTGAGTGGTCGACGCGGTGGTTGACCATGTCCAGGTGACGCTGGGTGAAGTCGCGCAGTGACCGGAGCTGGCGCGGGGTGAGCCGGTCGCAGACCCAGTCCCAGTGCAGCGCGACCCAGTCTCCGGGCTTGACGTGGCGGGCCAGGCTGGTGCCGTCGAGGCTCAGCCTGCCCATCTCCTTGGTGGGCTCGCCCAGGGTCAGCAGGCGTCCGTCCCAGACCAGCGGCCGGTAGTCGACGACCGCCTGGTCGCCGTGCACGGTGCTCACCCGGCCCCACCGGATCCGGCACCGGTCCAGGACCGTCAGGGCGTGCTTGGCCTTACGGTCATCGCCCAGCAGGCTTACCCACGGGTAGACGCCGAACACGTGGAAGCTGTGATGCGGCACCCCACCCGCGAGCACGCCCTCGGCCAGGAACTGGAACTTGTGGCCGGCCCGGGCCCGGAACCGGTCCGCCATCGAGTCGCCGACCTGAGTGACGGGAACCCTGTCGAGCAGGTCGTTGCCCACCCAGTAGGCCTCGACCACGCGGCAGTCCAGCGGGTCCTTGATGCCGCAGCCGGCCGCGATCAGTTCCAGGTACGGCCAGGCGCCGGAGAACGCCTGAGCCAGCTGGACCAGTCCCCGGTCGACCACGCCGGCCACCGCGTACTCGCGGAGCGCGGCGAAGTCGTCCGGGCCGCAGTAACCGAGCGAGTTCGGCGGGTAGGCGTACCTGAAGAACATCAGCGGACCGTCGTTGGCCGCAGCGGCTGACGGCCCGGTCATCGGATCCCCTGAGCGATCTCCCGGGCGGCTTCGGGCATCTGGCGGCCACCTGCGCGAGGGCGCACCGTTTCCGGTGCGCCCTCGCACAAGCCGTATTCGTGCATTCCGCTCCCAGTTGGTCAGGCGGCCGCGGCGGCGCGGCGGGCCGACCGCCGCTCGAGAACTTCGTCCATCACGCTGCCGAGCAGCGCCGCCTTGCTGCGGCCTGATTTCCCGCCCATCCGGTCCAGGGCCGGAGCGGTCACGGATTCCAGCGCGGACAGGCCTTCGCCCAGCAGCCGCCGGGTCTCCTGCGACGCCATGATGGCCTGAGCCGAGTCCAGCGCCTTTTGCAGGCCGTCCCGTCCCTGGCGCGTGCCGAGATAGTAACCGACCGCGAAACCAAGTACTACTTCCACGCCTATCACATCCTCTCCGGCGCGGGTGGTTACATCTCTCGGAGCTCCAGGTAACGCTTGATGTCAGGTAGTGATTCGATCACCATGGCCAGTACTGCGACTACGAAAACCGCCTTGATCAGCCTGCTCAGCATCCCGCGCACCTCCCTTCCCTTTGTCGCGGTTTCCCTGGTAAGTTCGTCACGCTCCCGGCGTCCTGCGGGTCCGGTGCGGCTGCGGCCGCCTGGGCCAGGATCTCCTCAACCGCCCGCACGGCGTGCGGCAAGGCGTCGGCCACCGGGTCGGACAGGCCCATGCGGGCGCTGATGTCGGCGGGCTCGCAGGCCACCAGCAGGGTGCGCCCGGGCCGGCCGCCCAGCGAGGAAAGCAGCGCGAAGATGCTGTCCGGCGTCAGGCTGTGCGCGTCAATGACCGGGCTGGTCAGCGAGGCGGGATCGGGCAGCTCCACGTCGACGACGGTGACCGTGCCCGGCGCTTCGCCGCGCGGCGCCGCGTCGATCAGCACGAACAGGTCGCAGCCGTTGAGCAGTTCGTAGGCCAGGTGGACGCCGCGGATGCCGAAATCGCGGATTTCCGCGCCGTCGCGGCGCGGCTGCTCGCCGAGCAGCCGGACGACCTCGACCCCGAAGGCGTCGTCACCCAGGAACACGTTGCCCACGCCCGCCACCAGCGTCCGCCCGGTCATGGTGTCGGCTCGCACGGCTCGACCTCGTCGACGGCGAAGTAGAGGAAACGGCCGTGCGCGATGCGCAGATCCTGGTCGGGATCATCGTCGAGGGTCACGGCCAGGTACGGGTTGTCATCGACGTCGAGGAGCACCGCCTGGACCTCGGCGGTCCGCCCGATCAGGAACATGTCCTGCGCGTCGCTGCGGCGTTTCCCCGGCTGCAGCCGCACCTTGCTGCCGCGGCCGATCTGGTGGCCGCCGATGTTGACCGTGTCGGTATCCGGCGACACGGACGCGTCGGCGCCCGGGTCCCACCAGGGCACGTCCGGATCGCCGATCCACTCGGGCTCGCCCGCGGCGTTGGTGCGCGCGACCATGACCTGACCGCCAGCGGTGGCCGGATCGCCAGTCCCGCGCCCGGCCTGACCGCCAGTCCCGCGCCCGGCCTGACCGCCAGTCTCGCGCCCGGGCGGAGCCGGGCGCGGCGAGCGGACCGCGCCGTGCAGCTTCACGATGTCGCCGGCGTCCATGGCTTCGACCCGGTCGATCAGCGCGGCCGCCCGGGCGTCGGTGGCCCTGGCCTGGAGCTTCTCGTCGTCGGAGAGCGCCAGGGTGCGCAGCGTGAGGATCTCGTCGATCTCCAGGCCGTCGTAGAGCTCGCCCGGGCTCTCCGGCGCGACCTCGGGGTGGTCGTACAGGATGATCGGCGAGGACAGCACGATGTCCCGGCCGCCGCCGGGGTCGGCCAGCACCGGCCAGCCGCCCACGTTCTCGCACTCGGCCACGGCTGACTTCGCCCACTCCGGCGGGTCGATCATCGAGATGAACTCCCCGCCGCGGGCGGTCATGATCACGTGCGCGGCCACCAGCGCGGTGGGCAGAGCATCTTCCCGGCGCGGCGGGACGGGATCGGCCGTGGTCCGGTTCTCCACCCGCACCTGCAGCCGCACCGCCTGCCACGGCCCCTCGATCGGGAACGCCCGCACGGACACCCGGCCGGCCAGCGGTTCCCGGCGGCGGATCACGTAGCCCGGCCCTCCGCCGCTCGGTGCCCCGCCCGGCCGCTCGCGTTCGGCGAGCGGCTCGCGTTCCTGGCCGCCGTCGATCGCGAAGTCGTGAACGTAGCCGGCGCCCAGCAGTTCGTCCCGGCCGACCGTAACCTCGATCTCGCGTTCCACCGCCTCGTCCCAGGCCGGCGCGGCCGCTTCGGCCTCGGACGCTTCGGCCTCGGACGAGGCGGCCCCGGCCTCGGTGCTGCGCCGCTGCACCTGCAGGAAACGAAGGACGATCGCCGCGGAGGGCTGGCCGGAGTGCTCCAGGACGACCTCGGCCTGGGTAAAGCTCCGCTCCGAGGGGTCGGCGGCCGCGTAGCCGGGCCCCATGATCACGCCCCACTGCCAGCGGCTGCGGTTCTTCTGGGCCGAAGCCCGGTAGGGGTACAGGATGTAGCCCTCGTAGAGCACCGCGTCCGCGATGCGCCGGACGGCATCCAGGCTCACGGTTGCCTCGCCTCCGGAATCGCAGCCGCGCCACCCTGACCGCTCTGCGCGCTGGCCAGCAGGGCGGTCAGGGTGGCGTCAAAGGTGGGCAGGGCGTGCTTCGCCTTATACACCGACAGCGCGTCCAGCGTTTCCCGGCTGCAGCGCAGCCACGCGCTGTTCGGGAAGTGCGCGTCGACGAGTTCCTTCCAGACGGTGACAGGCATCCGGTAGGACGCTTCGGCGCTCCACGGCACGAGCTCGACGGAGTAACCCTGCTCGGTCGCGATGAAGATGGTGCCGCTGAACAGCATCAGCAGCGGGACCGTGCCGTCGTCTAGGCCCGACAGGTACCGCCCGGAGGCCACTTCCAGGTCGTAGGTGACCGGAACGGGCAGCTCGATCTCGGTCACCGCGGTGAAGCTGGGGACCATGACGGTCACCGTGGCCAGCTGGATCGGCTTGACCGTATCGGCCCACCGGGACGGGTCCCCGAACAGGTCGTGCAGCCGTTCCGCCTCGGTCGCGGTGTACCGGCGCCGGTGCGGCTCGATCCGGATCTGGCAGCGCAGCGCGATGGCGTGAATGCGCGCGCCGGACCGTTCGGTCACCGTCAGCTGGAAGCCCAGCGTCGGGGTCACGGCGTACCGTTCGGCGGTTGCGCCGGTACAGCCGAAGATCAGGTCTGCCATCTCAGGGTCCCAGCTCCCGGGTTAGCCGGTCCAGCGCGACGGCGCGGTGGCGCAGGCCGGTCAGGAACGTCGCCAGCGCGGTGCGGACCTCGGCGCCGCCGTCGAACCCCGTCCAGTACATCCGGAGCTCGCCGACGAGTGAATAGCACATGTCGATCGGGATCAGGAAGACCTCGTTGCCGAGGGCGGTGCGGTTCACCAAGATGGCCTCGACGTCGGGCGACAGCTCGCGCAGCAGCGGGTGCGCCGCGGCGATCCTGTCCCAGGCCTCGAGGTCGAGCTCGCACTCGGTCGGGCCGGCTGGGCTCGGGTACCCCGCCACCACCCGGCCGATCGCGGAGTTGTAGAAGAAGAACGCCATCGCGACCGGGATCTGCAGTTCGTTCCAGTCCTCGGCGCTCAGCGGGTGGACCGGATCGTGGTAGATGCGTTCGGGCACCGCCCGGTACCGGCCGCCTGCCGCCCCCTCATGCGTAAAAAGCAGATAACATGCGCGGCAGGCACAGGCCAGTGACCGTTTCTCGGTGTCCACCAGGTGACCGTGCCGGTCGCTGAGGGCCTCCCGGCACAGCTCGCAGTGTTCGACCTCCGGGCCGGCCGGCCCGGCGTCCGGGGTCTGGGTGCCGGCCAGCCCCGGCATGCCGTCCAAGGCGGGCAGGCCAGCCAGGATGCCCGCCAGGCCGTCCCGCTGCTCCCGATCCCCGACCTCCGGCGGGGGAGCGGCCGCCTGCGGGGGAGCGGCCGCCGGCGGCACGACCGGCCCGGCCCCCGGCGGCACGACCGGCCTGGGACTCGCCGGCCGGTGAGTCCCAGACGGCCGCTTGGCGAAGCGGCGAAGACCGGTCACCCTGGGCCCGGAGGTCCCGGTGCCGGGACCTCCGGGACCTCCGGGGGTGCCCCAGGTGGTCACCGGGCCCCCTGGAGCCCGGCCGGGCGCCGGCCTATCTGCAGCAGCGGCAGTTCGGCGGGCGCCTCGACCATCTCGATGTCGAGGCCCGCCGTCTCGGGGGCGGCGGTACTGACCGCGTCGGCGATGGCCACGCGGACCGCATCGGGCGAGGACCCGCAGCCGTGCCCGCCCGCTTCCATCCGCAGGTGAATCACGCCCTGGTCGTCGATGCCGAGGTAATCCACCTTGCCCGCATGAGAGCCGAACTGCGGTAGCACCTGCTCGATGGCCCGCTGCACCCGGGCGCCGGCCTCGAGCGGGTGCAGGTCGTGCACCAGCAGCAGGCTTTCCACCAGCGGGTCCGCGATCAGGCGGTGGAGCAGCCGCGGACCCGCTTCGGCGTCCTCGCCGACGATCCTGACCATCTCGGCCAGCCCGTCGCCGTAGAGGCCGACCAGGCAACTCACGAGTTCCTCGGCGGTCTGCGCCACCTGCGGCCCGGCGGCGGATCGAAGCTCGCCGAGCAGCGCTTCGATCCGCTCACCTACTACCTGCGCGCCATGGCCCGAGGCCATCTGCCCTCCACTGTGCCGCTGGTGACCGTTTGGGCCAGGTTCTGCGATGTAACGCCCGGGCGCTACATCCCCTGAGGGGTTCCCATCGGGGAGTGCACCGTGTTGAGCGTCTTGCCGTTGCCCAGGTACATGTGCACGCCGCAGGGCAGGCACGGGTCGAAGCTGCGGACCGCGCGCATGATGTCGATGCCCTTGAAGTTGTCCGGCGGGTTCTCCTCGAAGATCGGCGTGTTCTGCACCGCGTCCTCGTACGGCCCTGGCGTCCCGTAGGTGTCGCGGACGCTCCCGTTCCACGGCGTCGGCGGGTACGGGTGGTAGTTCGCGATCTTCCCGTCCCTGATCACCATGTGGTGCGACAGCACCCCGCGGACCGCCTCGGTGAAGCCGACGCTGTTCGCGTCCTGGGGAACGGTAAACGACTCCCAGGTCTTGGTGCGTCCGGCCCGGATCTCGGCGAGGGCCTGCTCGATGAAGTACACCCCGAGCGCGGCGGAGTAGGCCTGGAAGTAGGTCCGGGCCCGGTTCCGCTCGAGCGCGTTGGACAGCGGGCGACCCTGCTTGTCGACCGGGATCTTCCACTCGAAGGTCTTCTCCGGCCGGGACATGGTGCGCGGCAGGTTGATCTTCACGCTGTGCCCGGTGGCCTGCACGTAACCGCAGTCGACCAGGCCGGCCAGCGCGGTCGCCCAGAGCCGGGCGATGGGGCCGCCGCCGGTGTCCAGCGCCAGGTGGTCCTGGCCGTCGAACCAGCGCGGCGACATGGTCCAGCTGTACTTGTCGTCGAAGTCGCGCTTGGCCGGCCGCGGGATCGTGTGCTGGTTCCACGGGTGACGCCGGTCGACCGGGTTGCCCAGCTCGTCGTGGGTGACGAACATTTCCTTGTCTTCCCAGTCCTCGTAGTACGAGTGACCGAGCAGGATCCGGATGCCCAGGTTGATGTCGACCAGGCTGTTGGTGACCAGCTTGCCGTCGACCACCACGCCGGGCGTGACGAACATCTTGCGGCCCCAGTCGGCCATGTTCCGGTAGGTGAAGTCGCAGTACTCGGGGTTGTTCAGGCTGCCCCAGCAGCCGAGCAGCACCCGGCGCCTGCCGAC
>JBEKKH010000152.1:0-13558 GCA_050010815.1 Streptosporangiaceae bacterium | reverse complement strand
TCGTAATGGCGCATGGGCGTCCTGAGCCTCCTCTGGACTAATGCGGCCACGGTCTCTCCGTGGCAGGAGGTGTCGCGGTCACGAGCCGGCGCAGGTGCCGGCCGGGTCGTCCGCAGCCTGCATAGGCTACCAGCATCCCCCGGCCCCCGGTGACCGTTCCGCGGCGGCGGGCGCCCAAAGTGACCCGTGAAAACGTAACCTCTTACCGATAGAGTGACAGCCAGTAGGAGGAGGTCACCATGGCAGGTACCGTCCGGACGCGGCCGCAAAGCATCCTGAATTCCGACGGGCAGCGGCACCCGGTCGAGAACATCCTCACCGTTTTCACGCTAGTTGTCGGTCTCGTCGCATTCGTGCTCGGCTTGCTGGTGCGGAACATGCATACCGGCACCGCGGTGCATATCACCGCCACCGCTACCGGGCTGGCCGCGATGCTCGTCGGGCTTTACGCCCAGATGATATCGGCCACGCGCGAGCAGCGGATTCTCATCGTGACCGGCATGATCGCCGGGTTCGTCGGGCTGGCCATCGGCCTGAGCCGCGGCGGCTTCATCGGCTGACCGGCCCACGACACTGGGCGCCCGCACTAGGCTCGGGACATGGTGCGTATCGGAGCCCACTTTCACGTAGTCAACCCGCTGGACGAGGCGACCGCCTGCGGCGCGGACGCGGTCCAGTTCTTCCTCGGCGACCCGCAGGGCTGGAAGGGGCCGGTGATACCCGACGGCGATCCGTCGGCCGTCCGGGACGCCTTCGCCGCGGCCGGAGTGGATATCTACATCCACGCGCCGTACGTCATCAACGTCGCGACCAGCAACAACCGGATCAGGATTCCGAGCAGGAAGCTGCTTGATCAGCAGCTCAAGGCGGCCGCGTCCGTCGGGGCCAAGGGCCTGATCGTGCACGGCGGCCACGTCACCGCCGGCGTCGAGGCCGACGAGGGCCTGGAGAACTGGCGTAAGGCGGTGGAACGGATCGAACGCCCGGTGCCGATGCTGATCGAGAACACCGCGGGCGGCGACGGAGCCATGGCCCGGTCCCTGGAAGCCATCGGCAAGCTATGGGACGCGGTGACCGACGCGGCCGGACCCGACGCGGGCAACCTCGGGTTCTGCCTGGACACCTGCCACGCCAACTCGGCAGGCATCGAACTTGCCGACGTGGTGGACCGGATCAAGGCGATCACCGGCCGGATCGACCTGGTGCACGGTAACAACTCGCGCGACGAGTTCGGCTCGGGCCGGGACCGGCACGCCAACATCGCCTCGGGCACCATCGACCCGGCGCTACTGCTCGGGGTGGTCCGCGCGGCGGGTGCCCCGGTCATCTGCGAGACACCCGACGCCGGCCTGGCCGCGGACGTCAGCTGGCTGAAGCAGCAGCTGGCCGCCTGAAGCGCGAGCCCAGGCGGAGCCTGAACCGGAGCCTGAACCGGTCTGGGGCGTGGTCAAGGACACCGCCCGCCGGATCGTCTGCGCCTGATGCACGCACCACGTCTCGTTCGGGCGCAAGAATGTCCCGCACCACGTAGGCGGCGAGCAGGGCTACGGCGAGGAACCTGGCTCCGAGCACGGCAAAGTACCACCCGGTGCTGATCCCGCCGTAGCCGGTGACCGGATTGCCCTCGCTGGAGTAGACGAAGATGAGAAAGCCCCAGATGCCGAAGAAGTAGGCCACCTCGGCCAGCTGCCAGAGCACGTAGGGCCAGAGCCGGGGCCGGGCCAGCACGGCCAGCGGCACCAGCCAGATGACATACTGCGGCGACCAGACCTTGTTGGTCATCAAGAACGCGGCCAGCACCAGGAAACACAGCTGCGGCAGCCGGGGACGGCGGGGCGCGGCCAGCGCGAGCACCGCGATCGCGGCGCAGGCGGCGACGAAGAAGGCCGCCGACATCTCGTTCAGCACGCCGAGCTGGCCGTTGCCGAGCACGGGCACGTTGAAGTGCTCGAACATGTACCAGACCGAACCCCAGTCCGCGCCCCGGTTCTTGCTGAAGGTGTAGAAGTACGCCCAGCCGGACGGCGCGATGATCATCACCGGCAGGTCCACCACCAGCCAGGCGGCCACGGCGGCCACCAGCGTCTTGCCGAACGCGCGCAGCTGGCCGGTGCGCAGGCAGAGCAGGAGCAAGGGGCCGAAGACCACCAGCGGGTAGAACTTGGCCGCGACCCCGAGACCGAGCAGCGCCCCGGCCCACACACCGCGGCGCGCCGCCCAGGCAGCGATCCCCAGCGCGGTCAGCGCGAGCGCGATCAGGTCCCAGTTGATGAACGCGCTCAGGATCAGCGCCGGGGACAGCGCGACCATCAGCGCTTGTGCCCGGGCGCCCGGGGCGGCCGCCCGCGCGGTCGCCAGCACCCCGGCCACCGCGCAGACCGCGAGCAGCACCACCGTGACGTCGAAGAACTCCCGGCCCCTGATCACCGGGTTGACGTTCCTGACCAGCCAGGCCGCGGCCTGCATGGCCCCGCCGATCAGCACCGGGTACTCGACCGGATGGCCGGTGTAGGGGACCTTCCCGGCCGCCAGCCCCTCGTTGTAGTACAGCGGGTAGATGTCGGTGTAACAGGCGTCCTGGAACTGCGAGGCGTAGGAATTCCAGGCTCCGGACCGGCACGGGTACTTCTCCGCGAACGCCAGCACCATGCCGATGACCGACGCGGCGGCAAGCACGGCCGTGCTGCCGCACGCGACGGCTAGCCCCGGACGCGCCGCACGACCGGTGAACCGAGTCTCCGCCGATTCCGGGGCGTCTTTCATCCCCCTATCTAATCGCAGGACACCGCTGCGGGGTCACAACTGAAGGTGGGGAACGGGTAGGGGTTGGTGACGGGCGAACTCGGTATGCCGGTCGGGTTGCCGTTATGGACGGGCTTCTTGACCTTCTTCTTCTTCGGGACGGCCCGAAGGTTCGGCGGTACTTCGTTCCACTTGGCCCCGGTGAACACCGGTGCCGGGAACTGCTCCAGGCCCAGCGGGACGAAGTTGTCCTGGGCGTAGGTGTGCCAGATCGAGGCCGGCCAAGTGCCGCCGTAGCCGCCCTGGGAGTTGCCGCCAAGATCGGCAGGCAGCGACTGATTCGACATGTCGGTGAACAGGCCGACCGCCATCGCCTGGGTCGGGATGGCTCCGATGAAGAAGGCCGACTGAGCGGTGTTCGTCGTCCCGGTCTTGGCGATGATCTCCTGGCCGTTGCTCAGGCCCGCCGTCGGCGCGGTGCCGTACGGGGCGGTGTCTTCGGACATCGCGTACTGGACCTGGGTCGCCTCATCGGCGTTGAGGGTCGGATCGGCCTGATTGAACACCGGGTAAGACGTGATCTTGATCGGCGTCGGCTGCGCGTTGGCCTGGGTGATCGAGGAGATCACGTGCGCGTCATGATAGACGCCGCCGTCGTCGATGGTGGCCAGCATCGTAGCCTGCTCGCTCACGGTCAGCGAGGCCTGGCCGAGCGCGACACCCGCCTCGTCCTCCATGCCGCCCGGGCCGGTGATCCCGGCGGCGACGGTGTTCACCCCGAACAGCTGCGCCATCTTAGCCACGGCCACGCCGCCCACGTGGTGCCACAGGTCGGCGTAGGCGGTGTTGATCGACTCGGCCATCGCCAGCTGCGGCGTGAACCCCCCGTTCTCCGCGGTGGAATCGTTGTGGATCTCGTAATAACCGCTCGCGACCGGCTGGGAGTTGGCCGAGAAGGTGTCGGACGGCACGCTGTCCGGCGGGATCCAGAGCGGGTCGAAACCGTCCAGCGTGCTCGTCTGCACGTTCATCCCCTGCGAGACGGCCGTGGACAGCACGTACGGCTTGAACGAGGAACCGACCTGCTCCCGGTTGTAGACGGCCATGTTCACCTCGCAGTGCAGCAGCTTGCACATCTTGGCCGTCATCGTGTGCTTGACCCCGTCGTGGTCCACGTAGGTGGATCCCGGATAACCCGGGCCGGGATACAGGGCCTCGATCGCGCCGTTGGCCGGATTCTCCAGCACCGCGCCGACCTGCGCGTCGCTGGGCAGCGGCACGCCGCCCTGGACCATCTGGATCTCGTTCTGCTGGACCGCGGCGTACAGCGACTTCATCTTCGCGTCATCGATGGTGGTGTGGATGACGTAGCCGCCGGTGTAGAGCTGCGACTGGCTGAAGTGGTAGACGTCCTCCAGCTCGTTCCGCACCATGTCCAGCACGTACGGATCCCAGTTGTCGCTGCCGACGGACTGCGGGATGTAGTCCTTGGGCGCCGGGAACGTCATCGCTGCCGCCTGCTGCGGGGTCAGCTTGCCCATCTGGACCATGCCGGTCAGCACGTAGTGCCAGCGTGCCTCGAGTTCGGGGCGGTACTGCGTCAGCGGGTACGTGCTCGGCTGCTGGATGATGGCGGCGATCACGGCGGCCTGAGCGGGAGTGAGCTGGCTTACCGGCTTGCCGTAGTAGGTCTCCGCCGCGGCTCCGACGCCATAGGCCCCGTCACCCAGGTAGATCGTGTTGAGGTAGTTGGTGAGGATCCATTGCTTGGATTTCTCCTTGGCGACCTTCATCGCCACGAAGATCTCCTTGATCTTCCGGCTGAAGGTTTGCTGGGTGCCGATGCCCGCGTAGTACTGCCGGACGAATTCCTGGGTGATGGTGGAGCCACCCTGCAGCGAGCCGTCGTTGCCCCTGGCGTCCTCATAGGCGGCCCGCATGATGCCGGTAGGCGATACACCGCCCTCGTTGAAGAAGTTGCGGTCTTCGGCGCCCAGCACCGCGTTGATGATCCACTGGTGCCCCTGGGACAGCTGGTTGTAGGTCAGCATCTGCCGGTTGGTGGTGCCGAAGCGCCCGATCAGGGTGCCGTCGGCGGAATAGACCACGGACTGGGAGAAAGCGGTGGCCGCCATCGCCTCGGTGGGGACAGGTGTCTCCTGGTACACCATCACCACCGCGATCGCGCCGAGCACGACGAAGGCGCCGATGATCGCGAGCAGCAAACCCAGGGCCTTGCGGACCGTCCAGTGCCGCCACCAGCTGCCCTTGACCTTGAGCTTGACCCTGGCCCCGGACCGGTTCCGGCCCCGGCGTCCCGGCCCGGAAAGCCCGCCAGGCCCGCTCAGGCCGCCAGGGCCGCCAGGCCCGCTGGGGCCGCCGGGGCCGGGCGGGCCGCCGCCCGGTCCGCTGCTCCGGCGTCCCCGGACCGGCGCCCGAGGGGCCAGGAAATCGGCGGGCCCGGATGAATCCAGGTCCCATCCCATCGCCTGGGTCTCAGGGCCGCCGTCCAGCTCGAGGCGATGGGCGCCGGCCGTCCCGGCGTCCTGGTAGGCCCCGGTCGTGGTGGCTCCGGTCGTCCTGGCCTCGTGCGCACCGGCCGGGCGCGCGTGGCTGCCGTCCCGCCGGCCGCCCAGGGCGCGGTCACGACCGCCGCTGCGCCGGCCGTCGGCCGCGCGGCCGCCGCCCGGGCGCGCCGCGGTACCTATGCCGGCCTGACTCGTGCCGCCGCGGCCGGCCTGGCCAGGATCACCGCTGCCTGGGTATCCGGCCTCGGGCTTGCGAAAGCCGTTAGTGTCCCAGCCATTCGCGTCATAACCCAGGTCGTAATCGACGTGATCACCGTAGCCGCTGTATCCGGGGTGGACATATCCCGTTTCCCCCGCATCGCGATACCGAACGTCAAAGTCATCAGCTTTGCTGCTCACGCGTCCTCGCTGGTGGCTCGGAGGCCGCGGTTGACGGGAATGCGGCCTCTACCCGAAGTGCGGGTTCGCCAATCCGGGGAACCCGCCGAAGTCAAACGCTACCTCCTGAGGCGCATGTTACTGGTTAGACCGTGCACGCCGCCTCCGGCGTACGGTCGGCTCGCCAGTGCCGAGAACGTAAGAGGAAGCGAGGTGGTTCCACCCGCAACTCTGACAGACTTCGACCACATACACCCGGAATTCGCCGTATTCGGCGGCCATCTCCGCGAGTTCGCGCGCTTGCTTTACCCGTCCCTCGTACTGGCCGAGCTCGTCACCGTATACGTAGGTGACATGGGTCAGGTTGGTTTTCCTGCAGATCGGGCAGCGGTCACCGGTGGGCTCACCGTGGAACTTGGCGGCCCGCAGCAGGTAAGGGTGGGCATCGCAGACATCCGTCACGGTGGTGCGCCCGGCGAAGACAGACGCGAGCGTGGCCCGGCGGGCCAGCCCGTAGTCCACGACGGAACGCCTTGACGTCATATCCGCCAGCGTACGTCGGAACCGCGCGTGAGCCGAGAGCGGATTCGGTCATCTTTTGCCGCCGCCGCCCGCCCGGGGCGGCGCCTGGCCTGGTCCGGGCCGCAGAAACGACATGAACTTGCGGCGGCACGAAGTTCCGCATACGATCACATGTATCGGCTCGATACATCGACGCGATCTAACGAGTAAAGGTATCGCGGCGAGGCATCAGGTCGACACATCATAGTGATACATCCACCTTCTGGGGGAAGCGTGGGACGCAACCGCTCCGGCGTACTTGAGCTGGCCGTGCTCGGCGAGCTTCACGGAACACCGATGCACGGGTACGAATTGCGCAAGCGCCTTTCCGCCGTGCTCGGCGCCTTCCGTGCGCTTTCCTACGGATCGCTGTATCCGTGCCTGCACGAACTCCTCGCCGCGGGGCTGATCGCGGAGGAGCATGACGAGACCGAGCCGCGGGCGGCCGCCGCCCCGGCCACGGCCGCGAGGTCGCGAGCGGGACGCCGGTCGCTGAAGGTCTACCGGCTGACCACGGAAGGCAAGGAACGGCTGCAGGACCTCCTCAGTGAGGGCGGCCCGGCAGCGTGGGAAGACGACGAGTTCGGCGTTCACTTCGCGTTTTTCGGGCAGACCAGGGCCGACGTCAGGCTCCGGATCCTGGAAGGCCGTCGCAGCAGGCTCGAGGAACGCATGGAGGCCATCCGGGCGGCCTTCACGCGCACCAGGGAACGAGTAGACAGCTACACCCTGGAACTGCACCGGCATGGCCTGGAATCAGTGGAGCGAGAAGTCCGCTGGCTCAACGAGCTGATCGCATCCGAGCGACAAGCCAGCGAACCCGACAATTCATCCGAGAAGGAGTCATCCTGATGGGTAAGGTGCGCATCGCCATTGCTGGGGTGGGTAACTGCGCTAGTTCCCTCGTGCAGGGACTGGAGTATTACAAAGACGCCGATGACGGCGCCCGGGTTCCCGGCCTCATGCATGTCCGGTTCGGGCCGTACCACATCAGTGATGTGGAGGTTGTGGCCGCGTTCGACGTGGACGCGAAGAAGGTCGGCTGCGACGTTGCCGACGCCATCAACGCCAGCGAGAACAACACGATCAAGTTTGCCGAGGTACCGCCGACCGGGGTGACCGTCCAGCGCGGCCCGACCTTCGACGGCCTGGGCGAGTACTACCGGGAGATCATTACCGAGTCGGACGAGCCTGCCGTGGACGTGGCCCAGGCGCTGCGGGAATCCGGCGCCGACGTCCTGGTCTGCTACCTGCCCGTCGGCTCGGAGCAGGCTGACCGGTACTACGCCCAGTGTGCGATCGACGCCCATGTCGCGTTCGTGAACGCCCTGCCGGTGTTCATCGCCTCGGACCCGCAGTGGGCCGCGAAGTTCACCGAGGCGGGCGTGCCGATCATCGGCGACGACATCAAGTCCCAGGTCGGTGCCACCATCACGCACCGGGTGCTGGCCAAGCTGTTCGAGGACCGCGGCGTGGAACTGCTCCGCACCTACCAGCTCAACTTCGGCGGCAACATGGACTTCATGAACATGCTGGAGCGCAAGCGCCTGCAGTCCAAGAAGATCTCCAAGACCCAGGCGGTCACCTCGCAGATCCCGCACGAGATGGAGCGGGCCGCCGTGCACATCGGGCCGTCCGACCACGTGCCGTGGCTGGAGGACCGCAAGATGGCCTACGTCCGGCTGGAAGGCCGCGCGTTCGGTGATGTGCCGCTCAGCCTGGAGTACAAGCTCGAGGTCTGGGACTCGCCCAACTCGGCCGGAGTGATCATCGACGCGGTGCGGGCCGCGAAAATCGCGCTTGACCGGGGTATCGCCGGACCGGTGACCTCGGCCAGCTCGTACTTCATGAAGTCACCGCCCGAGCAGTACGGCGACGACGTGTGCCGCGACCTGGTCGAGAAGTTCATCCTTGGGGAGGTTGCCCGCTGACGGGCAACCCCTAAGACTGGACGGGTGGACCGCCAGCGGGACGACAAGGGCGCCTTCCTGGCTGACCTGCGGGCGGTCCTGGCGGAGCGGGATTTCCGCCGCCTGTTCAGCACCCGGCTGATCTCGCAGACCGGTGACGGTGTCTTCACCGCCGGGCTCGGAACGTACGTGTTCTTCAACGCAGAGACGTTTCCGAGCCCGGCGGCGGGAGCAGCGGCGTTCGCGGTCCTGTACCTGCCGTACTCGCTGATCGGCCCGTTCGCGGGCGTCCTCATCGACCGCTGGTCCCGCCGCCAGATCCTGGTCTGGTCGGCCCTGCTGCGGTCCATCTTCGTCGCGCTGACCGCGGCGGGAATGGCGCTGGGCAACCGCGGCGCCCTGCTCTACGTCGCGGTGCTGCTCGTCCTGGGCGTGAACAGGTTCTTCCTGTCCTCGCTTTCGGCCGCGCTACCGCACGTGGTGGCGGACGACAAGCTGGTGATGGCCAACTCGGTGTCGCCGACGCTCGGCGGCCTGATGGCCGCCCTGGGCGGCATTATCGGCCTGATCGTGAACGCGGGCACCGGCGACACCAGGCGGGGCGCCGCGGTGACCCTGATCGTCGCGGGCGCCTGTTACGTGGGGGCCGGCCTGGTCGCCGCCACCATGGGGCGTGATCTCCTCGGCCCCGCCCGCGAGCCGGGAGAGCGGCCGCCCGCGCGGCTGCGGGCCGAGATCATCTCGGTCGCGGCCGGCCTGAGCGAGGGCGCGCGCTACGTCCTGCGCCGCCGCGGTCCGAGGTCCGCACTCGGGGCGACCGGCGGCAACAGGCTCCTGTACGGCGCGTTGTTCCTGATGTCGATCCTGCTGTACCGGAACTACTTCTACCGGTCGAGCGTGACGACGGCCGAGGGACATTTCACCGTGCTGGTGACGTTGTCGGCCATCGGCTACGGCTGCGCCGCGCTGATCACCCCGCCGGCCACCAGGCGAATGGCCAAGCCCGCCTGGATAACGGTGCTGCTGGCCGCCAGCGCCGTGGTGACGGGCGTGATCGGCGAGACCTTCAGCCCGGTCGCGTTCCTGATTCTGGCCTTCGCCCTCGGCGTGAGCGCCCAGGGGGTGGCCATCTGCTCGACCACCATCTTGCAGGAAGAGGTGGACGACGCCTACCGGGGCCGGATGTTCGCCTTCTACGACATGATGTTCAACGTCACCTACGTGATCGGCGCCGCGCTGAGCGTGGCCTTCATGCCGTCCGACGGGCATTCGCCGGTCCTGATCGGCATGGTCGCCGCCGGGTATGCCGTCGTCGCGGCGGCCTACTGGCTGGCCGCCAGGCGAGGTCAGCCCGTGCCCGGACCCGGCCCGAACGAATCCGGCCCGAACGGATCCGGCCCAGACGGCGGGATAATCCCCTCGGCGGCCGCCCAGCGCAGCAGTTCCTGAACCGCCCGCTCCCGGCCGAGCTCGCCCTCGGCGATCCGCAGTTCGAGCATGAAGTTGTAGGCCTTACCGACGACCGGGCTCGGTGGTACGCCGAGCACGCGCATGATCTCGTTGCCGTCCAGTTCCGGCCGGATCCTGGCCAGCTCCTCCTGCTCGCTGAGCTCCGCGATTCGCCGCTCGAGGCCGTCGTACGCGCGGGCCAGCCGGGCTGCCTTGGCCCGGTTCCTCGTCGTGCAGTCGGCCCTGGTCAGCACGTGCAGCCGGGTAAGCAGCGGCCCGGCGTCGCGAACGTACCTGCGGACCGCGGAATCGGTCCATGCTGCCTCCGGGGGGGGCGACCCCCCCGAGCCCCCCCGGTCAGATCTGGCGTCTCCCTCCCCGTACCCGTGGAACCGCAGGTGCAGCTCCACCAGCCGGGACACGTCCTTGATCACGTCGTTCGGGAAACGCAGCGCGGTCAGCCTGCGCTTGGTCATCTTGGCCCCGACCACCTCGTGCAGGTGGAATCCGACCCGGCCGCCGGGCAGCAGGGACCGTGTCTTCGGCTTGCCGATGTCGTGCAGCAGCGCGGCCAGCCGAACCACCAGGTCGCCCTCCAGCCCGTACTTCGGCTCCAGCGCGATGGCCTGCCGCAGCACGGTCAGGCTGTGCTGGTAGACGTCCTTGTGCCGGTGGTGCTCGTCGGCTTCCATCCGCAGCCTGGACACCTCGGGCAGCACCTGCTCGGCCACCTCGGTCTGGACCAGCACGTCGATACCCAGCGCCGGGTCAGGCGCCAGCATCAGCTTGGTCAGCTCGGTGGTGATGCGTTCCGGGGAGACGATCTCCAGGCGGGCCGCCTGGTCGGTCATGGCGGCACGCACCTCGGGCGCGACGGTGAACCCGAGCTTGGCCGCGAACCTGGCCGCTCTCAGGATGCGCAGCGGATCATCGCCGAACGACCGCTCCGGCGGTCCCGGGGTCCGCAGCACCTTCTCGCTGAGCGCGTCAAAGCCGCCGAACGGATCGACGATCTCGTACCCGGGCAGCCGCGCCGCCATCGCGTTGACGGTGAAATCGCGGCGTCCCAGATCTTCGGTCAGCGACCGGCCGTAGGTCACGTCCGGCTTGCGCGAGGTCCTTCCGTACTGCTCGCTGCGGTAGGTGGTGACCTCGAACAGGGAATTTCCCTTGCGCAGCCCGACCGTGCCGAAGGCGATCCCGACCGTCCAGGTCTTGTCGGCCCAGCCTGAAGTCAGCTCGAGCACCTGTTCCGGCGTGGCGTCCGTGGTCAGGTCGAGGTCCCCGGTCGGCGGCTGGCCAAGGAAAACGTCCCTGACCAGGCCGCCGACGAGGGCAAGCTCATGACCATGAGCGGCGAACAGGCGACCGATTCCGGCCACGCCGGGAACCCGCGCGCGCATCAGCGCGGCGGCTGCCTCCCGCTGTTCGTCGTTCATAGGCACGGCCACCGACATTATCGACAGCACAGCCCTGGCGCGAAACGGCAATAACATTTCAGGTGTGCACGGCGTGCGAGCGGCGAAGGTCAAGCGGCGGATACTGTCCCTGGCCGCGGTCTTCGCCGTCCCCGCGATGATGGTCCCGGCGATGCTGGTCCCGGCCAGCACGGTCCAGGCCGGTACGGTCCAGGCCGGTACGGGGCGGGTCTCGGTGACCATCAGCTCGATGACCCCGCAGTACGCCAGGCCGGGAGCCACGGTCAAGCTGACCGGCACGGTCGCCAACGGCAGCCGCCAGACGGCAGCCGGGCTTGCGGTGCAGCTGGCCGCGTCGTCGACGGACTTCACCGGCCGCGACGCGATGGAGGCCTATCTCGCCAACGGGACGGACAGCGGGCTGGTCCCGGCGGGACGGCCGTTCCTCCTGCCGACCAGCGTGGCCCCCGGTGCCATCGCCTCATGGAGCGCTTCGTTCCAGGTCAGCGCCCAGGGGATCACCGAGTTCGGCGTCTACCCGGTGGCCGCCTTGCTGCAGGACTCTGCGGGCGTCCTGCTGTCATCGGACCAGACGCTGCTGCCGTTCTGGCCCGGGCAGAAGGCGGCGGCCCTGCGGGCCCCGCTGAATATCTCCTGGCTATGGCCGCTCATCGATCAGCCGCACCGCCAGGCGTGCGACGCTCTGACGAACAACGACCTGGCCGCCAGCCTGAGCCCGGACGGGCGCCTATCAACCCTGCTCACCGCCGGGATGAGCCACGCCGGGGCCGAGCTGACCTGGGTCCTGGACCCGGCGCTGCTCGGCGACGTCGCCACCATGACCAAGCCGTACGAGGTGGGGGGCTCCAGCTCGAGCTGCACCGGCGCCCAGCCCAGGCCGGCCAGCCGGGCGGCCGCGAGCTGGCTTGCCTCGGTCAAGACCGCCACCTCAGGTCAGCCCACCGTGATCACCCCGTACGCGGACGTGGACATGACGGCTCTGGTCCACCAGGGCCTGAACCCCGATCTGGCCAGTGCCTACCGCACCGGTGAGGCGGTGGCGGGCAGCGTCCTCGGCCGGGTGTTCAGGCCGACGATCGCGTGGCCGGCCGGCGGGACCGCGGATCTCAGCGTGCTCACCAGCCTCGCGGCCGCCGAGCACATCGGCACTGTCGTGCTGAACAGCAGCGAGATGCCGCCCGCGAACACCGCCGTCTTCCAGCCGGACGACGCGGTGACCTCGATCCTGACGGCCGCGGGCACCACCATGAACGTCCTGCTCGCCGACGACACCCTGACCTCGGTACTCCAGGCCGGGAACACCAGCTCCGGCCACCAATCGCCGAGTGCTGAGTTCGCCGTCAAGCAGCGTTTCCTAGCCGAGACCGCGATGATCGCCGCCGAGGCTCCCGATTCGGCCCGCTCGGTGGTGGTGGCTCCCCCGTCCGGCTGGAGCCCATCGCAGCAGCTGGCCAGCGACCTGCTGGGCGAGACGGTCGGCGCCCCGTGGCTCAAGCCGGCCACGCTGCACACCTTGACCACGGCGCCGGACAGCGAACGCGCGCTAGCCCGGAAGGCGCCGCCCGCCAGCCAGGCCAGCCCGGGCGAACTCAGCCGCGGCTACCTGAGCCAGGTGAGCTCCACCGGCACCCAGCTCAGCGTGTATAAGTCCATCCTGCTGGCCCCGCCGTCGTACCTGCAGTCGCTGGACGAAGCTCTGTCCGCCACCGAATCCGCGGCCTGGCGCGGCGGCGGGCAATCGCAGGGCGTGGCCCTGCGCCGCAACTTGCGCGACTACCTCAGCTACGCGGAAAACAAGGTCAAGATCATCACCACGGCCGTGGTGCCGATGGCAGGCGCGTCTGGCCCGGTGCCCGTGTCGATTCAGAACGGGCTGCGCGAGGCCGTCAAGGTCAGGCTCAACGTCAGCGTGATCAAAACGCCGAGGGCGGCGTCCGCGCTGACCATCGGCCGCTTCAAGAACCCGGTCATCATCCAGCCCGGGCAGGCGTCCGCACCGATCCGGCTGCCGGTCAGCTCGGCTCCGCAAGGATCCACCGTTCTTCAGCTCAGCCTCAG
Source organism: Streptosporangiaceae bacterium (assembly GCA_050010815.1). Taxonomy (GTDB): domain Bacteria; phylum Actinomycetota; class Actinomycetes; order Streptosporangiales; family Streptosporangiaceae; genus Palsa-504. The sequence goes on along the minus strand of JBEKKH010000152.1, from coordinate 493 downwards.
CAGCGCGGACGGCACGCCGCTGCCGTTCGCCGGGCAACCTCAGCTCACCGTGCAGTCCACCAGGTACGGGCGGGCGATCCTCTTCCTCATCGCCGCTGCGATCGGCGTCTTCATCCTGACCTCGATATACCGCGGCGTCCGGCGACGGCTGAGGGATGACTCCCATGCCCCCTACGAAGAGGCCGATGCACCGGGTAGCGTCGTGACAGGCACCAGCGCGCGACACCCGACGGAGGCACCGGATGACCTGGCCGATGCACGACGCTGGGTCGACGACGCCTGAGCCGGGGGGAGCTGACGCCCCGGGCGGCCCACCACGCCGGGATGAGCCGCGGCGTGACCGCCGGTGGCCCGAGCCCCCATGGAATGAGCCCCCCAGGAGCGAGGCCCCGGCGGACCAGGAGCCGGCGGGTGCTGAGGCCGACCGGACCGTACAGCTGTCACCCGAGCCCGGCCCCGAGCCCGGCCCCGGCCGGCGAGGCCGCCGTTCCGT
>JBEKKH010000151.1:0-13564 GCA_050010815.1 Streptosporangiaceae bacterium | reverse complement strand
TTGCCCAGTTCCTTGGCGAGCGTCTTGGTGAAGCCCTCGATGCCCGCCTTGGTGGCGGAGTAGTTGGCCTGCCCGCGGTTGCCGAGCCCCGACGACGAAGAGATGTTGACGATCCGCCCCCATTTCTGCTCGCTCATGTACTTCTGTGCCGCCCTGGTCATCAGGAACGGGCCGCGCAGGTTGACGGCGACCACCGAGTCCCATTGCTCGTCGGTCATCTTGAACAGCATGGCGTCGCGGGTTATCCCGGCGTTATTGACCAGCACCGTCGGCGCGCCTAGCTCGGCGGCCACCCGCTCGACCGCGGCGTTCGCCTGATCGGTCTTGCTGACGTCGGCACCGACCGCGAGCGCACGCCCGCCGGCGTTCTCGATCTCTTTCACCGTGGCGGCGCAGTCGGCCTCGTTGAGGTCGAGGACGGCCACGGCCATACCGTCGGCGGCGAGCCTGATGGCCGTCCCCGCGCCTATGCCGCGGGCTGCTCCGGTCACTATCGCGATTCTGTCTGACATCGGGTCTCCTCATATCTGTGCGGGCCGTGGTGCTGGGCTCCGTGGCCTTCGTCGGTCCGCGGCACGTGCTATACGTAATTCGTCGTACGTTCGCGGCTTTTCTCCGGCTAGTGGCTTTGGTCCCTAACCATGGCTATTTCCGGGGATCGGAGCCGGCGCCCTTTCCCCGGCTCGGGCTATTTCATTAAGGGAGGACTGATTAGCCTTCGCGGAACTGGACGCCGAACCCGCCCCTTGGGTAGTGCCACTTCAGGGCGCCGGGGGCGGCGACGGCCAGGCAGGTGCCACACTCCAGGCAGGCGGCGTACTCGACCGAGATGGTCCCGTCGGGTTCCTCGGTGTAGACGTGGGCGGGGCAGCAGGCGACGATGGCACGGCCGGTGCCTGTCGCCTTGGCGATCTCCTGGTCGACCTCGATGTGGGATTCCTCCTCATCGAGGTTGAAGCGGTTCTTCGTCAGCCGGTCGGGGACGGACAGGGGTTTCATAGCGCCCTCGCTCCGGCGATGCCGTCCCTGACGAGCTGCCTCATTTTCACCGGGGACTTAGCCAGCGACGAGCGGGCCACCTTGAGCAGATGCCGGCGCGGCTGGGTGTCCAGGCTGAACGTGCCGTACAGGACGTTGGCGAACAGCTCGCCGTACTGCTTGTACATCCGCTCCACCTCAAGGAACGACGGGGCCTTGGCGTAGGTCTTCATGTCCTGGCCGACGTAGGAGGCGAACAGGCGCTGGCGGTAGCCGGCCAGGGCGGCCTTGGAGGTGTCCTTGCCGTCCAGGGCGGAGCCGATGGTCTGCGCCGCGGCGACCGCGGAGCCGACCGCGAGGTCCATGCCCCGCACGGTCAGGCCGGTGTTCAGGGTGAGCCCGGCGGCGTCACCGACCACGAGCATGCCGTCCATGGCGATCTCGCCGATCATCGCCATGCCGCCCTCGGCGACCAGGTGGCAGCCGTACTCGAGCAGCTCGCCGCCGTCGAGGTACGGGGCGATGAACCGGTGCGCCAGGAAGTGGTCGAAGATGTCGGTGACGACCTTCTTCTTCGCGGTGAGGTCGTCCAGCCGGACGACGATGCCGACGGACAGCGAGTCGATGTTGGTGTAGAGGAAACCGCCGCCGCCCACTCCCTGGGTGCAGTCGCCGACCACGGCGACGGCCGCGCCCTCGTCGCCGGTGAGGTTGAACCGGGCCTCGATCGTCTCCCTGGGCAGCTTGACCACCGATTTCACGCCGACGGCGAGGTGGTTCAGCGGGTCCTGGCGGCGCAGCCCGGCCTCCTTGGCGATGAAGGAGTTCACGCCGTCGGCGGCGACCACCACCTGGGCCCGCAACTCGTCGTCGCCGGCCTGGACGCCGACGACCCGCTGGCCACCGTTTTCTGTCAGGACGCGATCCACCCGGACGCCGGGCATGATGAGGGCGCCGGCTTCCTCGCACTTGGCGGCCAGCCAGGCGTCCAGCTTGGCGCGCAGCACCGTGACGGCGTTGACCGGGTCGGCCAGCCTGGCGTCCTTGTAGTCGATGGCGACCGAGCTGTCGGCGTTGAGGAAGTTGATGTAGTTGCGGGTGATCCGGCGCTCGACCGGGGCCTCGGTCAGGAAGTCGGGGAAGACCTGCTGCATGCCGCGGGAGTACAGGACGCCGCCGGACAGGTTCTTCGAGCCGGGCGCCTCGCCCCGCTCGATCAGCAGCACCGAGCGTCCCTGCCGGGCCAGCTGATAGGCCGCGACGCAGCCGGCGATGCCGGCCCCGATGACGATGACCTCGAAGTCGGGCTCAGCTGTCTGCGTCATTGGGCACCGTCATTTCAGGGCCGCGGTTATCGCGGGCACGAGCTGGTAGAGGTCGCCGACCAGGCCGTAGTCGGCGTGGCTGAAGACCGCGGCGTTCGGGTCGGAGTTGATCGCCACGATGATCTCCGCGCCCTGCACGCCGACCATGTGCTGAAGCTGACCGGAGACGCCGATCGCAAGGTAGAGCTGGGGCGCGATGTGCGCGCCTGAGCTGCCGATGTAGCGGTCCTTGCCCATCCAGTTCAGGCCCTCGGCCACCGGCCGGGAACAGGCGACCTCGGCGCCGATCGCGGTGGCCAGCGCCTCGACGAGAGCGAGGTCCTCCTTGGCCTTCAGGCCACGGCCGACGCCGATCACCCGGTGGGCGGAGTTGAGGTCCACCTGGTCGAAGCCGGACGCCCTGGTCTCGATCACCTTCAGGCCAAGCGGCGTGACGGTGACCTCTTCGATGGGCACGGCGGGGCTCGCGGGATCGACGGGCGGCACGGGGCCGCCGTCGAGCAGCAGGGCCACCGGGCCGGAAACGGCGACGGTCTCCTCGGCGATGCCACCGAAGACGGAGTTGACCACGACGACGCCTTTGCCGTCGACCGATACCGAACGGGCGCCGGTCAGGACGGCCGCCTTGACCGCGGCAGCGGCGGCACCCAGGAGCACCCGCTCGCCGGGGTTGCGGCCGGCCAGCAGCACTCGCGGCGGGTCGGCGGCGACGGCCTGCGCCACCGCCGAAGCGTTCGCTTCAGCGGGTGCGTCATCCTGCACGCCGCACCAGACCACCTGGTCCACGCCGCTGGCCGCGACCCTCTCGGCCACCGAGCGGGACCCGGCGACCACGGCCCCGACCGGGCCGCCCAGCGCGCGCGCGACCGTGATGAGGTTGCCGATCGTCGGCTGGTCACCGACGATGATCCAGGCGGTCACGCTCATGGCCGGTTCCCTTCTAGCGGCCCGGCTTCGCGCAGGGCGGTGACCAGCTCGGCGGCGGCCGCGGCCGGGTCGGTGGTGTCGATGAGCTGGCCCTTGCGGGCCTTGCGCTCGGGCCGTGACCGGCCGGTCACGGTCATGACCGCGCCGGATGGCACCTTGAGCGCGGCGAGATCGAGCCGCTCCACCGGCTTCTTGGCCGCCGCGAGGAGCTCTTTCATGCCAGCGACGCGGGGCACCGCGGCATCGGCGGACGCGGCCAGCACCGCCGGACCGCTGACCTCGAGCACCTGCACGCCGCCCGGAATCGCTCGCTCCACGCGCAGCGCGCCGGCCCGGACCCCTGTGCCCGACACGGCCGCGACCTCGGCCACGGCCGGCCAGCCCAGCTCGCCGGCCAGCACGGTCGGGACCATCTTGGCCGCCACGTCGACCGAGGAGTCGCCGGTGATGACCAGGTCGACGTCGCCGATATGCCTGATCACCTCGGCCAGCACCGCGGCCAGCTCGCCTTGCCCGGCGCCGGCTAGCGCCTCGTCCTCGACGATGACCACCCGGTCCAGGCCGCGGGCCAGGGCGGCCTTGGACGCGATCGGCGCCGCGACGCCCTTGCCTCCGGCCGTCACGCCGATCAGCTCGGCGCCCGTTGCCTCGGCGAGCTGGCGGGCCAGCTCCATGGCCCCGGGGTCGTAGGTGGACAGGCCAGGCTTGGCCCGGCTCCAGTCCACCGTGCCGTCGGCGCCTACCGTGGCCTCCTCCGGGTCCCTGGTCCACTTATAGGCGACCACAATCCTCATCACGATCCTCCCTTCACCGCAGGTAGCTCCCTCATCGCAGGCAGCTTCTCGCGATGACCATGCGCTGCACTTCGGACGTGCCCTCGTAGATTTCGGTGATCTTGGCGTCCCGCCAGTTCCGCTCCACCGGGTAACTTTCCGTGTAGCCGTATCCGCCGTGGATCTGGATGGCCTTGCCGGCCACCCGGGTGGCGGTTTCCGAGGCGAAAAGCTTGGCCATCGCCCCTTCGGTGGAATAGGGGCGGCCGTTGTCCACGCACGAGGCGGCGCGATAGACCAGGAGCCGCGCGGCGTCGATCTCGGTGGCCATGTCGGCGATCATCCACTGGATAGCCTGCAGGGCCGCGATCGGCTTGCCGAACTGGACCCGCTCCTTGGCGTAGGCGACCGACGCGTCGAGGGCGGCCTGGGCGATGCCGAGCGCCTGCGCGGCGATGCCGATCCGGCCGCCGTCCAGGGTCTGCATGGCGACCTTGAAGCCGTTACCCTCCCCGCCCAGCAGCGCATCGGCGGGAATATGGCAGTCGGAGAAGTACAGCGGCGGCGTGCTCGAACCGCGGATGCCCAGCTTGTGCTCGGCCTCGCCGACGGAGAACCCGGGAGTGTCCTTCTCCACGATGAAGGCGCTTATCCCCTTGGTGCCCTGGGCCGGATCGGTCTTGGCGAAGACAATGTAGATCTCGGCGTACGGAGCGTTCGAAATGAAGATCTTCGACCCGTTGAGGATGTACTCGTCGCCGCTGCGCACCGCCGTGGTGGTGCCCGCAGCCGCGTCGGTGCCCGCGCCGGGCTCGGTCAGCGCGAAGGCGCCCAGGCGGCGGCCCGACGCCATGTCGGGGAGGTACTTGTCCTGCTGCGCCGGGGTGCCGAACTTGTAGATCGGCCAGGTGGCGAGGGAGCTGTGCGCCGACACGACGACGCTGGTGGTCGCGCACGCCCGCGACAGTTCCTCGATCATGATGACGTAGCTCAGGTAGTCCGCTCCCGCGCCACCCATCTTCTCCGGGTAGGGCATGCCCATGAGATTCATCTCCGCCAGCTTCGGCAGAAGCTCAGTGGGAAAGCGGTGATCACGGTCCAGCTCGGCGGCGATCGGCGCCACCTCGGCCTCGGCGAATTCCCTTACCGCCTCGCGGATCAGCTCTTGCTCATCGGTCAACTCGAAGTCCATGTAGGAGCATCTCCCTAATTTCGGCCATCACGGCCTGGACGAATACGCGGTCCGCGACGGCCAGATCGCCGAGCGAGGCTGGCTGAGGCCGGCTGAGCGAGGTCCAGATGCGAAGTCCGCCGCCTATAAGGCGTGCGTACGAAGGTAAATGGCTTTGCGTTCTTTCTGCTGGACCCGAGCCTAATACGATCGGCGCGGCCGTCTAAGGGCCAAAGGTCCCGGACCCGCGCGGTAATTAGCCAGGCGATCCGCAAGCTGTAGCATCCACGGTGACGGCCTAGGGCTGCCCGCGGCTCCGCCACCGCGATACAACCTCCTCGCATGAGGGACTTAAGTCCCTCTTACCGGGTCCATTGGGGCCTGGACCGAACCCTGGGGCGTGATAACAGTGATATCACGTCCGGGCAGGCCTGGCACTTCCAGCGCTCTCCGTGAGTGACCGGTCCGGGGACTTAACCCCCCATGGTCGTGTCGATGAGCTCTGCCCATCGCAGCAGGTGGTGGTCGCCGACGAAATGCTTGCGAATGTGCTCCTGGCCCGCCTGGCCCATGCGCTGGGCTTCGCCTGGATGGTCGAGCAGCTGCCGCACCGCCGACCCGAACGCGGTCAGATCGGCCGGGTCGCGCAGCAGCAGACCGGTGCCGTCGACGACCTGGTCCTGGATCCCGCCGACCGCCGAGCCGATGACCGGGCGGGTCTTCCACATGCCCTCCGCTACGGTCAGCCCGAAGCCCTCGGCGAGGCTCTTCTGCACGATCACCTGCGCATGACGCTGGATCGCGTTAACCATCGCCGCGTTTTCCTCGACGTCGTCAAGCGGCAAGGTCACCAGCAGCACCCGCGCGCGGGCCGCCGCGGGCAGGCTCCGCCACTGCGCCAGGCATTCAGCCAGGACGAGGGCTCCCTCGGGATCATCGGCCACGTCGCTCATCATGGGGCCGACAAGCATCAGGTGCCCGGCGCCGCCGGGCACCACGTGCTCGGCGAAACCGCGCATGACCCCGGAGGGGTCCTTGAGCCTGTCCCAGCGCGAGACCTGCACGACAACCGGGTCGGCCGGGCCGGGCCTGCCGTCCCCGGTCACCAGCCCGGCGCGGGTGACTTCCCCGGCCGTCCCGTCGCGGCGCACGAAACGGCCGGGCGCCCGGGGCGGCTCGCCGTCCAGGACCCCTACCCTGGCCAGGATCGCCTGTACCGTGGCGGCGTCGAGTGGCTGGTTCTTCGCGGAGAACGGATCGATGGACGGCGGAATGATCCAGGCTCGTTCCGGGGCAATTCCCGGCGGCACGTACTGCCGCCGGGTGAAAACGAAGCCGTGCGCGGGTGCCAGATATGACCGCAGGAAATCCCATGCCGCGCGCGTGGTGTCGTTCTGCCTATCCACGCCGATGTGGCAGCGCCACAATACCCGCGCGCCGGCCTGGACCAGGGGTGCGGCCAGCCCGGCGGTCTGCGGGTCATGCAGCAGCACGATGTCGCCCGGCCGCACCTGCCTCAGCAGCTCGTCCGCATTCGCGGCGAGGACCTGCGCGTAGTGGTCGGAGTCAGCGCTGCTCAGCGGCCCGCCGCCCCCGGCGTGGCCGTGAATCTGATTGTGCAGCCGCTTGGTGATCGCGAAGAAGTCAGGATCGCCGCCGATCACCGCCCAGCGGACCGAGATGTCCAGGCCCCCGACATACGCCAGGAGCACGTGCAGCATCTCCGCGACCCCGCCGCCCACCGCGGTCGAATTGAGATTCCAGATAGTCCGCGGACCGAGCCTGTCCCGGAACCGGGCGGCCGCGGTGATCAGCCGCGCGTATCGGACGGCCCCGATGACCGGATCGAGCACCGCGACCGGTATCCCGGCCACGGAGACTTCTTGCAGCCGCCCGGGCTCGAGTGCCCGCGGCACAGCCGAGGACCCGTCGGACCCGTCGGCTGAGGGGGGCAGCTTCGCGTTGGTCGTGCCGTCTGGCGCCATTGGCTCGGTCATTGGAATTACTTCCATTACGAATGGGAGCGGTTCGCTGAGGCGTTATCCGGCTTCCCTCGCGTACCGATGTTGCGGCGGCTTTTCCGGTGAGTAAATTGTACCATAAACACGAATTAAGGCGGTTAACGTGCCGGAAGATAACACCACTTGACCGGTGGACGAGGTTCAGGCGGTGCCGCCGAGATGACCTTCAGCGGGACCATACCGGACCAACGGCCCTGTGCGTCGTGGACGGGGGAACGAGACTGGCGCTTTAGGTAGCGAGTAAGCGGAGCTGGTAACGATGAAGGCCGTCGTCAAAGACGTCATGTCCACTCATCCGATTTCTGTGCCGGAGACCACGGCAGTCAAGCAGCTCGCCGCGATGCTCCGCGAGTCCGGCGTAAGCGGGTTTCCCGTGCTCGACCGCGACGGGCGGGTCCTCGGCGTCGTCTCCGAGGCCGACCTGCTGGCCAAGGAAACCCTGGCCGGCGGCCCCGAGGGCAGCACGGGCCTGGTGCACCGCAGCGAGCTCAGGAAGGCGGCCGGGACCACGGCGGCCGACCTGATGACCAGCCCGGCGGTCACGGTCACCGGGAATGACACGATCTCGCGCGCCGCCCGGCTGATGTACGTGCGCGGGCTCAAGCGACTGCCGGTGGTCGACGCGGCTGGCCGGCTGGCCGGGATGATCAGCCGGACCGACGTGCTGGCCGTCTACGACCGCCTGGATGAGGAGATCCGCGTCGAGATCATCAGCCAGGTGATTCCCCGGCTCTCCGAGCCGGGTTGGTACTCCGTCATCGTGAAGGACGGCGTGATGACCGTGGAGGGCACCCCGGAGACCCCGGAGACCCCGGCCATTGGCTGGGATGTCCGCACCGGTGCCCGCAGTGTCGACGGCATGGTGACGGTACGCGACCGCTTGGCCGGCCCGCAGCTGAAGTAACGCCCTGCGCCCGCTGGGTCTGGCGGGTCGTGCCTGCGCCACGCCACCCGGGTAGACTTGCTTTAAGAAATAGCGGTGCGGGGCTGCGGGAAGAAGACTGGCATGTTCGAGGCGGCCAACATCCGGGAATGGCGGGGCCGCGACGTTGTCGACGCCCAAGGTCACAAGATCGGTGAACTTGAGGCCGTCTACGTTGACACCGCAACCGACCAGCCGTCGTTCGGTACGGTCCGGGTCGGGATGCCGACTCGGCACCGGCTGGTGTTCGTGCCCCTTGACCATGCGACCGTGGGCCCCGGGTACGTCAAGGTCGCCTACGACAAGAAGCAGGTGAAGGACGCCCCATCGATTGACACCGACGGCGAGCTGCTTGCGGCCGACGAAGAGGCGGTCTTTAAGCACTACGGCCTGGCGTACGAGCTAGGCACCGGCGGTGAGCGCAGGCTAGCTCGCCGCTGAGCCCGCCCGACCGAGCAGAGGATCACATGATTGCCCTCGTCCTGCTACTGATAATCGTGGCGATCGCGCTGGGCATCGTGGGCGTGGTAGCGAAGGGACTGCTGTACCTGCTGATCATCGGCATTGTCGTTTTCCTCGGTGCCCTTCTCCTCGGTGTCCTGCGCATGCGGCGGCCCGGCAGACGGCAGGCCAGGTAGCCCCATCGGACACGAGCCGGCATTCCGCTGCCGGTCGTGCCGCCTCGCCATTGCTCGCCTCACCTTCCCATCCGTCGCACCCGCCCCGGCAACCCCGCCACCCCCCCCGCTAGGCGGCACCGGGCCGGGCGGCGGATCCGGTGCACGGGGATGCACCAGATCCGCCACGGAGTCAGGGTGTCGGTGCCCGACGCCATAATGGCGTGTAAATGCGTCATCAGTCACACCAGCATCACCTGCACCTATTCACAGGTCAGCCCGGATTCAATCATTGGCTCTGGCCCGGCTCAGCGCAGGCGCACACGTGCTTCTCCGTCGCACCAGGAACAGGCGCCCGCGGCCGCAACGGGCGTCAGCGGCGTACCCGCCGCCGCCCTGCCATGGTGGATCGCCAGACTCGTCATCTCCCCGGCCGGAACGTGATCGGCCCAGCGGCGACCGCGACCGCGGTCAACGGGACCGCGACCAGGGCCAGCATGATCATGGTCACCCGGAGTGCCGCCTCGATCCGGTCGGTGCGCCGGGGAGGTGACCTCACCCCGGTCGGTGCGCCGGGGAGGTGACCTCACCCCGGCCCGTCGGACATTGGTCCCGGCTCGGGCGCGGGCGGCTCCGCGTGACCCGGCCCGGGACCTTTGCCCCTGCCCCGGCCGGCGGGCCGGGACGAGGTTGGCGTGATGGGCGGGCGTGAGCCAAAGGGCCGGCCGGCGAGGAGGTCATCATGACCGGAACCAACTACGGGATCGTGGCGGGCTACGACGGGTCACCGGGCAGTGATCAGGCCCTGCACTGGGCGGCCAGGGAAGCCAGGGCCCGGGACACGACGCTGACGGTGTGCCTGGCCTGGGCACCGGGCGAGAGCGCGCTACCCGCCGATTCCCCCGTCTACGGTCTGATGAGGCAATACGGCCAGGAGATCCTGGATCGCGGGCTGTCCTACGCCGAGTTGGCGCTGGGACCCGGCCGGGTGCGCCCGGCGCTGGCCGACGGGCTGGCCGCTGAGGTGCTGTGCGAGCGCAGCCGCACCGCCGAGATGGTCGTGGTCGGCGCCCGCGGCCCCTGCGAACTGCCTCACCTGCTGCTCGGCTCGGTCTGCTGGCAGGTAGCCGGGCACGCCAGCGGAAGGGTGGTGGCCATCCGGGGCCAGTGGCGGCCGGTCAGCCAGTCTCCGGGCCCTGTCGTGGCTGGCCTGGACGGTTCCGCGGCCTCGCTCGCCGCGCTGGCGTTCGCCTTCGAGGAGGCGGCGCTGCGGGACGTGCCGCTGCTGGCGGTCTGCGCGCCGGCCGACTCGGCCGCCCGGCTCGGCGAGATGGCACAGCGGGAAGAGGACTTCGATCACCTGATGACCGTGGCGGAGAAGGAGCACCCCGATGTCACGGTGCGGCGGTGCGTCGTGGCCGGCACCCCGCGGGCCGAACTGCTGACCGCCGCCCGCGGGGCCCAGCTCCTCGTGGTGGGCGCCCGCGGCCGCGGCGGCGTGGACGGCATGCGGCTGGGCGCGGTCGCCCAGGCCGTCCTGCACCACGCGCCCTGCCCTGTCGGCGTCGTCCACACCGACCCGGCTGACGTCCCGCCCTATTCCTGATAAAGGCCCGTGACCTGGGCCTTCCGGCGAATGATCAAGGACGTAAGGCTCTGCCGCCCAGCCAGGCGCGGGATAGGGATGAATCGCAATGAGTTAATCAGGGTCACCGGGGCGCAGGGACCGCCCGGGACGGTTATCGCCCGCTGACGCCGCGCGGCGGCGCGCCCGGTGTCAGCGGGATGCTCATGACGAGGGAACCGTGACCACGGTGCCGTGCGCGTGGTTCAGCACGGCGTGCGTGACCGTGCCCGGTCCGGCCAGGCCGGAGTGGCGGGCGTGCCTGCCGATGACCACCAGGTCGGCGCGGGCCGACAGGCCGGCCAGGGCCCGGCCCGGGTGACCGGGCACGACGTCGGGGCTGACCGGGACGTCTGGGTACTTCGCGCGCCAGGAGGCAAGCAGCTCGGCCAGCTGGCGGCCGGCTTCTGCTTCGACGGCGAGCACGCCGGGGGCGGTGAACCACTGGCCGGCCCGGGAGACCTCCGACTGCGGTGCGTGCCAGGCGTGGACGGCGACCAGGCTAGCGTCGCGCAGGCTGGCCTCCTCGAACGCGAACGTGAGGGCATCGGCGCAGTGGTCCAGGTCACCGAGGCCGACGACGACCTGGCGGTGCGGGACCGCGGGCACGTCGCGGACCACCACGACCGGGCACGACGCGTGGGTGGCCGCATAGCGGCTGACCGACCCGAGCACCATCGCGGTGAACGCGCCGGTCCCGCGGGAACCGACGACAAGCAGCTGCGCGCCCGAACCGCTCTGCGTCACGGCCTGGGCGGGCGGCCCGGCCAGCCGGTCGGTGTCGATGAGCAGGTCCAGGGCCAGCTCGGTGGCCCGGGTGGCCGCCGCGGCCAGGGCCCGGTCCCGGTCCTTGGCGATGGCGGTGGCCACGGTGTCGAAGCCGGAGCCGCCCGGGCGTCCGATCATCCGGGGCAGCAGCCCGACCGCGGACACGATCCGCAGCGGGGCGTCGCGCAGGCCGGCCTCGCGGGCGGCCCATTCGACCGCCCGGATGGATTCTTCAGAACCGTCGGTAGCGGCCACGACGGGCAATACGGCCATGGCTGGCCTCCTTAGTTGGCCTGGCCTAGTGAGCCTGGCTTGGTGAGCCCAGCTCAGTGAGCTGGGAGGGTAGCGGGTAGGTGAAGCGGTCACGGACGGTAACCACGCCCTCGAGCTGCTGGATCGCATCGACGAGGTTACGGCCGAGGATGGCGCTGCCCAGGTTTCCGGCCAAGGTGACGATCCCGTCCTCGACGGTCACCGTGAACGGAGCCGGGTCCAGGAAGAACCCGTCTATGAACACGTCCTGGGTGATCTCGCGGCGGATCTCCTCGTCGGGCCGGGCGAAGACGCTGAGCACGTCGGCCCGGCTGAGGATGCCGACCAGGCGCCCGGCGCGGTCCACGACAGGCAGCCGCCTGAGCTTGCGGGCGAACATCAGCTCGGCGGCGTGGCGGACGGTCTCGTCCGGGCGGATCGTCACGGCCGGATGGGTCATCAGGTCCGCGGCCGTCGGCACCGCGACCGGCTGCACCGCGACCGGCCGCTGCTGCTGCTGCTGATGCTTCTGCTGCTGGTGCTGGTGCTGGTGCTGGTGCTGGTGCTGGTGATGATGAAGATGAAGATGAGGAAGATGAAGAGCAGGATGTTCGTGGCCCCCGGCCGAGCCGGGGGTGCCGACGGCCAGCAGGTCCGATTCGGACACCACGCCGACGACCTTGCCTTCGTCGTCGACCACGGGAAAGCCGCTGACCCGGTGCGTCCGGAGGCCGACGGCCAGGTCCCGGTAGGACACGTTGGTCCGGACCGCCACGACATCGGCGGTCATCACGTCTTCCACGTATGCGTGCGTCATGGTCTCAGCATCGCCGGGGCGCGTCCCGGCCCGGAAGAGACGTAACTCACTTCACCAGGTGCCAAAGGTCCCGTGCCTAAGCCCCTTTCTGACTCTGCCCGGCGGAGGGGCGCCGCGGTTGGCTTGAGTCATTCCCCGCGCGCGATGAGGAGATGACGATGGTGGCAGTTGCGCACCGCCAGGCGGCCGAGCCGGAGCTGCCGCCCGCGGCCGGACCGGTCCTGCACCGGCTGGCCGAGCTGCCGGACGGGTTCTGGTACTCGGTCAAGCGCCGCGCGCTCGGCGCGCCGCTGGTGACCGAACAGCTGAAGAACGAGCGGCTGTCCAAGCCGCTGGCGCTGGGTGTGCTGTCCTGCGACGGGCTCTCCTCGGCGGCGTACGGCACCGAGGAAATCCTCTACGCGCTGCTCCCGTTCTTCGGCATGGCCGCGTTCACGCTGGTGTTGCCGATGACACTGCTGGTCCTGTTTGGCGTGGTCCTGGTGGTGCTGTCCTACCGGGAGGTGGTCTCTGTCTACACCCGGGCGGGCGGCTCGTACGTGGTGGCGCGGGAGAACTTCGGCCCGCGGGTGGCCCAGGTGGCCGCGGTCGCGCTGCTGATCGACTACGTGGTCACGGTCGCGGTGCAGACCGCCGCGGGCAGCGCGGCGATCGTGTCCGCGTTCCCGGCGCTGTCCCGGATCCCGGTCATCGGACCCAAGATCTTGCTGGTCATCTCCGTGATCGCGATCCTGCTCATGTGCCTGGCCAACCTGCGCGGGCTGCGCGAGGCCGGCCGGATCTTCGCGCTCCCGACGTACCTGTTCGCCGGCTCGGTCCTGGCGATGATCGTAACCGGGGTGACGCGCGAGCTGACCGGCGGCCTGCACCACGTGGTGACCGGCACCGGCACGGTCGGCATCGGGTCGCATACGGGGCTGATCGCCTTCGGCGCCCTGTACATCATGGCCCGGGCCTTCGCCAACGGCGGCTCGTCGCTGACGGGGATCGAGGCGGTGTCGAACGCGGTCAGCGCGCTGCGGCCGCCGGAAGGGCGCAACGCCCGGCAGATCCTGGCCATGCAGGGTTCGATCGTCGCGGTGCTGATCGCGGGGATCTCCTGGCTTGCGCACGTCACCCACGCCACCCCCTACACCGCCGGGTTCCCGACCGTGATCGCGCAGGAAGCCCGGCAGGTCTTCGGGCCGTCGGCGGCCGGGCAGGTCATGTTCCTCATCCTGCAGGCGGCCACCGCCGCGATCTTGTTTACCGGCGGCAACACCAGCTTCACCGGGTTCCCGTTCCTGGCCAGCTTCGTCGCCGAGGACTCGTTCCTGCCCCGCTGGCTGACCCGGCGCGGCCACCGGCTGGTGTTCTCCAACGGGATCAT
>JBEKKH010000150.1:0-18858 GCA_050010815.1 Streptosporangiaceae bacterium | reverse complement strand
GCCACGGCGGGAACGCCGGCCACGGCCACCGCGGTGGCCGAGGCCGACGAGGCGCCGATCGCGACGGACGAGCCCAGCGCGGATGAGGTCGCTGCCGACGGCGACGTCGCGGATGATGTCAGCGATGACGCCAGCGACGACGCCAGCGATGACGCCAGCGACGAGGACGATGCCGAGGATGAGGACGCCTAGGTCCGGTCCTGCGGTCGGCTGAGTCGGATCCTCGACGGCTGGGCCCTGACCCGGGTGAGGTTGGCGTGGAGGAAGAACCACGGACCGTTCGGCTTCGGGTTGATCTTTCCTACGACGGGTCAGGGTTTTCTGGCTGGGCCGCTCAGCCGGGCCGGCGCACGGTTGAGGAAACCGTGGCGATGGCGTTGGGCCGGGTGCTGCGACTGCCCGGCCCGCCGAAGCTGACGGTGGCCGGGCGCACGGATGCCGGCGTGCACGCACGCGGCCAGGTCGTCCACTGCGACGTCCCGGCCGCTGCGTGGGCGCAGGGGATCACGGAGGCCAGGGGGTCCAGGGGGTCCAACGGGTCTAAGGGGTCCAGGGGAGCCAAGGGGGCCAAGGGGGCCACGGGGGCCACGGGGGCCGGCCGGGTGTTGACCAGGCTGGCCGGGATCCTCCCGGTCGACGTCCGGGTCCGCGCCGCGGACCTGGCGCCGGCCGGCTTCGACGCGCGGTTCTCGGCGCTGTGGCGTCGCTATTCCTACCGCGTCTGTGACGACTCGGCGACCGCGGATCCGCTGCGCCGGCACGAAACGCTGTGGTACTTCCGGCCGCTGGATATCGCCGCCATGAACGAGGCGGCCCGCTCCTGTCTGGGTGAGCATGATTTCGCCGCCTTCTGCCGCCGCCGGGAAGGCGCCACCACCATCCGGTCGCTGCGCACCCTGAGCTGGCACCGGGACTCCGACGGCGTCGCGGTCGCGGCCGTGGTCGCGGACGCGTTCTGCCACAACATGGTCCGCGCTCTGGTCGGCGCGCTCATCGCCGTCGGTGAGGGACGCCGGCCAGCCGGCTGGCCCGCCGAAGTCCTCGCCTCCGCCATCCGCGATCCCGCGGTCCGGGTCATGGCACCCCACGCGCTCTGCCTGGAGGAAGTCGGCTACCCCCCGGCGGATGCCCTGGCCGCCCGCGCCGCCGATGCCCGCCGGCTGCGCACGCTCTTACCTCCGGGGCGCTGTTTCAGCTCCGCGGTGGCAGAGCCCCGAACCTGACCACCCGATGGGCCATAAGTGTTGCGCCAGTACCGCGTATCCCAGGGCTGACATCATCACATCCGGCCGACACGTTGAACCCCTTGTGCCGGCTACAGCCGGCACAAGGGTTCAGCGTGCAGGTTGGAAAGGGCCCGGTGGCCAGCGCCCAAGCCGGTATCCGTGATTCATGTGCCAGCAGGTGCGGGGGAGGCCGGGGGCCTGGCCATCATCCACGCGCGGCGCCCGACCGCGAGGGCACTGTGCGGATGTGGCGCATCCCAGCAACACCGATGGACCTAATAAGGCGGGACCAGCCCAGCACGGGTGTGCCGGGCGAGGCGGGTGGTGGCCGTCCTGGCAGGATAGCGGCATGGAACGTGTGATTGGAATCGGTGGATACTTCATGCGGGCCGCCGATCCGGTGGCCCTGGGCGCGTGGTATCGCGATTGCCTGGGTCTGGACGCCGACGAGAACGGCCTGTGGCGTCAGGAAAGCGGGCTGACGGTGTTCGCGACGTTCGAGTCCGAGACCGGCTACTTCGGGTCCCGCGCCCAGCAGGCCATGCTCAACTTCCGGGTTCGAGACCTGGATGCGATGCTCGCGCAATTGCGCGCCAAGGGAGCTGACGTGGCTGAAGAGCCGCAGGACATGGAGGGTGTCGGCCGTTTCGGCTGGGTCACCGATCCTGAGGGCAACCGAGTCGAGCTATGGCAGCCCGCCTGACCCCGTCCCCGTCTAGCTCTGGCTGCCTTGAGCCTTGCCGGTGAGCATCCTGGTGCTGAGGTTGATGTTGGCGCTACCGGTTACCAGGTTGGCGGCGAACTGCTCAAGCTCCTGCTTCGCCGCCGAGCTAGACGGTGACTTCAGGTCGGCGAACTCGGCCCACATCATGATCAGGTAGTGCCCCTTGACCTCCGCCTGGACGACCCCGGTCCCGTTGCCCAGTTTCTTCGTCGGGCCGGTCTTCGCGCTGAGTGGGGCGATGATCGCCTGCGGCCCGGTGACCTGGCCGGCCTTGCTCGCGGCGGCCGAGCTGACCAGGTTCAGCACGCCCACCGTGCCCATCATCTGGCCGTTGCCCGACAGGTAGGTCGCCCGCGCCACCTGGGTGCAGTGACCCGACTGCAGCGCCGCCTGCAACTGTGCCCCGTACACCGCCTGGGTGCAGCTCTTGCTCACGCTCGCGGCCGTCCTGACGTAGGAACTGCCGTCGAGCACGAACTGCGGTGGAAAGAGCTCCTCGACCGTGAGCGGGTCTGGGTCCTGGGCGCTGGTTCCGATGTGCTGCCACAGGCCCAGAGACTGGTTGAAGTCCGACGACCCGGGCGCGGTCGTGGGCAGCCGCAGCGACGATGACACGGGCGCGTTGACCCGCGGCTCGTAAAAGAACTTGTACCCGCCGAACCCCGCCGCGGCCACGACCACGACCACGACGGCGACCAGCAGCGCCGGGCGGGAGGCCAGGCCGCGCTTCGGCTTGGCTTTCGCGCCGCGCCGACGCCCGGCCGGAACCGCCAAGGACGCGGCAGGCTGCGGATCCACCCGGGTGATCGGGTCCAGGTGACCTGAATCGTGCTCCGCCCCGTGCGGCTCATAGTCGCCGCCAGGGCCGTACTCGTGATAGCCGTCAGTGGCGTACTCGTGATAGCCGTCAGTGGCGTACCCGTGGTCGTCGCCAGAGACCGTATCCCGCGGTGCGGACCAGGCACTGAACCCGCCCGGAGCGGTGGTGGCGGTAAACCCGCCGCCAGGGGTCGTGGTACTGAATCCGCCCGGAGGGGTCGTGGTACTGAATCCGCCCGGAGGGGTCGTGGACGGCGCACGCCCCGGCGGGAAGCCGCGCGCAGGCGTCCGGTCCGCCGGCCAGGATCCGGCTCGCCGCTGCCCGGCGGTACCGCCGGGGCCAAGTTGCGGCCGCCCGTTCAGTGCGGGCTGTGGATCAGTGCTGGCCGCGTCCCTGGGGTCGGCCGCATCCCTGGGGTGGCCCGGGCTGGTCGGCGGCCCAGACCAGGAGGCCGGACGGCGCGTGTCCGCGGCCGAACGGGTCCATCCCGAGCCCTGGTGGTCCATAATGTCGAGGGTAGCGTCCTGTGCGGTTCCGGTATGGTTGTCCAGGAACTTTCCGGTTCGGCTCGCCGCTTTGGCATCACTGCGCGAACCGGAGTATGCTGCATTGGCGTCATGCGCTACGGGCATGCACGTGGTGTGCCTCTCATACGCGCGCAGGTAGCGCGGCGCGGCGGCGCCAGCGGAGCGCCCAGGGCGGCCCACACCAGCAGGTGCAGGCCGGAGAAGATCACGAGACATACGCGAAGGCTTAGGACTGTGCGCACTTTCAGCCCGAAGGACAGTGACATCACGCGGCAGTGGCATGTCGTCGACGCTTCAGACGTGGTACTCGGCCGCCTGGCCAGCCACGTGGCCGTGCTGCTCAGGGGCAAGCACAAGCCGATCTTTGCTCCCCATGTGGACACGGGCGATTTCGTGATCGTGATCAATGCGGCCAAAGTCGCGCTTACCGGCAACAAGCTGGAGCAGAAGCAGGCCTACCGGCACTCGGGTTACCCGGGCGGCCTGCGGGCGGTCTCGTATTCCACCTTGATGGCGAGCAACCCCGAGCGGGCCGTGGAAAAGGCCGTCCGGGGGATGCTGCCGAAGAACTCGCTCGGCCGCAAGACGCTGAGCAAGCTCAAGGTGTACGCGGGCCCCGACCACCCGCACCAGGCTCAGCGGCCTCAGCCGTACGAGATCACGCAGATCGCGCAGTAGACAAAGGAAGTACGAGGAAGTGACCGTGGCTGAGCCCACTGGCGTAATCACTCCAGGCGTCGAGGACGACGCGGAGTTGGCCGACGCTGACAACGAGTACGGCGCGGAGGTGCCGTCGGAGTATACGACGGAGACCGCGCAGGACGCCCCGGCGCGTGCCGCCGCACGGCGCCCGGTCGTGACCGGTCACGCGGGCGGCACGGGCCGCCGCAAGGAGGCGATCGCCCGGGTCCGCATCCTCCCTGGCTCCGGCCAGTGGACGATCAATGGCCGGACGCTCGACGTGTACTTCCCCAACAAGGTGCACCAGCAGCTGGTCAACGAGCCGTTCGTGACCCTCGGCGCGGAGAACCAGTTCGACGTGGTGGCCCTGATCTCCGGCGGCGGCGTCACCGGGCAGGCCGGCGCGCTGCGCCTCGGCGTGACCCGGGCGCTGATCCTGGTGGACCCGGAGAACCGCCCGGCGCTGAAGAAGGCCGGCTTCGTGACCAGGGACGCCCGGGTCAAGGAGCGCAAGAAGTACGGCCTGAAGAAGGCCCGTAAGGCGCCGCAGTACTCCAAGCGGTAAGTGCCTCGCGGCGATCCTGTCGAGCACACGCCAGCGCATACGAGCCCGGGCGCATCCGGGCAAGAGCTACGAGCGGGAGCGACATGGGTGAATCGGGGGGTCAGCGCAGTCGTCTCTTCGGTACGGACGGTGTCCGTGGTGTCGCTGGCCGTGATCTAACCGCGCGGCTGGCCGTGGACCTCAGCGTGGCCGCCGCCGCTGTTCTCGGCGGCGGCGCGCCGGGCCACCCGGCGGGTGCAGGCCGCCCGACAGCCCGCCGATTGGCCGTCGTCGGCCGGGACCCGCGCGCCTCGGGGGAGTTCCTGGAGGCCGCCGTGACCGCCGGGCTGGCGAGCGCGGGGATGGACGTCCTGTGCCTCGGGGTCATTCCCACGCCGGGCGTGGCGTACCTGACCGGCACGCTGAACGCGGCGTTCGGCGTCGTTATCTCGGCGAGCCACAACCCGGCCAAGGACAACGGGATCAAGTTCTTCGGGCCCGGTGGCGTCAAGCTGCCCGACGCGGTGGAAGACGAGATCGAGGCCCACTTCAGAGCGCCCGACCTGGGAACGCCCGAGCTGAGAGGGCCTGCGCCGCGAACGCCGAAACCGCGGGCGCCGGAATCGCGGGCGCCGGATTCGCGGGCGCCCGAGCCGCCGTCCGGTGCGGACTTCGGCCGGATCAGCGACGCCACCGGCGAGTCCGGCCGGTACCTGGACTACCTGCTGGCCACGTTGCCCGAGCCGCAGCCGCTCGCCGGGCTGCGGGTGGTGGCCGACTGCGCACACGGGGCCGCGTACCGGATCGCGCCGGAGGCGCTGCGCCGGGCCGGCGCCGACGTCATCACCATCGGAGCCGAACCAGACGGGCTGAACATCAACGCCGGCTGCGGCTCGACCTCGCTCGGCGCCCTGATCGACGCGGTCGCCGAGTACGGCGCGGACGCGGGCATCGCTTACGACGGTGACGCCGACCGCTGCCTCGCGGTGGACGCCGACGGGCAGCCACTGGACGGGGACCAGATCCTGACCGTGCTCGCCACCGAGCTGCAGGAGGCGGGCCGGCTGGCCGGCGACGCGGTGGTGGTCACGGTGATGTCGAACCAGGGTTTCCACGTGGCCATGCGTGAGGCGGGCATCAAGGTGATCGAGACGCCGGTGGGGGACAAGCACGTGTCCGCGGCCATGCGCGCGGGTGGTTACGTGCTCGGCGGCGAGCAGTCCGGGCACATCATCATCGGCGAGCACGCGTTGACCGGTGACGGCGTGCTGACCAGCCTGCACCTGCTGGCCGCGGTGAACCGGCGCGGCGTGACGCTGGCGGCGGCCGCGAAGATGATGCCGAAGTATCCCCAGGTGCTCGTGAACGTGCCAGGCGACGCTTCCCGGCTCGGGCCGCAGGTCGCCGCGGCCGTGGCCAGGGCCGCGGCCGAGCTGGGCGAGGACGGCAAGATCCTGGTCCGGCCCAGCGGGACCGAGCCCACGATCAGGCTGATGATCCAGGCCAAGGATGCGGTGGTCGCGGAACGCGTCATCAGCCGGCTCGCCGACGAGGTTCGGCTGGCTCTCAGGTAGGACTGCATGCGAGACGCTTACGAGGTTGCCGCGGTCCGAGCGGCCGAACGTGCCCTGATGGAACTCGTCCCCGACGGCGCACTGATGGGGCGCGCCGCGGCCGGGCTGGCGGCGGTGTGCGCTGGCCTGCTCGGCCAGCAGCCGGGCCACCTGTACGGGGCCCGGGTCGTGGTGCTGGCGGGCAGCGGAGACAACGGCGGCGACGCCCTGTACGCGGGTGCGTCGCTGGCTCGCCGCGGCGTGGCCGTTACCGCGATCGCACCCGGATCCCGGACGCACGCGGGCGGTGCCGAGGCACTGCGCCGGGCGGGCGGCCGCATCACCGAGAGCAAGGCCGCCGGGGACAAGGCCGCCGGGGCGATTGACCGCGCCGACCTGATCCTGGACGGGCTGCTCGGCATCGGCGGGCAGGGCGGCCTGCGGGAGCCCTTCGCCGGCCTGGCGCGGCGGGTGGAGCAGGCCCGGCAAGCCGGCGCCACCGTGGTGGCCGTCGACCTGCCCAGCGGTATCGACGCCGATACGGGAACCGTCGACGGCCCGGCCGTCCGGGCCGACGTGACGGTGACCTTCGGCGCGATCAAGCCCGGGCTGCTCGTCGACCCGGGGGCCAGCCACGCGGGCACCGTGGAGCTCGTCGATATCGGCCTTCGCCCCTACCTCACCGGCGGACCCTACGCTCGTGCGCCGCAGCGGGATGACATCAGCGCGCTGCTGCCCCGTCCCGGGCCGGAATCGGACAAGTACCGCCGCGGTGTCCTCGGCCTGCTCGCGGGCAGCGACCGTTTCACCGGGGCCGCGCTGCTGTCTGCGGGCGGCGCGGTGCACGGCGGGGCCGGAATGGTCCGGGTGGTGACCGAGCCGGGCGCCGCCGCGCTGGTCCGGCAGGTCTGGCCCGAGACCGTGATCACGGTGCATCCCGAGGATGGCAGCTGGGACCTGATCGGGTCGGTCGGCCGGGTGCAGGCCTGGACGGCGGGCCCGGGCATGGGCACCGATCCGGGCGCCGTGGCGCGGCTGACCGCGATCCTACGCACCGACCTGCCGGTGCTGGTGGACGCGGACGGGCTGACGATCCTGAGCCAGCACCCGGAACTGCTCCCGCGCGCCGCACCGACGCTGATCACCCCGCACGCCGGTGAGCTAGCCCGGCTCCTGGGCACCGAACCGGACCGGGTCGAGGCCCAGCGGCTCCAACATGCCCGCCGGGCGGCCCGCCAGCTCGGCGTCACCGTGCTGCTGAAGGGATCCACCACGGTCATCGTGTCCCCCGACGAGGCCCAGCCGGTCCTGGTCAACCCCACTGGCACGCCGTGGCTGGCCACCGCGGGCAGCGGTGACGTGCTGTCCGGGCTGGCCGGCTCGCTGCTGGCCCAGGGCCTCGAGCCCGCCCAGGCCGGCCTGGCCGCCGCGTACCTGCACGGCCTGGCCGCCCGGATCGCAGCCGTCCCGAGAACCCCCAGACCCCCCCAAACCCCCCGAACCTCCGATGACGCAAGCACCGCGGGCGATGCCCCGATCAGCGCCTCGGATGTGGTCCGGGCGCTGCCGGATGCATTCCGGAGTCTGTAGGCTGGCCGCCATGCACCGCCAGGCCTGCGTCGACCTCGGCGCGATCACCGGCAACGTCGCGGCGCTGACCGAGCGGGTACGCGGCAGCCAGCTGATGGCGGTGGTGAAGGCGGACGGGTACGGCCACGGCATGGTCCAGGCGGCCCGGGCGGCGCTGGCCGGCGGGGCTAGCTGGCTGGGGGTGGTCGACACCGCCGAGGCGCTCGCGCTGCGTCAGGCCGGGATCACCGCTCCGGTGCTGTGCCTGATGGCCTTCGGCGCGTCCGGGGACGCGATCGCCCGCGGCGTCGACCTGTCGGCGGGTTCGGTCGAATTCGTCGCCCAGGTGGCGGCCGCGGCCGGCCGTGCGGGCAGGCCGGCCCGGCTGCACCTGAAGGCCGACACCGGCCTGAGCCGGGGCGGCGCGACCCGGGCGGACTGGCCGCGAGTGGTCGACGCGGCCCTGGACGCCCAGGCCCGCGGCCTGCTCCAGGTGGTCGGCCTGTGGTCGCACTTCGCCTGCGCCGATCTGCCGGGCCATCCGTCGGTACCGGCTCAGCTGGCCGAGTTCACCGATGCCGTCGCGACCGCGGAGAAGGCCGGGGCCACGCCCGAGGTCAGGCACATGGCCAACACCGCCGCCGCGCTGACCGTGCCCGAATCCCGGTTTGACCTGGTGCGGTTCGGCGGGGCCATCTACGGGCTGTCCACCCTGCCGGGCGGCGCGCCGTCGTGGCTGCGCCCGGCGATGACCCTGCGCGCCCGGCTGGCCCTGGTCAAGCGGGTGCCGGCCGGTTCCGGGGTGTCTTACGGCCACCGGTACGTCACGACCCGCGAGACGACGCTGGGCCTGGTGCCGCTCGGCTACGCCGACGGGGTACCGCGCGGCGCGGCGGGCCTGCCGCTGGTCAGCGCCCGCGGCCGTCGCTGGCCGATCGCGGGCACGGTCTGCATGGATCAGTTCGTGGTGGACTTCGGCGACGAGCCGGTGGCTGCGGGCGACGAGGTGGTGCTGTTCGGTCCGGGGGCGGACGGCGAGCCCACCGCGCAGGAGTGGGGCGAGGCGCTGGGCACCATCTCATATGAGGTGGCCACCGGAATCGGTGCCCGTGTCCAGAGAACCTGGTCCTGATGATTCTTCCGAACGGACCCGCCTGCGTGCCCACCGCCCTCCGGATCGCCACCGATGCCGACATGCGGGACCTTGGCCGGCGGCTGGCCCGGCTGCTGCGCGCCGGGGACCTGGTGATCCTGGCCGGCCCGCTGGGAGCAGGCAAGACCACGCTGGTGCAGGGCATCGGCGCCGGACTCGGGGTGCGCGGGCCCGTCACCTCCCCGACCTTCGTGATCGCGCGGGTTCATCCGGTCCTGTCCGGGCCGGGCCCGGCGCTGGTGCACGCGGACGCATACCGTCTGGGCAGCATCGATGAGGTCGACGACCTGGACCTGGACACCGACGCGGGGTCCGCCGTCACGGTGGTCGAGTGGGGCACGGGCCTGGCCGAGGTGCTCGCCGAGGACCGGCTTGAGATCACCATCGAACCCGACCTGGACACCGATATCCGAACCGTCCGGCTAAATGGTCATGGCTCTCGTTGGCATGAGGTCCGCACGGAAGCTGGAGATCGTTTATAGTTCCGCTGTACGTGGTTCCCGTTTCGCGTATCGCGCCGTCACGTACCGTACCCCGAGCCCGGAGGCGCGCCCGTGCCTGAGCAGGAATTCCGGCCGCCTCGCCGCCCGGCTAGGCCCGGCCGCCGGTCTGCTGACCCTCTCGACCGCGACGACGAGGACCTGCCGCCGTGGGCCGACCTCCCACCCATCCGCCCGCGACGACCAAGCGCCCCAGGCGCGAGCTCCGCACCCCCCGCCGGTCAGCCCGTGGGTCCCGGCGGTCAGCCCGCGGGTCGCGGTCAGTATGCGGGTCCCGGCGCCCGCCCGTTGAGTCCCGGCGGCGTGTACGCGGGTCCCGGTGCCCAGTATTCGGACCCCGGTGCTCAGCCTGAGGGTTCCGGTGCCTGGTCCGCGGGTCTTGGCGGTCGGCATGCGGGTCCTGGGTCCAGGTCCCAGGGTCCCGGTGCCCAGCCTGGCGCCGCCCATCCCGCGGGACCCGAGCGCCCCTTCAGTCCACCCAGCCCGATCGACCCCGTGGGTCCCATCGACCCAGCGGACCTGCGGTCCGGTGACCCGGACGTGCGGCATAGCGACCCGGCCGACCTGCGCTACGACGAACCGGAACCTTCGTGGGCTCTACCGGAAACGCCCGACGACGACGATCCGCCGCGGGCCAGACCGCGTAAGCCGGGGGGTCGCGCGCTGGCGGCGGCGGCCCGCAAGCGGCGCCGCTGGCTGGTCATGGCCGGGGGTCTGGTCGTGGTGGCCGGAGCCGTGATCGCGGCGGTGCTGCTGTTGGGCGGCCGTCCCGGCCCGGCTGCGGTGACCCCCGGCTCACTCATCACCACGTTCCAGCCCGGCGAGCTCCGGCAGGTGCCCAACGCTTGCCAGGCCGTGCCTGCCGCCACGGTGAGCGAGTACCTGCCGGGGAAGGTCAAGCAGGCGTCCCCGCTAGCGGTGAACGGCGCGGCCGAGTCGGCCTGTAACTGGACGCTCGACCAGGCGCCCGTTTACCGGCTGATGGAACTCGACGTGCTCGCCTACGCACCGAACGGCCTGGCCAGCGGCGACGGCAGCGCGACTTACGCCGCCATGGACGCCTACGCGCAGTCGCTGGAGAACATGCGGAACCCGCCGAAAAACTCCCCGGACCCGCGGGCCCCGGTGAGCACGCTGCCCGGGCTGGGTAACCAGGCGTTCAGCGTCCTGCAGGTATTCCGCGAGGGTGGCGCGGTCACCGACGTGGCCACCGTCATGATGCGCTATCACAACGTCGTGGTGACCGTGACACTCGACGGGCTTGAGCACTCCAACAAGGGCTCTTACGGGCCGGTGTCCGGTTCTGAGCTGTCCGCGGCCGCCCTGGCCTTCGCCCGCGCGGCCGAGGCATCGCTGCATTAGACCGCGGTCGCCCGAGTCCGTGCTGCGGCTCAGCCGCGCCGCGCGCCCACTAGGCTGGTCGGCGTGCTTGTGCTGGGTTTTGATACGGCGACTCCCGCGGTGAGCGTCGCCGTGCATGATGGAGCTCGGGTCGTCGGCGAGTCGTTCGCCGTCGATGCCCGGCGCCACGGCGAGCTGCTCGCACCGATGATCGCGAAGGTGATGGCCGACGCGGGCGCCGCCCGCACGGAGCTGACCGGCGTGGCGGTCGGGGTGGGCCCCGGACCCTATACCGGCCTGCGGGTCGGCGTGGTGACCGCGCGGGTGCTCGGTTCCGTGCTCGGGATTCCCGTCTACGGCGTCTGCACCCTGGACGTCATCGCCGCCGCTGTCCCGGCCACCGCGGGACGAGAGTTCCTGGTCGCGACCGACGCGCGTCGCAAGGAGGTCTACTGGGCCCGGTACGACGACCACGGCCAGCGCCTCGAAGGTCCCTCGGTCGGTCCTGCCTCCTTGATCCCCAGGGCGCCTGAGCTCACCGTGGCCGGCACCGGCGGTCGGCTGTACCCGGAGGCGTTCGGCGAGATGACTGAGCCTGCCTACCCGCAGGCCCGAACGCTCTGTGAGATCGTCGCCGCTCAGCTGGATGATCGGAATCGGGTCCGGGCTGCGGAGGGGGTTCTGCCCGGGGCTCGCGACAGGACGCCGCTGCTCGCTCCGGTGCCGCTGTACCTGCGGCGGCCCGACGCCCGGGAGCCGGGACCGCCTAAGCGGGTCACGCCGTCATGAAGGCCCGTCGACGTAATACCCGAGGAGTGCGGCTGCGCGGGATGAGCAAGGGCGACCTGGCCGCGATCATGGCCTTGGAACAGGAGCTGTTCCCCGAGGACGCGTGGACGCGTCAGATGTTCGCGGCGGAGTTCGCGCAGCCGGCCTCACGGCGGCTCTACCTGGTGGCCGAGGAGGGGAAAGAGCTGGTCGGGTACGCCGGAATGATGTTTACCGGTGGATCGCAGGCCGATGTGGTGACGCTGGCGGTAAACCCCGCCCACTGGGGCCAGGGCACTGGCACCGCGCTGCTCACTGCGCTGGTGGACGAGGCGGGGAAACGCGGCTGCGCGGAGGTCCTGCTCGAGGTACGTGAGGACAACCCCCGGGCCAGGCAGCTTTACCTGCGGCACGGCTTCACGGAGATCGGGATCAGGCGCGGCTACTACCAGCCGTCCGGGGTCGACGCCGTGGTCATGCGGAAGGAGCTGGCCTGATGACGTCCCCGCTGGTGCTGGGCATCGAGACGTCCTGCGACGAGACCGGCATCGGGCTCGTCCGCGGCCATGAGTTGCTCGCCGACGCGGTGGCCTCGAGCGTGGATGAGCACGCCCGGTTCGGCGGCGTGGTGCCCGAGGTGGCCAGCCGTGCGCACCTGGAGGCCATGGTCCCGACCTTCGAACGAGCCATCGCGACCGCGGGGGTGCGCCCGGACCAGATCGATGCGGTGGCCGTCACCGCGGGACCCGGGCTAGCCGGGGCGCTGCTCGTGGGGGTGGCCGCGGCCAAGGCGTATGCGTTCGCGCTAGGCAAGCCGTTGTACGGCGTCAACCACCTGGCCGCGCACATCGCGGTAGACCAGTTGGAGCACGGCGCGCTGCCCTCTCCGGCGGTGGCGCTGCTCGTCTCCGGCGGCCATTCCTCGTTGCTGTTGGTCCCCGACGTGGCCCAGGAGGTCATCTCGCTCGGCGCCACCATCGACGATGCGGCCGGCGAGGCGTACGACAAGGTGGCCCGGGTGCTTGGCCTGCCCTTCCCTGGCGGGCCGCCGATCGACAAGGCGGCCCGGGAGGGTGACCCGGCCGCGATCAGCTTCCCGCGCAGCAAGTATCACGACGGCACTCTCGACTTCTCGTTCGCGGGCCTGAAGACCGCGGTAGCCCGCTGGGTGGAGGCACGGCAGGCCGCCGGGGAGCCAGTCCCGGCCGCCGACGTGGCCGCCTCCTTCCAGGAGGCCGTCGCCGACGTGCTCACCCGCAAGGCCGTGCAGGCTTGCCAGCGGCACAACGTCACGAACCTGATCGTCGGCGGTGGTGTCGCGGCCAATTCCCGGCTCCGCTCGCTCGCCGCGGAAAGGTGCGAGGCGGCCGGGATCACGCTGCGGGTGCCCCGACCCGGGCTATGTACCGATAACGGCGCGATGGTCGCCGCCCTAGGCGCGGAGGTCGTGTCCCGCGGTATCGCGCCGTCCCCACTCGACCTGCCGGCGGACTCCTCCCTCCCCGTAACCACCGTGGTCACCCGCTAGCTCAGCCGGTCCCGTGAGGTCAGCCGGTCCCGTGAGGTCAGCCGGTCCCGTGAGGTCAGCCGGTCCCGTGAGGTCAGCCGGTCCCGTGAGGTCAGCCGGTCCCGTGAGGTCAGCCGGTCCCGTGAGGTCAGCGGATACCGTTGGCGTTGGCGTTGGCGTTGGCGCGGCCCGAGCCACGGCCTGGGAGCGTTTCGTCCATCATTTACACCACTGACCTCCCGAGAGATCAGCCGTGTAATCAGCCCCGGCGGTTCTTAGCACTTCTCAGGAATTAACCTATCCGAGTAGAATTTCGATCGTGAGTTCGATATAATAGCAGGATACTTATCCCGACCGATTTCCTGGGCGGAGACAGCTCATGACCGATGGACCGTTCCGCGGCTGCAGGCCCGACGGCGAGGAGCCCGACAGCTCTGCGCCGCGGCCCGCCGGAGGGAACGGTCCGAGGGACAGCCGTAAGGGGGGACCCGCCGACCAGTCGGATCATGACCGCGAACCCGGCGATCGGGGTGGCCACCTGGCCTCCCAGGAGGGTAGCGGTGATCCCCCGGAGGTGCCGGCCGGGGCGCCGGACCTGGCCGGGTTCGCCGGCGATGCCGGGGAACCCGTGATCGCGCCGGGCCCGCTGCTGGCCGGGCTGACCGCCGCGGTCGCCGGCGGCGACGGCGCGGGCCTGGCCGGGGCGAGCGAGGATTTCCTGTTCGCGGTGATGTCCTCCGGCCGCCGGATGTCGTCGTGGGGTACCTGGCTGGAGCTGTCCGCGATGCGGGAACTGGCCCTGCGCCACCCCGCCGCCCCCGGCCGCCCCGCCCGCCGCCCTGGTCCCGCCAGCCCCGGCTCCGCCAGCCCCGCTACCGATCAGGCCAGTGCCGGGCAGCCCAGTGCCGGGAAGGCCGGGGCCGGGAAGGCCGGGGCCGCCCAGGCCAGTGCCGGGAAGGCCAGTGCCGCCGCCGGCCCTCAGGCCGGGACCGCTTCTCAGGCCGGGACCGCTTCTCAGGCCGGGACCGCTTCTCAGGCTGGTGCCGCGTCGGCTGGGCCGGCCGCGGACGGGCGGGCGCAGCTGAGCGAGTTCGCCGCTGATGAGGTGGCGGCGGGGTTGCGGCTGACGTGGACGGCGGCGGCGGACCGGGTGCTGTACGCGTGTGACCTGGCCGGGCGGCTGCCGGTCACGTTCGCGGCGCTGGGCGCGGGGCTGGTCGACCCGGTCCACGCCAAGATCATCTTCGAGCAGACGCTGTACCTGTCCGCCGCCGATGCGGCCAGGGCCGACCCGGTGCTGGCCGCCGCGGCGCAGCATAAGACCTACGGGGAGCTCCGCGCCGCCGCGGCGAAGCTGGCCCTGAAGCTGGACCCGGAGTCCGCGCAGCGGCGCAAGCAGGCCCGCCGGAAAGAAGCGCATGTGCGGCCGTTCCGGGAGGAGT
Organism: Streptosporangiaceae bacterium; assembly: GCA_050010815.1. Taxonomy (GTDB): domain Bacteria; phylum Actinomycetota; class Actinomycetes; order Streptosporangiales; family Streptosporangiaceae; genus Palsa-504. The sequence goes on along the minus strand of JBEKKH010000150.1, from coordinate 4,503 downwards.
CCGGGAACGCCGGGATGACCGCCCGGGAGATGCCCTCCGATGAGGTGCTGGCGTCGTGGCAGCATGTGGACCAGCGGGCGCTGGACCTGCGCGCCGCCGGGATTCCCGGCAGCCTGCGCGAGCTCCGCTGCCGGGCCTACCTCGACCTGCTGCAGGAACGGGACAGCCGGGACACCCTGCCCGGCCCCGGGCCCGGCGGCCCGGCCGGCGGGAACGGCGGGAACGGCGGGCCGGGCGGGAACGGCGGGCCCGGGAACGGCGGGCCGGGGAACGAGCCGGGCGGGCAGGGCGGTGGCGGGTCGCCGGGGCCGGCCTTGGCGGCGCTGGTGAACCTGACCGTGCCGGCCGCCACCGCGGCCGGGGAGTCGGACCTCCCGGGAGAGGCCGCCGGGTTCGGGCTGCTGGACGCCCAAAGCGCCCGGGACCTGATCGCGGCGGCGGCCCGGGACCCGCGCACCCGCTGGTGCGTGACCGCGCTGCACCCCGACGGGACCGCCGCCGCCCACGGCTGCGCCCCCGGCCAGCACCCCGCCCCACCCGGCCCCGAACCGCCAGCCCCGGAACCACCCGGCCCCGAACCGCCGGCCCCGGAACCACCCGGCCCCGAACCGCCGGCCCCGGAACCGCCGGGTAACGGGCCCCCGGGCCCCGCACCACCCGGCCCCGCGCCATCCGCTGGCACCGCGCCGTACTCGCGACCTGGCGCCGCACCCCACCCGCCACCAGGCACCGGCACCGGCACCGGCACGACCGGCGGTACCCGCGGCGGGCCGGGCCAGCGGCCCCCGCCCGGTACCCGGGTCCAGGATTACCTGCGCTCGCTGCGGGTCACGCTCACCCCGGTCGCCCGGGGGACCTGCGATCACCGGCACGCCGAGACCGGGTACCAGCCCAGCCGCAAGCTCCGGCACCTGATCCGGGCCCGCAGCACCCGGTGCAGCGCACCCGGATGGACCACACACTGGCCTGGCACCTCGGCGGAGCAACCTGCGAATGCAACATCGCCCCGCTGTGCCGCCATCACCACCGGTGCAAGCAGTCCGAAGGCTGGCAGCTCACCCAGCCGGAACCAGGCATCCTGCGATGGCGAACACCAAACGGGCACACCTACACCACCACCCCCAGCGAGTACTCGATGTAGGGGGTAAGCCATGGCACGAGGTGCGCAGCGTACAAGTGGCCTCACACACTGATGACGCGGTTGCGTGGGGTCTGTTCGTTGGTGTTGCGAATTAAGTGCGAAATAGTCGACCAAATCTCGCGATTTGCGCAACAGCTTGTGCCTGGCTGACTACAATTATCTCTGTTCCCAGCGGGAGAAACCCCATGACCATTCCGGCCTCCGCGCACGTCGGTCGGCTGTACCTCGAATCGCGCCATCTGCCTGCGGCCCAGGGCGGAAGCGGTGACATCCATGACGCGATGGCGACGCCGTTCGGAATCCGGCTGCTCATCGGCGACGTCATGGGCACCGGGCCGCTGGCTCACCGCACCGGCTTGTCCGTGCTCGACGCGTGGCGCGAGCTGGCCTGGGCCGAACCCAGCCTGGCGGACATCGCGGTGCGGCTGCACGCGCTGATCGCCCGATCTGATCATCCGGAACGGTTCGTCACCGCGCTCCTGGTGAACTTCCCGGCCACCCCGGACACTGACCGGGCCACCGGGTCATGGATGGAGCTGGTCTGCTGCGGGCACCCGCCGCCGCTGCTGCTGCGGGGCGGATCCGCGGCGGTCATCCAGCCGTGCCCGGCACCGCCGCTCGGGTTGCTCGACCTGGCCGACGGGTGGTGCCAGGCCAGCATGTTTCCGGTTGGCGAGGGCGATCAACTGTTGCTGTACACCGACGGCGTGTCGGAAGCCAGGGATGCGGCCGGCCGGTTTTTCCCGCTGGCCGAGCGCACGGCGCAGGCTCTTTCCCCGAGTGGGGCTGCGCCGCCGGACGGCGTCGCGGGGCCGCACCTGCTCGACGCGCTCGTCGCGGGCCTGCACGATCACGTTGGCGGCCAGGCCCGGGACGACGTTTTGCTGCTGCTGGCTTCGATGAGGTTAGCCGCAGGCCTGCTGGGTCAACCTGGTCAGAAGCGGCTTGATGAGCCGCGGAGGGACAGGGTCTCACGTAGCTTGGCCAGCAGCGATGCTTCGGTGAAGGGCTTTTCGATGAGGTTGACGCCGGGTTCGAGTACTCCCTGGGTGTCCAAGACCCCGTGACTATAGCCGGACATGAAGAGCACCTGAACGGCCGGGCAAAGAGCCCGGATCCGTTCGGCGGCTTCTCTACCCAGCATTTGCGGCATGACCACGTCGGTGAGGAGTACGTCGATGTCACGGGGGCGCCTGGCGGCGATCTCGATGGCGTCTAGCCCGTTGACGGCGGTGATCACCTTGTAGCCGTGGCCGGCCAGGATCCGGCGGGTCAGCTCCCGCACCGCGGCCTCGTCCTCCACGACCAGCACGGTCTCGCCGGTACCGCCCCGGGCGACCTGGGACGGCACCAGGGATGACCCGTGAAACGGCCGGCTGGTCTCGGGCAGCAAGATGGTGAAGGTGGTGCCGAGGCCGGGTTCTGAGTAAATCTGCACGTGACCGCCGGCTTGGGTGATGATCCCGTACACGGTGGCGAGGCCCAGGCCCGTTCCCTCACCCTTGGCCTTGGTGGTGAAGAACGGCTCGAACGCCCGGTCAATGACGGCCTGGGGCATTCCGGTACCCGTATCGCTAACCTTCAGGCTGATGTAACGGCCCGGTGTGAGCCCGACCTGGCTGGCCGCGTCGTTCGCGTCCAAGCTCGTACCGGCGGTGGCGATAATCAGCTTCCCGCCCGCGGGCATCGCGTCGCGGGCGTTGACGGCCAGGTTGACCAGGATCTGCTCGATCTGGCCCGGATCGGCCAGCACCGGGCTCAGCCCTGCGGCTAGATCGGTGCTCAGTTCTACGTGCTCACCCAAAGTGCGGACGAGCAGCTGCTGGACTCCTTCGATCACCTGGTTGAGGTTCAGCGCGCGGGGATGGACCACATCACGGCGAGCGAAGGCCAGGAGCTGGTGGGTGAGCCCGGCGGCGCGCTCGGCCGCCCGCTCGATCTGCCCGATATCCTCGCGCACCGATTGCCACTCGTTCTGGGGCGCCTTGCTGGCTACCTCTTCACGGACGAACGCGGCGTAGTTCGAGATGACTGCGAGCAGGTTGTTGAAGTCGTGCGCGACGCCTCCGGCCAGCTGGCCCAGGCTTTCCAGGCGCTGCGACTGCTGCAGCTGGCGCTCCATGCGGTCCCGCTCGGCCTGGGTCTTGAGCCGTTCCCGCACGGCTTGCAGTTCGAGCCGCTCGGTGACGTCGCGGACCGCGGCCGACACCAGGATGTTCTCGCCGCCATCGTTAACGGACGGAGTGATGGCGGACAGGGAGATTTCCACCGGGAACGTGCTGCCATCGCGGCGGCGGCCGGTCAGCTCCAGGTCCGCACCCATGGGCCTGGACTGCGGGTCGGCCACGTACGCGGCCCGGTGCGCGGGATGGGAGGCCCGGGCCGCGTCCGGGACCAGGATTTCCACCGGTTGGCCGGTCAGCTCTTCCCGCCCGTAGCCGAACAGCCGCTCAGTCTGCGCATTCACCAGCACGATCCGGCCGCTGACGTCCACGCACACCACCGCGTCCGGGGCCGCCTCGATGAGCCCACGGAACCGGGTCCCGGCGCGCTGCTGGCCGGTGATGTCCCGCGACACCGTGGATACCCCGACGATCGTCCCGGTACGTTCGGCGATGGGAGACAGTGTCACCGACACCCTGATGGCGGTCCCGTCCTTGCGCACCCGGTCAGACCGGTACTCCCCGATCCGCTCGCCCCGGGTGATCGCGGCCTGGATCTCCCTCTCCTCACCGCGGCTCTCGGGCCGGATAAGCGCGTCAGCCGGCCGCCCGATCATCTCGGCCGCGGTGTAGCCGTAGATCCGTTCAGCGGCCGGGTTCCAGCTGGTGATCACCCGGTCGGCAGACTCGCCGATCACGGCGTCCGGCGAAAGCTGGAGAACAGCCGCCAGCCGCGCCGCCGTCGCATCGGCCTCCCGCCGCTCGGTGACGTCGCGGATCACGGCCATAATCAACAGGCCCTCGCCGCCATCGCTGGCGGACGGAGCGATGGCGGACAGGGAGATCTCCGCCGGGAACGTGCTGCCGTCGCGGCGGCGGCCGACCCGGTCCAGGCCCTCGACGACCGGGCCAGACCGCGGGTGGGCCAGCGGCGCGGCCCAGGGGACGGAGTGGCCGGCCTGATCGGCGCCCAGGACCAGCATATCCGCCGGCACGCCGGCCAGCTCTTCCCGCCCGTACCCGAACAGCCGCTCAGCCTGCGCATTCACCAGCACGATCCGGCCGCCGACGTCCACGCACACCACCGCGTCGGAGACCGCCTCGAGCAACCCGACACGGTCAGCGAATGGCATGACGCTTACCCCCGGATCAGCGGTCGACGGCCGCTGCGGGCGCTCAATCCGTAGAGCGTCGGGCCAG
>JBEKKH010000149.1:0-13684 GCA_050010815.1 Streptosporangiaceae bacterium | reverse complement strand
CCGGACGCATAAGGCGTGGCCGGTAAGGTGACGAGAGATCGCACGCAACGCCGTGGACGGCGGTCGTCCGGTTCATAACCAAGCGACAGCATGCTCCCCATAGTTCTCCGAGCCTGACCCTGACAAATACGCGGCCAAGCCGCGGCTTGCAGCGACAGCGGTCTCGCATTTACGCAGGTAGATACCGCTATCGGTGTTCGCTGGCATGCTAGACTAATATCCGTTGATCACTGTCGGAGAAGCCAAACGATATTGGATTATCTGCGCGTTTGAGCATCGCAGTGTCCCGAGGCCGCTCCGCGTCCGTATTCGGCGATATGCGCGGGCTAAAGCCGATCAGCCACAGTTCGTTCATTACGTCTTGTTATTGCTAGCGCTCGCGTCGAGCAGGAGCAGCGAAAGCGGTTTCGGGCAGCATTGCAACGGCAGGTCCTGCGGCCGACCCTGGTCCGGGAAAGCAGCCACGACACATCCACTTCAGCGGAGCCACTGGCTCCCCGTTTGGTTCCCCGACGGCAGACCGTCTCTGCGACACAGCGCCCGCACCGCAATTCTGCCTGGTGGGCGTCTACCCGCCTGCTCCTCTGGCAAGCGCACACCTCATGAGAGCGATTGCCTGCGAGCAGTACGTCGATAGAACGATCTTAGTTTCGACACCGTGAGCGCCCAGCCTGCCGAGCGTGAGGGCCCGCTCGACCCGCAGCGGATCTCGGACCAGCTGCCGCAGACTAGCGGTACGGTTTGTCAGCTGCAGGTTGGCCAGGATGTTTCGCACATGTCCCTCGACGGTCCGCTCGGGGAGTACCAGCTGGGTGGCAATCGCGGATGGTGATCCTGGCCGAGGGGCTGGTGGTGTCATCGGAGGCGAGAAGTTCCCTTCATGGCCAACCGGGGTAGTTATTATCGGCGGCTGGGCCGGGATCCGGCAACCTACGGAGGAGTGGAGCGATGCTGACCCCGCGAGAGAGCCGTAGCCGGGATTGCCGCCGCCTAGATGGGCTGTGGCGTTTCCAGTTCGATCCCGGTGGCGAGGGCATGACGGAGGGCTGGTGGCGGGGCCCGCTGCCCGGAGCACGCGAGATGGCCGTCCCGGCTAGTTATAACGACCTGGTGACCGACGCGGCGGAGCGCGAGCACGTCGGAGACGTGTGGTATCAGCGGGATGTCTGGGTGCCGGCCGGGTGGGCGGGGCAGCGCATCGTGCTGCGCTGCGACGCCGCCACCCACCACGGCACGGTGTGGGCCGGCGAGGTCCAGGTCGCCGAGCACTCCGGCGGCTATACGCCGTTTGAGGCCGACGTGACCGAGCATGTCCGCTGCGGCGAGCCGCAAAGGGTGACGGTTCGGGTGGGTAACGAGCTGACTATGGAGACCATCCCGCCTGGGGTCACCTCCAGCGGCGTCGGCGGCCGGAAACGGCAGCGCTACTTTCACGACTTCTTCAACTACGCCGGGCTGCACCGGTCGGTGTGGCTCTATGCGACGCCGCGCAGCTACATCGCTGACGTCTCAGTCGGCACTGCCTTCGACCCCAGCCTGGGAACCGGTCAGGTGGACTACCGGATCGAGGTGGCGGGCGCGGGGGCCACGTCGGTCCGGCTCCGGGACGCCAACGGTACGGTGGTGGCTCAGGGGACGGGCGTCGCCGGCGTCCTCACCGTGCCGGCCGCGCGGCTGTGGTCCCCGGACGGCCCATACCTGTACCGGCTGGACGTCGCGCACGGAGACGACGAATATCAGCTGCCGGTCGGCATCAGGACGGTAGCCGTGGACGGCGCGCGGTTGCTGCTGAACGGCCAACCCGTCACCCTGCGTGGCTTCGGGATGCATGAAGATGCCGCGCTGCGCGGCAAGGGTCATGACGACGCCCGGATGGTCCGCGACTTCGCGCTGCTCAGCTGGATCGGCGCGAACTCCTTCAGGACCTCGCATTACCCGTACGCCGAAGAGGTCCTCGACTACGCCGACCGGCACGGCCTGCTTGTCATCGACGAGGCCCCGGCCGTCGGGCTCCATCTCAGCCTGGGCGACATGGGTGATCACGGCGCGCGCACGTTCGGGCCGGGGGCCATCGGCGCGGCGGCCGCAGCCGCGCACCTGGCTATGCTCCAGGAGCTCATCAGCCGGGACCGGAACCATCCCAGTGTCATCGCCTGGTCGATCGCCAACGAGCCGGACACCGCTGAGCCGGCCGCCCGCGACTATTTCGCGCCGCTAGTATCCGCGGTGCGGGAACTGGATGGCACCCGCCCGGTGTGCTTCGCCAACGTGGCGACCGCGCCGCCGGCCGCCGACGTGGTGACCGACCTGTTCGACCTGATCTGCGTGAACCGGTACTACGGCTGGTACGCCGAGGGCGGGGATCTGGCCACTGCTGAGCGGGATCTGGAAGCCGAGCTTCGCGCTTGGGCGAGCCGTGGTCAGCCCATCCTGGTCACCGAGTTCGGCGCAGACGCCCTTCCGGGGCTGCACGGCTTGCCGCCCGTGATGTGGTCCGAGGAGTACCAGGCGGCCTTGATCGAGATGTCGGTGCGCGTCTTCCGTCGCATTCCCGAGATCATCGGGGAGCATGTGTGGAACTTCGCCGACTTCAGCACTGCTCAGGCGGTTCACCGACCCGGGGGCAACCACAAGGGAGTCTTCACCCGCGACCGCCAGCCCAAAGCGGCCGCCTGGCTGCTCTGCGGCTTGTGGCGGCAACCGTGAGCCAGAGCGGCATCGACCGCGCCGGGGCAGCCGCGCCGGGCGGCCTTCAGGACGCGGGCCTGGGTGGCGAAGTCCACGAAGACCAGGTCGAAACGGCTGCGGCCCCCTCTTTAGGCCTGGAATAAAGCGGCGCGCACGCCGTAGACCAGCGGTGAGTCACAAGAACCGGGCCGCTGCCGCGTCCCGGCCACGGCCGGGACGTGCCCGGGCCACGTCGGTGTAACGAAACAGACACGGAGGCAGATGCGCGTTGACAGCAATTACGAGCTTCGATAATTTACACCTTAGAGGAAGGTGTAAAAGATCTCGTCATACCTCAAGATCCTGCCAAAAACTCCCGGTCCCTCCGCAGCCTGTGGTGCGCCCGCGACCGCAATCCTTGGGAAGGACGCCGCATGAGACTGGCAAAGCTGTCGATCCTCGCATGTGCCGCCGCGCTGGCCGCCATGCCCCTTGCCGCCTGCAGCAGCAGTAGCACCGGGACCGCTACCGGTACCGGCGCGTCCGCCCAGACGACGCTCACCTACTGGGCCAGCAACCAGGGAACCAGCATTCAGGACGACCAGCAGGTGCTGGGCCCGCAGATCGCGAAGTTCACCCAGCAGACCGGCATCAAGGTCAATGTCCAGGTCATTCCCTGGACAACCCTGCTCACTCAGGTCACCGCGGCCACCGTGTCCGGGAAAGGGCCGGACGTCCTCAATATCGGCAACACCTGGTCCGCGTCGCTCCAGGCGACCGGCGCCTTCCTGCCCTTCACCTCGTCGGTCATGAACGAGATCGGCGGCTCCAACCGGTTCCTGGCCGGCAGCCTGTCGGCCACCGGGGCACCTGGCCAGCCGCCGACCGCCGTCCCGCTCTACAGCACGGCCTACGGCCTGTACTACAACAAGGCGCAGTTCGCCGCGGCCGGCATCAGCGGGCCGCCCGCTACCTGGGCCCAGTTTGTCGCCGACGCCAAGAAGCTCACCACGAACGGGCACTGGGGCCTGAGCCTTGAGGCCGGCCAGATCCCGGAGAACATCCACCTGGCGTTCGAGCTGAGCCAGCAGCAGGGCGGATCGTTCTTCAACTCGGCCGGCAAGCCCACGTTCGACACCCCGCAGAACGTGGCCGCGATCAAGCAGATGATCGACTTCATGCAGACCGACAAGATCGCCAACCCCAGCGACGCCCAGTACTCCAAGGGCACCGAAGCGCTCACCGACTACGCCGCCGGCCGGGCCGCTATGGTCTTCTGGCAGTCCGCCTCCGGATCGCTGGCCAAACTCGGCATGCCGGCCTCGGAGATCGGCGTGGCACCGCTGCCGCTGCCTTCCCCGCTGCCGCCGGGCGGAAAGAAGATCACCAGCATGGTGGCGGGCATCAACATCGCGATCTTCAAGGACACCAAGAACCTGGCTGCCGCCGAGAAGTTCGTGAAGTTCATGACCAGCACGCCGGAGCAGGAGTCGCTGAACAGCACGTACGGCTCGCTGCCCACAGTGTCGGCGGCTTACAGCGACCCGGCCTTCAACACCCCGGCCGTGAACACGTTCCGCGGCATTCTGAACACGAGCGCCGCGCCGATGCCCCCGGTACCCGCGGAGGGCCAGTTCGAGACCGCGGTCGGCACGGCGATCATCCACCTGTACGCCAGCGCGGCCACCGGCACGACGGTCACGGATGGCATGATCGGGCTGGCGCTCAGCCAGGCGCAGCAGCAGGCGGGAGGCTGACTCTGCGTGGTTGACACCACCAAGGTCGAGCAGGTTGTCACCCGATCCGCGCCGCCGTCACCGCGCAGGCGGCGGCGCGGATCGCTGCCGTACATCCTGCTGCTCCCCGCGGTACTCCTGGAACTGCTCATCCACATCATCCCGATGCTGGCCGGAGTGGGCATCAGCTTCCTCCAGCTGACCTTGTTCTACCTGCGAAACTGGCACGCCGCGCCCTTTGCGGGGCTGTCCAACTACGCGGTCGCGCTGAACTTCTCCGCCGCGACGGGCCAGGAGCTGCTGCATTCGTTCACCGTCACGATCATCTACACCGTGATCGTTCTCGCCGTGGCCTGGCTGTTCGGCATGGCGGCCGCGGTCTTCACCCAGCGGGCGTTCCGCGGTCGCGGCCTGGTCCGCACCCTGTTCCTCATCCCGTACGCGCTGCCGGTCTTCGCCTCGGTCATCACCTGGAACTTCATGCTCCAGCGGGACACCGGCATGCTGAACCAGCTGCTACTGTCCCTGCACCTGGTGCATTCGCGCCCATTCTGGCTGATCGGGCAGAACAGCTTCTGGTCGCTGGTGGTGGTGCAGATCTGGCGCACCTGGCCGTTCTCGTTCCTGATCCTCACGGCCGGCCTGCAGAGCATCCCCACCGACATGTACGAAGCGGCGGCGCTCGACGGTGCGGGCATCCTCGGCCAAGTGCGGCACGTGACCCTGCCGATGCTCCGGCCGGTCAACCGGGTCCTGTTGCTTGTGCTCTTCCTGTGGACGTTCAACGACTTCTCGGTGCCGTTCACACTGTTCGGCTCGGCCCCGCCGACCCAGGCCGACATCATCTCCATCCACATCTACGAGAACTCGTTCGTCAGCTGGAACTTCGGCACCGGGTCGGCCATGTCCGTGCTGCTGCTGCTGTTCTTGCTGCTCGTGACCGCGGTGTACCTGGCGGTCGGGAGATGGAGAGAACGCCATGCGTGAGCCGGCCTGGTTCCGCCGGGCCCGGATAGTCGTGCTGACCCTGCTAGGCCTGTTCGCCATAATGCCGGTGTACGTGATGCTGACCGCGTCGCTGAAGCCGCTGCCGGACGTGGAGGGGGCATTCCGGTGGATCCCCAGCCACCTGACCTTCTCGCCGTTCGTGGACATGTGGCAGACCATCCCGCTGCTGACCTATCTGGAGAACAGCCTGATCGTCTGTACGATCGCCTCGGTATCGTCGGTCATCGTGGCGCTGCTGGCCTCGTACGCGGTCAGCCGGTACCGCTTCCCCGGTCGGCAGGTATTCACGATCACGATCCTGTCCACCCAGATGTTCCCCGGCATCTTGTTCCTGCTCCCGCTGTTCGTGATCTTCGTGAACCTCGGCCAGTACACCGGCATCAACCTGTACGGCACCCGGACCGGCCTGATCATCACCTACATGACGTTCACGCTGCCGTTCGCGATCTGGATGCTGGCCGCCTACCTGGACACGATCCCGCGCGAGCTCGATGAGGCAGCCATGGTGGACGGGGCCGGGCCACTGGGGGCGTTCATCCGGGTGGTAATCCCGGCGGCGGTCCCCGGCGTCGTCGCCGTGCTCATCTACGCCTTCATGACGGCGTGGAGCGAGATGCTCTTCGCGTCGGTGCTCACCAACAGCTCGACCCGGACTCTGGCCGTGGGGCTGCAAGGCTATGCCACCCAGAACCAGGTCTACTGGAACCAGATCATGGCGGCGTCACTGACCGTGAGCGTCCCGATCGTCGTCGGTTTCCTGCTGCTGCAGCGCTTCCTGGTGGCCGGGATGACGGCCGGCTCGGTCAAGTAGCGCCAGTACGGCTGGCCTCGGGCCGAGCCGCCGACCGCTCGCGGGAACACCGACAAAGGGCGTAAGCAAGCTCCTAGCCAAGCATGATCCACGACAACTAAATAGCGTCTGACCTGGCATGTGGCCTTGCGTCGCCCGGTTCCTGGGGTCATTGGCTCCCAGTTTGGCTCCCCGACGGCCAGGACCCAGACCCGGCCTCCAGGATCGCGAATCCAGACGCCAACCTCACCTGGCTTAGCGGAGTCGCTCCTACGCCCGGCAGTGCCTGCCGCAGGGCGGCGGACTGAAGGTCAGGCCGAAGCCGGTCATGCGTACCAGCGTCGGTCGCTGCCGATGATCTGGGCGGGCGGCGGGACGCCAGGACGTCAGCGGGGATCTCGATCGACGCCCCGTTCGCAAAGCGAAGCTTGATGATGGCGGCGCTTGCGGGGTGCCGCTTCCCGTACCGCCGGCGGACCGTAAGTATCCGGATCATGTGGCGGGGGAGGGCGGGGCGTGGTGCCGGCGGTGTCCGTGACACGCTGTGCGTAGTGCGTGATTTGCAGCTGCTGAGGATGTTTGCTGTGCTGGGTGGTGATTGCGGCCGGTGTTGTCCCGGATTCGGAGGATGCTGAGGCGTCGCTGCGGGATGTGCTGGCTGCGGCGCTGGAGGCGAACGAGCGGCTGGCGGAGGAGCTGCGGGCGGAGCATGAACTCGCTGGTGACGGGGCTGGGCCGGCAGGGCGCGGAGGTCGCGCCGGGCACGCTGGCCGGGGCCTGCGCGCAGGCCGGGGCCTGCGCGCAGGCCGGGACGCTGCTCGTGCCGCTGGAAGAGGCCATCACCGCGCGGTCGCGGGGGTCGTGGCACCTGCACGCGGACGAGAGGGATGTGGCGGGTCCTTGTCCCGCGCGAGGGAGACGGCCCGGCGAAGTGGTGGCTGTGAGTGTTCCTCGGCCCGGATACCGCCTGCTTCGTCACGGATCCCAGCCGTGCCGGGACGGTCCTGGCCGGCACGCCGGCATCGGCACCGAAACCGGGCAGCCCACCGCGGATGACGGCGGCGGGCCGCGGCGGCTGGTGATCTCCAGCGACTTCTACGCGTTTACCAGTCCGCCGGGAAGAAAGCGCGGCCTGGTGAACCTTTACTGCTGGGCGAACATCCGCCGTATTTCGTGCGGGCGGGGGACGCGAATCCCGCCCAGCTGACCTGCTGGACGGCCGCGTGGCTGGACCGGACCAGGCGCTGTACGCGGCGCACGCGCAGCTCATGACTGCCTGGGACGGCGCGGCCGCTCCCGCGCTGCGGGAAGCCGCCGCGGCGGCCGCCCGACTGGAGGAAGCCGGCGCCGCCTGGGACGAGGCGCTCGCCGGCATCGATGAGGCCCGCCACAAGCAGGCGGCCGCCTCCGGCCTGGCCGAACCCGCGAAGAAGGCGCTCGCCACCCTGGACCGGGAATGGGACTGGCCTGGGGGCGCACCGGGACTACCCCATGATCAGCTTGGGCAGTGAGGATTGTCCTGCGCGTCGGCTGAAGGTATCGCGTCCATATAGAGAGGACGGGCGCGCCGCCCACTCAGTGACCACCATGCGGCGCCGGCAAGGACGGAAGCTGCGCCAGCGGCCATGCCCACAGTCCTGACTCCGGCGACCGCGAGGAATCCAGCGAAGACCGCCAGCGCCACCCTGGACACCGCGTTGTATGTGGTCATGTGCAAGCTGGTGACCCTGCCCCTGAGGCGCTCAGGCACCGCGGCGAGCAAGATCGTGGTATCCAGTGCGATAATCACGCCGCTCGCGGTGCGCATTACCGCTAGCAGCGCCGCTGCCCATGCGGCCCCGCGGGTCCGGCACTGCTAGCTGCGGGCTCATTCGTGGTGGTCATGGACGGTCCTCCTTGTTGTGCCAGCGGTCGAAACGCGGGCGCCTCTCGCCCGTCTTCTTGAGGTCGCGTGCGGGCATGTGGGCGCAGACACGGCGGTCGCGAGCGCCTGGATGGCGTCGAACGCGCCGGGAACGCTCAGCGCTGGGTTGGCCATCCGTGCCTCCATGATTGTCTTGTTGTCACATCGAGCGGATTCGAGGTGTCATCTGTACGACACGTGGCGTAGGAGGAATGTGACCGATGACCGAGTCCGAATGGCTGGCGGAGGGCTTCGAGAAGAACCGGACCCGCCTGCTGGCGGTGGCCTACCGGATGCTCGGCTCGCGAGCCGAAGCCGACGACGCCGTCCAGGAGTCCTGGCTGCGCTTCAGCCAGTCAGACGCCAGCGGCGTCGATAATCTCGGGGCCTGGCTGACCACGATCGTCGCCCGGGTCTGCCTGAACGCGCTGCGTTCGCGCAACACGCGGCGCGAGGAGCCCTTCGGCGTGCACGTGCCCGACCCGGTCATCAGCCGTGCGGACGGGACGAGCCCCGAGGATGAGGCGCTGCTGGCCGACTCGGTCGGGTTGGCGCTGCAGGTGGTGCTCGAAACGCTGGCTCCTGCCGAGCGGCTGGCGTTCGTCCTGCACGACATGTTCGACCTGCCCTTCGACGAGATCGCCCCCATGGTGGGGTACCCCGGCCACGGCGAGGCAGCTCGCCAGCCGGGCCCGGCGCCGCGTACGAGGAGCCGACGTCCAGGCCCCCGACCCCGATATCGCCCGCCAGCGCGAGGTAGTCGACGCCTTCTTCGCCGCGGCGCACCACGGTGACCTCGATGCGCTCGTTGCGGTCCTCGACCCAGACGTCGTGGTGCGGATCGACGGGGGAACCGCGCGTCCGGATGCTTCCGTAGTGCTCCACGGCGCGGCAGCCGTTGCCGGTCGGACGCTCATGATCGCGCTGGTCTCCGCACCGAAGCGACCGGTACTGGTGAACGGAGCCGCGGGTGTGGTCGTGACCGTGGGCAACCAGCCGGTCGCGGTCATGGGCTTCACTGTCGCGCGCGGCAAGATTGCGGAAATCAACGCGATCGTCGACCCTGAGCGCCTCCGCCGATTCGACCTGGCCGTCCTCGACGACTGACCGCCTAACATCCGTACCACGGTAGGCCCTGGTTTCATTCCGCACGGGCACGCAGCACGGCCCGTTCGGGAAAGATCTTGAATTAATCCGAACGGCCCTGCTGTTACGTCTGCCCCGCCCGCGTGCTGCGGCCTCATCCGGAGCCTCGCCTGTTCCAGGTCGTCGATTTGCCGCTCGCGGTTCCGGCCAAGCTTGGTGTTCATGATCTTGTCGTGCAGTTTCAGTATCGCGTCGAGCAGCATCTCAGGGCGCGGCGGGCAGCCGGGCAGGTAGATGTCCACCGGCACGATGTGGTCGACGCCCTGCACGATCGCGTAATTGTTGAACATGCCGCCGCTGGAGGCGCAAACACCCATCGAGATGACCCATTTGGGGTCGGACATCTGGTCGTAGATCTGCCTGAGCACCGGCGCCATCTTCTGGCTGACCCGGCCCGCCACGATCATCAGGTCCGCCTGCCGCGGGGTGTTCCGCGAGATTTCCATCCCGAACCTGGCCAGGTCGTGTTTCGGCCCGCCGGTCATCATCAGCTCCATGGCGCAGCAGGCCAGCCCGAAGGTGGCGGGCCAGCTCTACGAATGAGCACCCCCGTTGTCTACGACGCCTGCGTACTGTACGGCAACGAGCTCCGTGACCTGCTGATCCGCATCGCGATCTCGGGAATGGTGAGAGCGCACTGGACCGATGAGATCCTGGACGAGACGTTCGGCAATCTCGTCGCGAACCGGTCCGACCTGTCGCCGGAGCGCCTCATGGTGACGAGGGAGCGGATGAACGTCGCGGTACCCGGGGCACTCGTCAGCGGCTACGAGATCCTCGTGGAGACGCTGAAACTTCCCGATCCCGGCGATCGTCACGTGCTGGCCGCGGCCATCGCCGCCGGGGGCAGCGGTCATAGTGACCAGCAACCTGGACGATTTCCCTGCCGAGACACTCGAACCGCATGGAACCGAGGCGAAGACTCCGGATGACTTCGTGCTCGACCAGATCGGCCTTGATGAGGGCAGGATTCGTGATTGCGTGCACCAGATCGCTCGCGGCCGGACGCGGCCACCGAAGACTTACGAGGCGGTCCTGGATGCTCTCGAACGGGCCGGCCTGGTCGGTTCGGCGGCGGCATTGCGGGACTGATCCGATGCGTGCCCCGTCTGCCAGGGCGGGCGACGCTGGCCTACCATGAGCACCGAACCGATAATCCGCGTGCACGCGGCATCTAAATACCCATCACTTCAGCAGGAATTCCTATTCGGCGATCCGTCGCCGGGACTGAGTCGCGCTCTTGCTACATTGCGCAATCAACCCTGCTCGACGGCTCACGACCAATAACCGCCGATCGGTGCGCCGAGGACGGGTGACTGTCGGACTGGCTGCGGCCATTCAGAACCGGTTGTTCTGGCGGGCCTGCGAGAAGGTATCCCGGGGCGATCAACTTCCTGCGGCGGTGGTACCGGGAACTTCCCCGGCTATCACTCCACCGTGTGCGATGCGAGAAAGGCGGCCAGGACACCGGAGGAAACCGCGATCTCCGTCAGCGGCCTCATTCACCGCGAGAACGCGCTCTCGCCGGGTAGCGGTCGTTACGGGCTATGGCTTGCGGCCTACTGCGGCGTAGAGGGACTTGATCCGGCCGGCCGGCCCGGCGCCTGGCACAGGCCGCCACTCAGCCATCCATACCATGCCGGGCTCGACCAGCTCGAAGCCGTCGAAGAAGCGCCGGATGTCGGTCAGTGTCCGCAGATGCAGCTGGGCCGATGCCTGGCGGTAGACCGCGGCCGCTTCTTCAGCCGCTTCGGCAGCTTCGTCTGCCGAGTACTCGGCGGTGATGGAGGAGGTGGCGTGGGAGATGACCAGATAGCTGCCTGCGGCCATCCGGTCGCGGTACTCGGCGATGACGGCATGCGGGTGTGCTTCATCAGGGACGAAGTGCAAGGTAGCCGTGCAGATCAAGGCCAGCGGCTGGCTCAGGTCCAGTACCCGGCGGAGTTCGGGGTGATCCAGCACCGTGGCGGGCTGGGTCAGGTCGGCGTGCGCCATCGCGACGTTGCGGCCGTTCGCGAGCAGCGCCTCGCCGTGCCGGACGACCACCGGATCGTAGTCGACGTAGGCCACGCGCGCGTCCGGTGCCGCCTGCTGCGCTATCTGATGCACGTTGGACCGGGTGGGGAGCCCGCCGCCCAGGTCAAGGAACTGCCTGATGCCCGCCTCGACGGCGAGGTACCGTACCGCCCGCGCCAGGAACGCGCGATTATCTGCGGCTATCGCGGCGATGTCGGGGATCACGGCGAGGAATTGCCCGGCCGCCGCCCGGTCGGCGGCGAAGTTGTCCTTGCCGCCGAGCAGGTAGTCATAGATCCTGGCGACGTTAGGGATCGTGCTGTCAACGCCGTGCGGGGCTTGCTCCGTCATCATGACATCATCCCCCTATCCTGGGCGGGTCGTATCAAGATGGACGTCTCATCGCTGGTGCCGTGCTGCCGCCAGTCGCGGCAGGCTGACCGCCGGGACGGCAACCGGCTGCATTCTCCAGAGCATCTACTACCCGGCGCCCGAGTCGGCAGGTCTTTCGCGCTGCAGGCAATGACTATATCGCTGCGTCACGATCGCTGGTTACGACCGACGCGCGAGATCCGCCGATTGATCGACTGTTGGTTTGAGGCTGATCGGGTCCAAGGCCATGCAGATCGGGGCGATCTGCAGCTCTTTGGGTATGGCCGCGGGGTTTTCAGCTTGTCCCGGCAGCCAAACTGCCAGGCCAATGGCTCCTGCATCGCTGACTATGCCTACGGCTGCGGTCTGGGCCCTGGCCTATGGCTCGCCGTCTCTGGTGAGGACCGCTCTGAGCCCATCAGCGCGGCCGGGCGGGCGGGTGCCAGACCTGCACCGTGAGCTTGCCGCCCGATAGGCCCTTCGGGCTGGTGGCCGATCAAGATCCCCGGCCGCCGGCGGGGCCTGCGGGTGGCGACCCGGTATGGGCTCCACGTCAGGATCGTTCAGCTCACCGCACGCGATGGCGGCCGGGGCGGGACAGGCCCGGCGCGGTCCCCGGCGTCCGCGGGCTGTTCTATTCCGTGACGGCGCAATCACGCCGTAATCGCGGGTCAATGCCGCGCTGGCACTATGTTCCTAAACACGGTAGGCATACCGGGCTTAGCCGCCCGGCGCGCTCACCTTGCGAGGTCGCCATGTACCAGCCCTACCCGTCCAGCGGCCAGCCGGCCGAGCCGGAGCGGCCCTGTGCTCCCGCGCCGGTGCTGACCGCGGTCAAGCTCATGTACGCGGCGCCGCCGTCAGCACCGTGAACCTGATCAGCGCGCTGGTCTTCATCATCGGCGACCACAGCGCCGGACGGGCGACAGTGAATGGGCACCGCCTGACCGCGGCTCAGGTCAGCCACTGGCTCCCGCTCATCATCACGCTGGCGGTAGTCTTCGGCCTGGCCGAGATCGCCCTGTGGCTGTGGATGGCGCGGGCGAACGGCCAGGGCCGGAACTGGGCGCGCATCGTGTCCACGGTGCTGTTCGGCCTGGCGACGCTGCAGCTGATCGGTGGCCTGCGGGAGCCGGGAAGCCATGCCGGGTTCGCCGTGATGGTGTTCGGCCTGGTTGTCCCCGTGCTGGCCTGGCTGGCCGGCCTGGGCGCGGTGTGGCTGCTGTGGCGCCCGGCCTCCAGGGCGTTCTTCGAGCCGCAGGGCTTCGCGCGGATGCCACCAGCACGGCCAGCGTTGCCAGGGCGGCCTCCAAGGCCACTGCGACCATGGGCGGCAAGCTGTCCGCCCAAGCCACCCAGGTGACCGCCTGCTTGCCGAGGGCAGCAGCCGGGCCCGGACCGAGTACCGGCGCAGGCCGCCGGCCGGGGGGACGAGCATAGGATGCACCCGGACCAGGGCTGCTACCAGGAACGCTACCGGCTGACCTTTCCGGTCGCCCGCAGCGCTGCCATCAGCCTTGTGTCGCTTATTCCCGTCATCTTCAGTCATCAGCCGCTGCCCTGGGTGATACTGAGCCCCGTCGGCCTGCCGAGAGCGGATGCGCCCGCGACCGTGGAAGGGCAGCCGCATACAGAACAGGGTCTTCTGGGTGCGATATCCCACGCAATCAGGCCAGTTTTCGCGCGCTCCGATTCGGCAGGGAGACTGTCGCTGGGACTGAGTCGCGCTCTTGCTACATTGCGCAATCAACCCTGCTCGACAGCTCACGACCAATAACCGCCGTTCGGTGCGGCCGGCTGGCGCGGTGGGCACCGACCTGGACTGGCACAGATCTGGGTGCTGGGCGCGCTCCTGCTGGCCGACTGGCCAGCGGCCATTATCGCTAGGCGGTCAGGCAGGCAGGCCCTCGACGATGCCGTACGGGAAGGTGACCGGCCGGGTGATGCCCAGGCGCAAGTCCGGCCGCTTGCAGGAGCGTGCCGTACTCGCTGTTCGTCCGTTCCCGGCCGCCGGTGAGCACGAGCATATTGATGTCGCTGAGCAGG
>JBEKKH010000148.1:0-13688 GCA_050010815.1 Streptosporangiaceae bacterium | reverse complement strand
GGCCAGAGCCCCGGCACGAACGGGATATACCCGCGTAAATGCCGCAAATCGCTGGCGAGTATGACGGCCGGACACGACACGCCGGAAACTCGATTTATTCCGGAATGTCCACCCCGTACACCCGATCCACCGCCAAGCCCGGATCCACCACGGGAACCCGTGGGCGACGGTATGGGTGGGGTGGCCGAGTCAGGTGGGGTCGGTGGGTTTAGCTCCGGACGGGCGGACCTGGAGCGGGCGGTGCAGACGGGGCGAGTGGGGTGCTCAGGACCAGTAGGGCAGGTGAGCGGGGCGAGTGGGGTGAGCGGGGACCGGTGGGTCTAGTCCTGGAGGGGGTGACGCGGTAGCCAGCGACGGACGGCGCTGCGGTAAGCCTCGTACGGCTCGCCGAACCGGGCGCGGAGCCTTGGTTCCTCGTAACAGGTGACGAACAGGTGGAAGGCGGCCGCGAGCGCGGCGGCGTAGATCAGCAGGCCGGCCGAGAAGAACAGCCAGGCCTGGCCGCAGACGATAAGCAAAGCGGCCAGGTAGATCGGGTTCCTGACCCAGCGGTACGGCCCCACCGCGACGACCCGCCGCGGCGAATCCCACAGCCCCGGTGTTCCCCGGCCTTCGGCGGCGAAGACCCACACGCACGCCAGGTACAGCACGACGCCGGCGGCGATGACCGCGGCGGCGTACCAGGCGACCGGCGGTGGCCAGGCACCGTGACGGTTGAGGAGCAGCCAGGGCACATACACGCCCCCGGCGCCCGGGACGACCACGGTGAACACAAGGTTGCGCAGCGCCAGGGGAAGCCAGGTCATTGCGGACTCCGGCTGGCCGCCGCCCGGCGGCGCGTCTCGGACAGCAGCCAGCCGGTCACGGCGCAGATGGCCAGGCCGTTCAGCGCGTGCAGGGCGCCGAGCAGGGGTACCCGGGCTCCGGCTTCGCCCAGCAGCGGCTCGACTACCAGGGCCAGCACCGCCAGCGTCACCGCCAGCTGCAGCGTCCTGCGGTGTCCCCGGGCCGCCCGGCCGCCCACCGCCACGGCCAGGATGAGCAGCGTCGTCACCGCGATGATGACTCCGAGCACCATGTGCGCGGCGTAGGCGTGATCCACCGGGGTGGCCGGGTTCTTGTCCAGGGTGAAAGCCGCGAAACCCGCCAGCGCGAACTGCGCGGCGACCAAGGCCAGGGCCGTCGCCGCCAGGATGTACAGCACCGTATCGAGACGGCCCCACAGGCGCGGCTGGGCCGGCCGGCCGACGGCCACCGGATGAGATGTTCCGGTCATGGTTTCCTCCGCGAGTACCGTTCGATCCAGATAGCCACACAACATGTAGCGTTGCTACTTATGCCGGTAAGGGTAGCATGACTACCTATGAGGTCGGAAACGCTGAAGGGCCACCTGGACGGCATGCTGCTCGCGGCCCTGGAGCCCGGGCCGCGGCACGGGTACGCGATCATGGAGACGCTGCGCGCGGGCAGCGGCGGCCAGTTCGACCTGCCGACCGGGACCATCTACCCGGCCCTGCGCCGCCTGGAACGGGCCGGCCTGGTCGCCGGGACCTGGTCCGAGGGGGGCGGACGCCGACGCCGCGTCTACGAGCTGACCCCGGCGGGCCACCGTACGCTGGACGTCGAGCGCGGCACCTGGCGGCAGTTCTCCGCCGCCGTCACCGCCTTGCTCGAGCCCGCGCCCCGGCCGGTGACCTCGTGATCCGGCTGACCGGAACGCTGCCTGCCCAGGCCCAGCGGGGGCCGCTGCTTGCCCAGCGGGGGCCGCTGCTTGCCCAGCGGGGGCCGCTGCTTGCCCAGCGGGGGCCGGCGGGGCCGCTCAGCCACCAGCTGGTGGAGGACTATTTGGCCGCGGTCGGGGCCCGGCTGCCCGGGCCGGCCCGGGAGCGGGCCGGCATCATCGCCGAGCTGCGCGGCGGGCTCTTGGATGCTGCCGATGCCCATCGGGACGCCGGGCTGGCCGCGCCGGGCGCGGCGGCCGCGGCCATCGGGGAATTCGGTGACCCGGGGCGGATTGCGGCGGCGTTCGGGCCCGGGCTGGCGCTCACCCAGGCCCGGCGCGTCGCCCTCACCCTGCTCGTGACCGGGCCGATGGTCGGCCTGCTCTGGGGGACCGCCGCCACCGCCAGCCACATCGGCGGCCGGCACGTCCCGCCCTGGCAGTGGGTCGGTGCGCTACCCGGGTCGCTGATGGTTTTCCCGCTGGCCGCGGCGATCGCGATCGCCGTGTGGACGGCGCTGTTCACCATCGCGGCGACCGGCCGGGCCACCCGATGGCTGCCTGACCGTCCCCGCCTGGCTCCCGGCACCGCAGCCGTGGCCGGCTTCGGAGCAGTCGCCGCCGACCTAGCCCTGTTCATGCTGCTGGCCAGCCAGCTCACCGTCGCGCCCGGCACGCTGGCCACCGTACCGGCCGCCGCCGCGGCGATGGCCAGCGCGACCCGCCTGGTCCTGGCCGGGCGGGCCGCCCGTCGCTGCCTCACCACCCGCGCCGCGCTCACCGCGCATTGAGGGGAACACGCGCTGGCCGCATCGTCGCCTAAGAGCGGCTCAGGCCGGCGACTCGACAGGTAGACCGAGGGCGTGCGCGGATGCGCACAGGCGCTTGTTATAACAGACGAAGGCGGTCAGGTCGGTCCGGATCCCGAACGCGGTGGCCAGGTGAATCGCGTCAAGGCTGCGGACGAGCGGGTCGCCGATGGCCTCGGCCATCGGAGCCGCCTCATCCAGGCTGAGCAACGCGACGGCGGACAAGATCGCGTGTGCGCGCTGGACGCGCCGCGGAGCTCGCCGCCAGACCGCTCGCAGCAACTCGATGCGCAGCAGCCTTGACGAAACCCGCGGCACACCGGCGCGCTGAGCGATCCACAGTTCGAGCTCCGTGGTCTCCGGCTCGGCTATCACCAGCTTGAGAGCCGCCGAGGTGTCCAGGTACAACATCAGTACCGCTCGTCAGCACGCATCTCGGCCAGTGCATCAGACAACGAGACATCGTCGTCTTGCTCGTCGCGCAGCGGAGTGGGCGAGATCGGACCTGGCGCGGCGGCCGGAACGGCCCGGCCCTGGGCGATGAGCTGATCAAGGAGCGGTACCCCCGTCGTTGCTACCGCGGGGACCAGACGGGCGATCGGCTTGCCGTACTCGCTGATCTCGAGCGTCTCACCGGCCTTGATGCGCTCCAGCACCTTGGCCGTCTGCTGATTAAGTTCGCTGACCGTTACCGTCTCCATGCCAGCCATTCTACTACTAGTTACTAGAATCGTGCCTGCGTGGTGCTTTCCGGGTGGCGACGCCGGCGCACCTGGTCGATCAGCAGCGGCCCGAGGACCCAGAGCAGCCACGCGTTGACCGTGACGAAGAAGAGCGGGATCGACACGGCGAAGGTGATCACCAGGCTCCAGGACCGCCAGGCCATGGCGGCCACCACCGGCCGCGGAAAGTCCGGGGCCTCCTCGTGAGACGTTACGTGCCGCAGCATGATGAACAACATCCCCGACTCAAGCACCTGCAGCAGCGCGTAGAAGCCGAACCCCAGGGCGTGGATATCGCGCGGTTCGGCCACGCTCGGCGTGAGCAGCCTGGTCGCGAACGGGATGAGGACGATCGCCAGCAGCCAGACTGTGTTGTACTCGCGCAACCGCGCGTCGGTGCGCTTGACGTAGCGGAAGATATCGTGATGCACGCCCCGCGCGCTCGCGATGACCGCGAAGCTGATCAGGAAGGCCGCGTAGTGGCCGCTATTGTGGCGGACCTGCAGCCAGAATTCGTGCTCGGTGTTCCCGCTGGGCACTGGCAGATCGATAGCCAGCAGCGTCATCGCGATGGCGACCACGGCATCGGAAAACATGGTCAGCCGCTCGTTGGCGCGCGATTCGTACTCCGGCTCGTTTCCGGGCGCTTGCCGGTCGTCGTCCGTGCTCAGTGATCAGTCCTCCGCGCTCCGGGTCCCGGAATGTTCGCCGGTCACATGAAATCATGCGGGCCGGGGGTCGTGTGCTGTTACGGGCGGGACGGGTGGGGTGGGCGGTGGTACCACGGTTCGTTCGGATTAAAATTACTGGCTGGTGACCTGACGCCAGTTGGGGACCGAGGGCTGAATCGTGGCGGCGGGGCCCTGGCCGAAGAGCCTGAGGATGTTCCCGGTCATGCGCTGGACGACGGTGGCCTCGCAGACGCCGCCGGGTCGGCAGCCGCTGCGGCCGTCCAGGGCCGGGATCCAGTTGTTGGTGCCGCTGTCGAGCACGCCGGCGCCGGTGGAGGAGTTCGTGTAGTACGTCATGTCGGAGAAGAACGCGCCGATACTGGTCTGGCCGAGCCTGGCCGGGATCGGCGAGTGGCCGAAGATCTGGTCGTTGGCGGGCTGCCCGTAGCCCTCGTCGAACTTGTCCACGTCGGAGGCGATGAGGCTGGGGATGACCTCGCCGTTGTGCAGGCCGGTGCCGGCGAAAACCCAGGCCGAGGCGTCCGCGACCCGGAAGCCCACGTGCAGTCCTGGCTCGAGGAAACCGGCGTAGGTGTCGCCGACGAAGTCGTACTCCGGCCAGCTGGACGGCGGGTTTGACCACTCGTTGCCGGTGACCTGGAGCGGGTTGCCATGGCCGTTGAGGGGGTCCGCGGCCGAATCGCGGTAGTCGACGAGCTCACGGTCCGCCCCAAGCGGGGAGGTCTGGGTCCTGACGTGGCGCAGCACCGGGCTGGCGGCGAAGAAGACGATGTTCGTGCCCCGGTTGTAGGCGGCGACGGCGGCCTGGCGTTCGGCCAGCGACCAGCACTCGTCGTGGCCCAGGGACAGCAGCACCTTGTGCTCGAGCAGGTAGCCGGGGCGCTCCTGAACGGTCAGGTCGGTGGCGTAGGTGACGTCGAGCCCGTGCTGTTCGGCCCATTCGACCAGCGGGTACTCCAGGCCGAGGAAGTTACCCGAGCCGTTCTCCGCGGCGTAGGGCCGGTCGTAGGACACCACCCGGGCCCGGTTGCAGACCGGGTACACGTCCGGCGGACAGTTCCCCAGGCCCTGGTAGTAATCGTAACCACCGTAGAAGTTCCACGCCTGCCAGGTGAACACGTCGTTCTTGATCACGTACGTGGCGGTGCTGGCCGGGTCCCAGATCGTCAGCGGGACGTAGCTCTGCCGGTTGCCCGGGCCGGTCAGCTTGATCAGGTAGTCGCCCTGGACGAAGGCCGGGGTGACGGTGAAGGTCAGCGACGGGCTCCAGTTGTCGCAGGCCACCATGTTGACGCCGGGCTTGACCGGGCAGCCGGGCTGGTTCTTGCCCGTCTCGGCTGGTGAGGTCCAGATCAGGCGGGCGCCCCTGTCGTGGTAATAGCCCATCCGGAAGGCCTCGGCACGGAAGGACGGGCCGGTGGTGCTGACGTACAGGGTGACCCGCTGCCCGGCCTGGGCGTAGACCTGGCTGGCGAAGCCGCTGATGCCGGCGTGCGAGCCGTGGATCTTCCACGCGGTGGTACCCGGCTTGTCGTTCTCGGCGATCACCCAGCGTGCTTGCATCCCGTCCGGGCCCGCGAAGGTGGCCGGGCCTGACGCGGCCCCGGCCACGGTACCGGCGCTGGTGCCGGCGCTGGTGCCGGCGCTGGTGCCGGCGCTGGTGCCGGCGCTGGTGCCGGCCGGGCCTGCGGCGGACTTCGGCCTGGTGGACTGCGATGCCTTGGGCGCGGCGAGAACGATCGCCACGACGGCGACCAGTGCCACGATCACCGTGGCGATCACCCCGCTGATGACTCGCCTGTTAGGCAACGCTTAGCCTCCTCGCCGTTGTGCAGCCAATCTACGGGTACGACGACAGGGAGGAAGCGGACTTACGATCGCTATGGGATTACGGGGATAAAACGACTTAGACCGGCCGGCGCGGTGGTTCCTCCGTCGGCCGGCCGACGGAAATTCGGTTGCGCGGGCGGGTGACCGTATGACAGCGTGCAACGGGTTAGGTTGGGTTCGGGTCGGCGTTGGGTCGGTCTGGGTCCGCCGTTGGGCCGGCTAGTGGGCCGGCTGAGTGAAGGGAGCCGTCAGTTGTCTACGCCTGTCACGGGCGCACTGCCGCCTGCCCTGTTCACCGCTCAGCTGAGGAGCACCACCCGTGCCCGACTTCACCTCCGCAGACTACGGAGAGTTCAACTCCCGCCGCGGTAAGCGGCGTTACAACGACGACGAGCCGACCACCGTCAAACGGGTCAGGGGCCGGCGGGCGCTGCCGTCCATCGAGAGCTTCGACGCCTCAGACGGCCTGCCCGAAGGCGACCGCTGGTCCACCTGGGACCAGTCGATACCGACCGAACGCGGCCCGAAGCCGTACCCGGACTGGCTGGTCACCGAGCTGGCCGCCGTCGACACCGAGCTCGGTATCGTCAAGACCGGCAAGGAAGCCGACGTCTTCCTGCTCCGCCGGGCCGTCCCGCAGACCAGCCGGTCCTGCCTGCTCGCGGCCAAGCGGTACCGGTCCGCCGAGCACCGGATGTTCCATCGCGACAGCGGTTACCTGGAGGGCCGCAGGACCAGGGAGTCCAGGGTCAACCGGGCCGTGGCGAGCCGGAGCGCGTTCGGGCGGCAGGCCATCGCGGGCCAGTGGGCGGCCGCCGAGTTCAGCGCGCTCGGCCGCCTGTACGCGGCCGGGGTGCCCGTGCCCTACCCGGCGCAGATCCTCGACACCGAGCTGCTGCTCGAGTTCATCGGCTCACCGGACGGGATCGCCGCCCCGCGGCTGGCCGAGACCAGGCCCGGGCCCGCCGAGCTGGCCGGGCTGTGGGACCAGCTGGTGCAGGCGCTCGTCACGCTGGCCCGGGACGGCCTGGCCCACGGCGACCTGTCCGCGTACAACCTGCTGGTCCACGACGACCGGCTCGTCATGATCGACCTGCCCCAGGTCGTCGACGTGATCGCGAACCCGCGAGGCGCGTTCTTCCTCACCCGCGACGCGGAGAACATCAGCCGCTGGTTCACCGCGCACGGCCTGGCCGGGACCGGTCACGGCCAGGCCGGGGTCCGCCCCCAGCCGGGGGAACTGGCCGCCCTGCTCCGCCGGGAGGCGCTGATCGACCCCTAGCGTCACAGCACGCGCTTCTCGTCCCCCGCGCGTCCGAGCCGATGGGTATGGGTGTGGCACCCTGCACATCCTTTTGTGCACGGTGCCACACCCATACGTTTGACCGGCTCCGGGCCGGCGATTACCGGGTGCCGCCGGGAGGGTCGGGTCTGGGGTCAGTCGGTGCCGGGATAGCTGACGATGTCGGAATCGAGGTCACTATCGAGGTCACTATCGAGGTTGGGATCGAGGTCGGGATCGAGATCGAGGTCGGACGGGGAAAGATCCGCGGCCTGGGATACCGCGGACTGGGAAACTGCGGACTGGGAAACTGCGGACTGTGCAGCGGCGGTCTGGGACACGGGGGCCGGGGGGCGGGCAGGCACGGAACGCGCCGGCTTCTTGAAGGTGAGGCGGCCGTTTTTCATCACGCCGATCCGCTGGGCGCGGCGGGCGACGGTGCTGTCGTGGGTGACGAACACCATGGTCAGGCCGCGCTCCTGCCACATGGTGTCGAGCAGGGTGATGATCTCGTCCCTGGTGTCCTCGTCGAGGTTTCCGGTCGGCTCGTCGGCCAGCAGGACCTTCGGTTCCTTGACCAGGGCTCGCGCGATCGCGACCCGCTGCTGCTGGCCGCCGGACAGCTCACCGGGAACGTGCCGCAGCCGGTCGGCGAGGCCGACCGCCTCGAGCGCGACCTCGGCCCGCTGCCGCCGCGCCGCCGCGGATACGTGCAGCGGGACGAGCGCGGTTTCCACGTTTTCCTGCGCCGAGAGGGTGGGGATCAGGTTGAAGGTCTGGAACACGAAGCCGATGGACTCCGCCCGGACCCTGGTCACCTCGGCCTCGCGCAGCTGCGCGAGGTCACGGCCGTCGAAGTCGACGATACCGCTGGACGGCCGGTCCAGGCCGCCGAGGATCTGCAGCAGCGTCGACTTGCCGTGCCCGGTCGGGCCCTGAATGGATAGCCACTCGCCGTCCTCCACCACCAGGTCCACCCCGCGCAGGGCGGCGACGGTGCCGCGGCCCTTCTGGTAATTCTTGGTCACTTCGGAGAGCTTGTACATGTCACTTTCCTCCTGGTTCGCTCAGGCGACCTTGGCTAGAGCGGCCGCCGGGCGCAGCCGCGCAGCTCGCCAGCCGCCGAAGCCGCCGGCGATGAGGCCGCCGGCCACGGCCAGCAGGACCGCGAGCAGGATGACGTTGGAGCTCACCGCGGCGGACAGGTGCACGCCCACGGTGTGGGTGGCCGGGGTCGCGGGCCGGAAACCGCCGCCCCCGCCGCCCCCGCCGCCGAACCCGCCGCCGCCGGTGCCCGTGCCGCCGGTGCCGCCCGCACCGCCGAAGCCGAACTGCCTGGCTCCTCCCGGCGTGGCCGTGCCGGTGGTCTGGCCGACCACGGCGGAGAGCTTGGGCGAAAGCTTGGACACAAGCTCCGCGCCGGCGAAGCCGAGCCCGATGCCGATCACGCCGCCGATGATGCCCATGGCGACCGCCTCGCCCATCACCTGGCCGATGATGCGGCGGCTCTTCCAGCCGAGCGCCTTCAGCGTGCCGAACTCACGCACCCGGCGGGAGACCGCCGCCATCGTCAGCAGGCTGGCGAGCAGGAACGCCGCGATCAGCACGGCGATCGCGAGCCACTTGCCCAGGTTGTTGGCCAGGCTCGAGGCGTTGGACAGCGACCCGGTGACCTCGCTGGCCAGGTCGCTCGAGGTGGTCACGGTGTCCGAGGGCAGGGCGTTCTTGATCTCGGTGGAGACGGTGCTGATGGCCGAGGAGTTATTGGCCGCGACGTAGATCGTGTTCACGTCGTTCTTCAGGTTGGCCAGGGTCTGCGCCACGGCGAGCGGGACGTATACGTCCGAGGGGTTGTCACCCGCGGCCTCGCCGACGATCCCGATGACCTTGAAGTTCGTCGTGGTGCCCTTGCTGTTGCCAATGGCGATGGTGGATCCGACGACGAGCTTGTTCTGGGCGGCGTAGGAGGAGTCCACCATCGCCACGTCGGAATTGGCGTCCGCGGCCGTGAACGTGCGCCCCGCGCTGAGCTTGCCCGAGCTGAGCGGGCCGAGTTCGCCGCCGCCGATGTCCACGCCGTCGACGCCGAAGGAGTTGGTGGAGAAGCTGGCGCGGAAGCTTCCGCCGCCGCTCCCCGACCCGCCGCTGGATGACCCGCCGCCGCCGAAGCCGCCGCCGCCCGAGGTGTTGATGGCCGGCACGGTCCCGCTGAGGGTCCGGTCGTTCAGGGTCAGGCCGCCCGCCGCCGCGGATACGTCATGCAGGCCGGTGACGGTGCTGACCGAGGAGGAACCGATGGAGGCGAGCGTGGCGCTCGCGGCCAGCGTGCTGGTGTCGATCTTGGTGCCGGCCGCGGGCCGCTTGGCGGTCCCGGTGCGGAACCCGAAGCCGAACGAACCCGGCGCGGCTGATCCGGCGGCCGGCGTCTTGGTCACGGTGACGTCCGTGCCCACGCCGTACAGCGCGTGCAGCACGGTGCCCTGGGCGTTCTTGACGCCGCTGGCGGCCGCGGTCACCGTGATCACCAGGCCGATGCCGAGTGCGAGGCCGAGCGCGATGAACACGGCCTGGCGCATCCGGCGGCGAAGTTCACGCCGCAAATAGGTGAAGAACATTCCGCACTCCTAGGCCCCGTACCTGCCTTGGACAGATGGCGGCGCGGTAGCCCGCCGGATCAACCACCGGGATCGGGCGCCGCGCCACTTCAGAGCATGGACGTGTTTCCTGAACGAGTGCTGAACGTAACCTGCGGGATTCCCCCGCCTATGCGCGGTTTCTGAAGGCGCCTACCCGCGGGCCGCCCTGATCGTCTCGCGGAGCGAACCCATGGTGGCCAGCACGGCCGAGGGCTCGTACCCGCAGTGCGCCATGCAGTTGGCGCACCTGGGGTCCTTGCCCCGCCCGTAGGAGTCCCAGTCGGTGGTCTCGATCAGTTCCTTGTAGGTCTTGGTGTACCCGTCGCTCATCAGGTAGCACGGCTTCTGCCAGCCGAGCAGCGAGTAGGAGGGAATCCCCCACGCGGTGCAGCCGAAGTCCGTCTTGCCCTCGAGGAAGTCAAGGAACAGCGGCGTGTGGTTCAGCCGCCACTTCTTGCGCCGCCCATCCGCGAACGCCTTGCGGAACAGCTCCCGGGTCTCCGTCACGCCGAGGAAGTGCTCCTGGTCCGGTGCCTTCTCGTACGCGTAGGCAGGCGAGATCTGCATCTCGTCGATGCCGAGGTCGTCGTTCAGGTAGGTCAGCACGTCGATGATCGTCTGCGGGGTGTCGGTGTTGAAGAACGTGGTGTTGGTGTTCACCTTGAACCCGCGCGACTTGGCCAGCTTGATCGCGGCGACCGCCTCGTCGAACACGCCCTCCTTGCAGACCGACTCGTCGTGCCGCTCCTTCAGCCCGTCGATGTGCACCACCCAGGAGAAGTACGGGGACGGCTTGAACTTGTCCAGCTTCTTGGGCAGCAGCAGCGCGTTCGTGCACAGGAACACGAACTTCTTCTGCTTGATCAGCTCGGCCACGATCACGTCGATCTGCGGGTGCATCAGCGGTTCGCCGCCCGCGATGGACACCATCGGCGCGCCGCACTCCGCGATCGCGCCGAGGGCCTGCTCGACCGGCATCCGCTGCTTGAGGATCTCGTGCGGCTGCTGGATCTTGCCGCAGCCCGCGCACTTCAGGTTGCAGGCGAACAGCGGCTCGAGCTCGACGAGCAGCGGGAACTTCTTATTTCCAGCCAGCTTCTGACGCATCAGGTAGGACCCGACACGCAGCGACTGGCGTAGTGGCATGGGCATTATTGCCTTACCTCCTTGGGCAGGCCGAACCGGATTGATTCCGTGGTCGTCACTCGTTCGGACACCGACAGGGCGCCCAGCCCGGCCAGCGCCGAAATGATCTCCTCCACCACGGCCGGAGGGGCGGAGGCGCCGGCCGTCAAGCCGATCGTCGATACCCCCGCCAGCCAGCCGAGCTGAATGTCCGCCGCACTGTCGATCAGGTGCGCCGGGGTGCCGATACGCTCGCAGGTCTCCACCAGCCGGACCGAGTTGGACGAGTTCGCCGAGCCCGCCACCAGCACCAGGTCGGACTCGGCGGCGACCGCCCGCACCGCGGCCTGCCGGTTGGTGGTCGCGTAGCAGATGTCGTCGCTGCCGGGCGCGCGCATGGCCGGGAACCGCTCCCGCAGCGCGCCGGAGACCTCCGCCGCCTCCTCCACCGACAGCGTGGTCTGCATCAGGTAGGCGACGCGCTCGCCGTCCCGCGGCCGCAGCGCGGCCACGTCTTCCGGCGTCTGCACCAGGACGGTCGCCTCCGGCGCCTCGCCGAGCGTGCCCTCGACCTCCTCGTGGCCGGCGTGCCCGATCAGCGCGACCGTATAACCGCCGGCGGCGAACCGCCGGGCCTCGGCGTGCACCTTGGACACCAGCGGGCAGGTCGCGTCGATGACCGCGAGCCCGCGCCGGGAGGCCTCGGCGCGCACCGCGGGCGACACCCCGTGCGCGGAGAACACGACGGTGGCACCGTCGGGCACCTGGTCGAGTTCGTCCACGAAGACCGCGCCGCGGTTTTCCAGGTCGCCTACCACCCGGGTGTTGTGCACGATCTGCTTGCGCACGTAAACCGGCCGTCCCTGGCGTTCCAGGGCCCGCTCGACGATCTCGATGGCCCGCTCGACGCCGGCGCAGAACGACCGCGGGCCGGCCAGCAGCACCTGGCGCGTCCCGCACGCGGCGCCCCACCGCTGCACCACCGGCGCGGCGGCACGCAGCGCGGCCAGCGCGGCCAGGCCGCCGGAGACGATGCCCGCCAGCGGGCGGTCGGGCGTGTCCGAGACGGCCCGGAGCACGGCGACCGGCCGGCCGTCCGCCGCGGCGGCCAGCGGTCCCGACTCCATGTCGGCCAGCAGGTGGCCCTCGGCGGCCAGCGCGGAGCGTTCGGAGCGCCGGACGAGGTGGTCCACGGTGGTGATCGGCCCGGTCCGCGCCCGCAGCCCGGCGCGTTCGAGCTCGGCGGCCAGCAACCACGCCGACCCGCAGGTCGCCGCGCCCACCTGGGTGCCGACGACCAGGTCGCCCGGGCGCAGATCCGCGGTCAGGCCCGCGCCGACGCCCATCACGGCCATCGGGCCGAACGGACTCCCGCTCACCTGCCCCGCCGCCTGCGCGGCCCGGGTGGTTCCGTATCCGGTGCGGACGACCCCGGCCGGGTGGCCGGCCGCCGCCAGGCCGCGGCGGACGGCGCGGGCCTCGATCCGCATCGGCGCGTAGATGACCAGCGGGGCCGGGGCGTCCTCCGGGGTCCCGGCCGAGGCCGGGGCGCCCGTCGGGGTCCCGGCCGGGGCCGGGTCGGGGCCGCGGTCAGGATCGGCTCCGGCCCGTCGACCGCCGCGCGGACGCGGGATGGTCTCCGTCATGCGCTACCTCCGGTTGGCTGGTCCGATAGGGCCCGTACGGCGCGGCCGAGCGCGCTGACCGGGAAGGCCAGCCGGTACAGGTGATAGTTGATGTAGAAGTCGCCGGGGAACCCCGTGCCGGTGTACTGCGGCTCGTCCCAGGAACCGTCGCTGCGCTGGGTCCGGGCCAGCCAGCCGATCCCCCGCGCCACCGCGGCACCGTGTTCCTCTCCGGCCGCGAGCAGGGCGAGCAGCGCCCAGGCCGTCTGCGACGCGGTCGAGGCACCGCGCCCGGCTAGCGCCGGGTTGTCGTACGAACGCAGGTCCTCGCCCCAGCCGCCGTCGGCGTTCTGGTGGTCTTCCAGCCAGGCCACGGCGCGGCGGATGACGGGCTTGGACGGCCTGACCCCGGCCGCGATCAGCGCCGGGACCACCGCGCCGGTGCCGTAGACGTAGTTGGCGCCCCAGCGACCGAACCAGGAACCGTCCGCCTCCTGCGCCTTGAGCAGCCAGATCACACCCCGGCGGACCGCGGGAGAATCCGCCTGCCCCTCGGCCGCGAACGCCTCGACGACGTGCGCGGTGACGTCCGCTGACGGCGGGTCGATGACCGCCCCGAAATCGCAGAACGGCAGCTTGTTGATCAGCTGGCGGGTGTTGTCCGCGTCGAAGGCGCCCCAGCCGCCGTCCTTGGACTGCATCCCGGCCAGCCACCGCAGCCCGCGGTCGATCGCGGCCTGGTCCTTCGGCTCCTTGGGGCCGGCGCGACGCAGCGCCAGCACGACCTCGGCGGTGTCGTCGGTGTCGGGGTAGGTATCGTTGTCGAACTCGAACGCCCAGCCGCCGGGGGCCACGTCTGGCCGGCGCACCTGCCAGTCGCCGGGCCCGCGGATCTCCTCCGCCCGCACCCAGCGGGCGGCGCTGGCCAGGGCCGGGTGCTCGGGCGGCAGCCCGGCGTCGGCCAGCGCGATCATCGTCAGGACGGTGTCCCAGACCGGCGACTGGCACGCCTCGAGGCGGCGTACCGGGCCTCCCGGGGCGTCCTCGGTGATCGTGAACCGGTTCAGGCCGTCCACCGCGCGGGCCAGCACCGGGTGGTCCAGGTCGTAGCCGAGCAGGTTCAGCGCCATGATCGAGTAGACCCACGGCGGCTGGATGCCGCCCCAGCAGCCGTCCCGCTCCTGCCGGGCGATGATCCACTCCGCGCACCGCTGCAGCGCCGCCCGGCGCACCGCGCTGCGCGCCTG
>JBEKKH010000147.1:0-13688 GCA_050010815.1 Streptosporangiaceae bacterium | reverse complement strand
GCCGTCTATTAGCCCGCAGCAGCACCCACCTGTAGCACAGGCCGGGTGTGAAGACAGTTCCTCGTCAGCACTTACTGGGTCAGAGCAGCCCGTCGAAGCGCTGATGGCTGGGGGGGAGTCGGGTGACCGGACCGTCTAAACCAGCGGGTAAGGGGGTCGGCTGGTGACGTCCACCCTAGAAACCTGCCAGGACCGCGTAGTGGTTATCGGGTCGGGCTGGCTCTTCGCGTCCGGAATTAGCCATTACACCTGCCTGCTGTCATCTGCCCTGGCAGAAGAGTACGACGTCGGCGCCTTGCTCATGCGCCGCCTCGTGCCACGGCGCCTCTACCCAGGCCGCGATCATGTAGGTGCCGCTGTGGCTAATGCGGTGGTCTATCCGCCTGATGTGGAAGTCTACGACGGCGTCGATTGGTACTGGGGACCGTCTCTGACCAACGCGCTCAGATACCTCGACCGTCAGCATCCCACTGTGCTGATCTTGCAGTGGTGGACTGGTGCCGTCCTGCACACGTATCTGCGCTTGGCCCGGTACGCCGCCCAGCGTGGGGCGCGGATCATCCTAGAGTGGCACGAAGGGCAGGACGTAGGTGAAGCCGCGTTGCCCGGCGCCCGTCGCTATGTCCGAGCGCTTATGCCCCGCCTACTGGCCCTGGTAGATGCCCACGTGGTTCACTCCGATTACGACTTGCAAGCCATCCCGGCCGCTTACTCACTAGGCGACGCGCTTGTGCGTGTGATGCCGCACGGCCCTTACAACCACCTCGCCCAGTCTAGGGCAGACACGGTAGATCCTGTCGCACGCGGCCCATTCCAACTCTTGTACCTAGGCGTAATCCGCCCATTTAAGGGCGTCGAAGACCTGGTGGCTGCGTTCAGTGCGCTCGATCGTGACCAAGCCAACCGATTCCGCCTGTCCGTGATCGGTGAAACCTGGGAAGGCTGGACAACTCCTGACAAAGCCATCGCTCGTAGTCCACACGCGGACTTGATCGAGCGTGTAGACCGCTATGTAACCGACGCAGAGCTCACCGCATACTTCGAACAAGCCGACGCTGTCGTCCTGCCATATCACCGCTCCTCTTCATCGGGGCCACTGCAAATCGCCATGAGCGCTGGGCTACCAGTGGTGGTGACCGCAGTCGGCGGGCTGGTCGAAGCAGTCCAGGACTACCCCGGCGCGCTACTGGTGCCGCCGCGGGATCCAACCGCTTTGCGGGACGCCCTTCTGCAACTGCTCGAACGCCGCGGCCGACGATACCCGGACCCGCACTCCTGGCAGCGAACCGTCCGCGCCTACCGAGCTCTGATGGACCAGCTGCGTCAAGCCGAACCGAGGAACGGTCAGCAGGTCGACACATTCTCGGTGCCCGGCGGAGCGGAGGGCGCATGAGGATCGGGCAGATCGTCGCTTCCTACCATCCGCGGATCGGTGGGGTGGAGACACACGTCGGGCGCCTCGCCCGAGGCTGTGCCGAAGCCGGAGATGATGTGACAGTCCTTACTCACCAGTTCGACGGTTCCCCGGCCGATGAATGGATCGGCGCGGTCCGGGTGCGTCGGTTCCCGCTGACGGTGAATTCCGAGATCTACCCGTTCTCGTTGAACCTGTCCCGCCACCTGAGAACCCACGCAGCAGATTTCGATCTCGTTCACGTGCACAGCTATCACACGCTGGTGGGGCACGCTGCCGTCGGCAAAGGGCTGCCCTTGGTCTTCACACCTCACTACCACGGCACCGGCCATACACGGCTTCGGACCCTTCTACACTGGATGTACCGTCCAGCAGGCGCGCGGCTTTTCCGGGCGGCCGACGCCGTCATTTGCGTTTCCGATGCCGAGCGTGCCCTAGTGATCAGGGACTTCCCCGACGTGACATCGAAGGTTGGCATGATCCCGAACGGGACCGACCGTAAATCTCACGCCCCGGACTCAGGCCAGGTCCTACCGCATGAGCCACTGGTAGTCACCGTAGGCCGGCTGGAGCGGTACAAGAATGTCGACCTCATCATCGATGCCTTCCGGGCGCTGCCGTCGCCAGCGAGACTCGTCGTCGTTGGGGATGGACCCGACCGTCCCCGACTTGAGCAGCACGCCGAAGCGAGCGAATCAGCCTGGCCGGTGAGCTTCGCCGGAAAGCTGTCGGACTCAAAACTCGACCGATTGCTCGGGCAGGCCAATGTCGTCACCTCGGCTAGCGACCATGAAGCGTTCGGTCTTACCGTCGCGGAGGGCCTCGCGGCAGGCACCCAGGTCGTAGCCTCGTCCATTCCGGCGCATGTCGAACTTGCCCGCCTGGCCGGCACGGGCGCTTCGATCACTCTGGTTGACCCGCGGGATGCGGGGAAGTTCGCGGGTTCGCTCGCCGCAGCTCTGCGTGCAGGTCGAGTCTCGGCCCCTGACCTGAAATTGCCTTCTTGGGCCGAGGTGATCGCAGATACCCGCGATTTGTATTCCCAGGTACGCTCGCAGGGTCGACCGGTCGACCGAAGGAGCCGCTGAAATGTCGCGAATCTTTGTCCTTGCGCAGATCGCGGAAGCTAGCACCACGGACTCAGCTTGACCGCGACGCCGTACCAGCGCCAGTTGGATTCGAGCTCCGACCGGGACCCGTCCGTTCCAGACTCCCGGGTCACGCACCGCTCGCGGGACGCTCATCATTCTCGGCCCGCACCGAATATGTCGATCTACCTCTTGGCTGCGGCCTTCGCGGCTTGCGAGCTTGCCGGCGTGGCGGCCGTGGTCCGGGCGTACCAGATCGCCCAGACCACGGTGAGTAGCACATCGGAATTCGCATGGTTCTGGATCGGGATGCTCCTCGTCGAGCTCCCTCTAACTGGGTTGATCGCGCGCCGGGCCACGCCCCGGAACATACGCATTGCCTTGATCACATTCTACGGGTTTGTCAGCTACGCACCAAAACTGCTGCGCAACCCTGCCTCGCCGATATTTCACGATGAGTACGCCCACTGGCTTGCTACCTACGAAATACTTAACACGGGCAAGCTATTCCAGCCTAATACGATTATCCCGCTCATATCCCGGTATCCAGGCCTGCACGCAGCTACTGCCGCGCTGGTTCACGCCACGGGGATGACTATCTGGTCGGCAGCCACGCTGCTGCT
The DNA here is from genome assembly GCA_050010815.1 of Streptosporangiaceae bacterium. GTDB lineage: Bacteria > Actinomycetota > Actinomycetes > Streptosporangiales > Streptosporangiaceae > Palsa-504. The sequence goes on along the minus strand of JBEKKH010000147.1, from coordinate 10,563 downwards.
GATACTATTCCATGCCACTCTGGTGCTCGCCATCGCTGCCTTGGCCCAGGCTTTGGGCTTCAACAACCGCACGGCCTCGTTGATAGCCATTCTGTACGCCCTTAATTCGTCGTTCCTCTACTTTGACACACAATATGCCTACGAGTCCATGGCCATCACACTGCTGGTATGGACTCTTGTCGCCTATGTCCGGGCGATACGCTCACAGCCGGGGGAGGGGCAAGCCGCGTGGAGCGTGCTGACCGTGGTACTCTCGGCGGCTACGGTCATTACCCACCATCTGTCAGCGTTGATGCTCGTTTTGATTATGGCGCTGGTGGCGCTGGCCATGAGCTTCCCCCGGCTGGCCAGGGGGGCTGGATGGGGCCGCGCCGCCGGGTTGGCCTGGGGCCTGACCCTGAGCACAACGCTGATCGCGAGCGCGTGGTTCCACTTCGTCGCTCCCACTACGTTGTCATATCTCTCGCCCTATCTGGGCGAAGGCCTCTCCGAATTGTTGCAGGCTGCTGAGGGTACTGGAGGTGCCAGGCAACTCTTCGGGGCATCGCTATCTCCGTGGTGGGAACAGAAGGCCGCCTACGCGGTGACGGTGTTCGCGCTATTTCTGGCAGTGGCCGGATTGCTTCTGATCCGGGCCTGGATCAGGGACGGCCGCCTGCCGCCAGGCCACCGACGTGCCCTGTTGTTCGCGTTCGCCGCGCTGGGCCTGTTGTACTTCCCGTCGACGATCTTTATCCTTTCGGCATCAGGGGCGGAAGGAGCCCGCCGTTCGTGGGCTTTCAGCTGGATTGGCTTGTCCATGCTGGTCGGCCCGGCGGCGGTTTGGCTGATTGACTGGGCTGGACGCAGCACGGACCGCTACAGGCGGGTTGGCCTGCGCGCAGGCCTTGTTACCTCTCTGGCCATCGCTCTAGTCGGCGGAACAGCGGCAGGCCTGGAGGCCGCCTACCGATTCCCCGGTCCATTCCTCTACGGCTCTGATGCGCGCTCCGTTACGCCTGAGCTCCTCGCGACCAGTCAATGGTTCTCAGCCCGGTTCGGGACCGGCAACAACATCGTCGCCGATCGCTACACCGGGCTAGTGTTCGGCTCCTTTGGTTTGCAGAAGATTGCCGCCTCATCAGCTGGCTTCCCCGTCTACGACCTGTATCTCGCCAAGACGGGAGCTACCATCGACGCGCTTCTGCTGGATGATCTGAGCACGTCGGGTTACGATTACCTGATCGTCGATGCGCGTATGGCAGTTGACGTGCCGGAGCTCGGCTTGTACTTTACGTCGAACGACCCTGCCTCGGCGCGACCGCAGGGAAATCAGTCTCCGTTTTACGGGAGGCTGAGAAAATTTAATACAATTGACTGGGCGATCAAGGTTTTCCAGTCCGAAAACTACTCTGTCTACCGGCTTAATCTGCCTGCCTCCTCCCAAGTTAGTTACCAGCAACAACCGCCGACGTCACCGCAGAATGGGCGGAAAGCGCTGCAGGGAAAGCTGACGGTGGCCCCATGACCACAGCTCGCCGGATACTGCCTCGGGTCAAACCGTTCAGGTTGCTGGCCTGGCCCGTCTGGGCACTCCTTCTCTTCACGAGCCTCGCAATCGTGCGCTTTCTGCCGGGGAGTTATACACGTGCTGCCGTAGCCGCGCCGATTCTGCTGATGGTTCCCGGATCGCTCACGCTTGGCGCGATCTTCCGTCAACGTCACCGCCCGCATGGATGGGTGTTCGCTGGTTACGCGGCACTACTGAGCGTCGTATGGTCAGCCTTCGCTTCGCTGGCTCTCTACGTGCTCGGCGTGCTCATCACGGCCGCAAGCACATTCTGGTGCCTGCTCGCGGTCTCGGCGGTGCTAGCCATCGTGGCGGAGGCTCGGTTGCTCCTTGAGCGGCCGGGTAAGGGACGCCGAGCCATTCGCAAGCTTGAAGTCCTCGATTCAGGCCAGTCCGGCGCCATCGCAGACGCCGAAGACGTCGATACGCCGGCAGCGGCCAGGGGAACTGGCTTTTACTCCGTCATTGCGGCCGTGGCCGGGGCAAGCCTCCTCGCCGGAGGGCTGTTCGTTTACGACCGCCTTCCTCATCCCGCTCCTGTCGGCTACACCTGGCTGGCCTGGACCGGCCCGCCAGTCCAGGGAGACATCCCGATCGGTTCCGCAGGTACCAAGCTGAGCTTTCAGATCGTCCACCACCAGTCGCAAACCACTACTTTCCATCTGAGCGCGGCGTGGCTGGGTGCTTCGTCACAGCCTCTGGCCGCACCGTTGACCTTTACCGTAGGCCCGAATCAGATATTTCATGGGGCACTGTTTGTCCCGCCGCTGCCCAATGGTTGTACCTACCGGATCGCGGTTTCTCTAACCACTGCACGCCAGGTCGATCCGGTGACCCAGAAGGCGCAAACTTGGTCGATCAATGCCGACGTCCACGATAAGGCTAAGTCTTCGAAGACGTGCAAGGAATGATGGCTGAGTTCACTATCCGACGGGTTTCTGGCTACCTTCACCGTGCCAGGGCGGACAGCCTCGTCAGCAACAGCATTTACCTCATGGCGTCCACGATTGTGACCGCAGGGCTAGGTTACATATTTTGGGCGTTCGCGGCGCACGCGTTTACGAGGCAGGAAGTGGGCATTGGCAGCGCGGTCATCTCCCTGTGCTCGACCGCTGCGCTGCTTACCTACCTGGGGTCCTCCGCGATGCTGATCGAGCGGCTTCCGGCCAGAGAACACTCATCACAGTGGACTGTCACGCTTTTCCGTGTGTGCGTGATCACGGCGGGGGTAACCGCTGTGGCGACCGCAGTCGCCGTACCTTTGCTGCTGGCCTCCGAAAACTATCGCCTGTTCTTCAGCGGCGCGCCGCCGGTGCTCGTCGCGGTGATAGGGGCCGCCACTTGGACCTTGATCAACCTTCTTGGCGCAACATTCATCGCGGCCCGCCGCGCGGGCCGGCTTCTATCGATCCAGACTCTGGTGAGTGTGGCCAAGATCCTGTTCGTCGTGCCGCTCGCTGCGGCTGGGACCGGCGCGACAGGGCTAGTCGAAGCATGGGTGGCCAGCGCCGTGCTTGGCGTCATCGTCGGAGCAGCCTGGCTGGTGCCCAGAATGGGTCTTGGCCAGCGCCCTGGCCTGAGGCGCAGGGTAGCAGCTACGCCCGATTTCCGGTCGCGTCAGAAACGGCGTCCGCGTCATCGCCGGGCGCCCGCGCCGCCCAGCGGCGACTCCATGCGCCACTGGCTGGGGCAGCACCTCACCAGCGCGGGAGGCGTCCTGGTGCCTTTGGTCCTTCCAATCCTGGTCGTGCTTCGCCTAGGGGTCACGCAGAACGCGTATTTTTACATCACAGAGATGATGGGCGCGGCCTTCTTCATGGTCAGCCCGTCGGTAGCCCAGGCTGTATTCGCCGAGGGCGTGCGGGCACACTCTGAACTGCGCGGCGTGGTGGCCAAGGCCCTGCGCGTGATCGGCGCGATGCTGGTCCCTGCGATGGCGATTATGATCCTGTGGGGGAAGTTCATCCTCGGGTTGTTCGGGGCGTCTTACGCGACCGCAGGCTATGGGCTGCTGGTCTTGCTAGCGATCTCGGCCCTGCCTGATGCCGTGTCCAATGTCGCGGTAGTGGTCTGCCGGGTCAGCAAACGGCTGGGCTACTCTACGGCGCTCAACCTCGGCATCTTGGTGATGACTCTCGGAGGAGCATGGTTTCTTATGCCGCGAATGGGGATTACGGGCGTAGGTGTGGCCTGGCTGGGGGCGCAAACCATCGGGGCGATCGCGTGCCTGCCCGCCTACGCGCATATTCGCGGGCCAGTGGTTTCGAGCGCCACGACTCCCGGCCCCGGCGGCGGCCGGGTGGCAGCGATGCGGCCCGATCCTGGTATCGCGATACTAGTCGATATAGCCAGGCAGCAGTCCCTGAGCGGGATAAACGGCCCGTAGGCGCCCGGTGAAACGCCTACAAGAACGGTTCCGCCACCTGATAAGGAGAAGGTCCATGACCATGGCGGTTGACGAGGATGACCCTGCCGCCTTGTTTGCGCGCGCTAGGACGCATACTTGATCCGCCAGGCTCTGCGACTGGCAATCAACACCGCTAAGCTGCATCGGGATCCCGTCCGGTACTTCCGCAGCCAGGGTGTTGAGATAGGCGAAGACGTGGAGATCTTTGGCGCGAACGTTTCCACATTTGGCAGCGAGCCATATCTAGTTTCTATAGGTAACCACGTTACGGTCAGCCATGGTGTAGATTTCATTACACACGACGGCGGATTGAGGGTAGCCAGGATTGAATTTCCCGGTGCTTACATTTACGGCCGGATTCAGGTTGCCGACCGTTGCTTTATCGGCGCGAATTGCGTCCTGCTGCCAGGCGCGAGAGTCGGTGCCGGATCTGTCATCGGCAGTGGTTCGATCGTCACGGGAGAGATTCCTCCCGACGTCGTTGCTATTGGCGCACCTGCAAGGCCCGTCAAATCTGTGGCGGAGTATATCCAGGGCAAGAGGCACCTATGGATTGACACAACTGGGCTGACGCCTGATGCGAAGCGAGAGCTGCTTTGCCGTCGATTGCCTGAGTAATTACAACGTCCACAGCGCTATGTGATGACTTGATCGGTGTTTTTACGAAGTTCTTCAGAAATAATAAAATTCGGGGCTTCCGGGATCAGGTCGGAGATGTTTGCGCAGATGGCGTCAGCCGCTTCCGGTTGCCGCCCGGACGAGGAGCCCGGTCGTTCCCTGCTTTTCTGCCTGCCCCACGAACCATGGGCTGCCTTGCAGTTCGCCAGCCGCGTCGAGGAAAGCAGTGTGTAGATCCACGTCGTCGCACACGATCACGCCGCCCGAACTCATCGCCCGCCATGCGCTGCGGATCTCCCACGCCATGTTCGCGTAACTGTGATCGGAGTCATGCACAAACATTAGGCGACCTTGGTGGTCGTCAAGCAATCCGGGCAGTAGCCGACGCGAGGCACCCCAGTGGTAGATCCACCGGGACCGGAGATCATCTGGGATGGCGGCACCAACGTGACCGGCCGCAAGCATGTCCGTGGGCGGTAGGTCAATGCTGTGCAGTGTGCCATGACCGTTGTCCTCCAGTGCGGCCAGTAGGTGGGCGGAGGTCACGCCGGTTGCGACCCCTGTCTCCACGATTATTTCCGGCCGCATGGCCCGCGCGACGCCGTAGACAAGCAGTCCGAGCATTGTGTCGCCGGCCATGGTCGCCCCGCCCCCAAAGCGTGCTTGCCGGTCGAATGACCACTCGCGCACATGCGCCAAGGAGGGACCCTCCTCCCAAGTTTCGAATTCCTCCACGACGAGGGCAAGGCATTCGTCGACACTAAGGACGCTGGGAGGAGCTTTTCGTAGCGCCGTCGGCTGGTGCCGCCGCCCCTCGACCGCCCAGCGCACGTAGTCACCGAGGAGACGAGGGTTACGCACGGCGAGTGAGGCTGCGAGCCTAGCTTGGCAAAGCACGATTACCGATCTTTCTGCGCGGACGAACGAATCTCATGACATCTCAAGTTTATCGACATCCATCACGCCTGTAAGCATTTCTAAGTTTCGGCCAGTTGCGCAGTATGCGAAGGCGGTTCCCTGGACTGGCCAGTGAACGTCCGAACGAACGCCGCCCGCCGGCAGTCCTACCGGGGCTGTCAGGCTGCCGCGTGCCCGCCACAGCCGTACCGCCCATTGGTGTCACCCTTGCCATCGGCCCGCTTTGGGATCACTAAGGCTTGACGCAAACTTTCCTGAATCGTTAGCCTGGCGGTGTCGATCAGATCGTCGATCGCGGAGCTGACCCTCTAATTGCGGTTTGGTAGGCTCGTAGGATGTCGGCTCCCACCAGGCAGTACGCCGTTAACTACTTCCCGATCGGCAACGGCGGCTGCAGCCTATCACTTCGGCGATCGACGCTGCCACGACATACAGGGGCAATTCCGCGATTTTGCTAACCGGATCGGGGCGTACCTCCGGTGGCGACAATCCTCCGGCACTCGAATCACGTCCCTGTACATGGCCAGTCATCTCCGAGGGACAGAACTATACCTTCAGCTGCGTCCTGAAAGCGACAAGAACATACGGCTCGGGTGTATCGCCGTCTCTGCAGATCTCCTGGTACCACTCGTCAGGATCTTACATCTCGAGCGAAAACGGATGCGCCTTGATCTTGACCAACTCATTTCACACGTGACTCAATCAGTGGAACTGCGCCGCGGGCGGCGGCTTATGTGCGAATCTTCGTCAGAGTCGGATTTAACTCGGGCAAGATCTGGGTCGGTGACGCAGTGTGGAACTAACCTCAGCAGTAGTTGACGTCCTCTTGGCCCGCCTGCCAGATTAGTCGTTTCACCGGCTGCTCTCGTATGTGCCGCCCCGCCCGAGCAGCGCGTCCTCGAAGACTTCTACGACACGGGAAGCTACTGCCGAGACCTCGAACTGCCGTGCGTGGAGGCGCCCTGCTTCTCCCATTCGCCGCCGTGCTCCTGGGTCCTCCAAGAGCCTGTCGAGCGCCGCCGCCAGTGCTCCGGGATCGTTAGGTGGAACCATCAAGCCGGTGACACCGTCTTTGACGACGTCCCGCAAGCCGCCTACGTTGGAGGCGACGACGGCTCGTCCGAGAAGCGTGGCTTCGATGGCCACCTGTCCCTGTGGCTCGTTCCACACGGACGGGACGACTGCGACCGACGCTCGTATCCACGACGCCATCACCTGATCAGAGGGGACATCGGGGACGACGGTGACCCCCGGCTCGGCGAAGGACGGGCTGTCGGGCCGGGGAGCGCCGATCAAAACGAGCGGCGGCCGGTTGCGCATCCTGCGTCGAGCCTCCACGAGCACATCAACGCCCTTGTGCCGTCCCAGTGCCCCGACAAACATGAGATAGCCGTCCTCGCGTGGCAGAAATGCGGGCCGGGGCGTCGACTGTGCGAGGGACAGGAGATGGTTTGGCACCATCGTTGGTATGACGGCGACATCTATACGGGCGGGCAGAGCGTGGCGTGACCCCTCAGCGACAGCGTTGCTGATCGCAATGTAGCGGTCGGCGCGCCCGTGCATCGTCCGGCTGGCCCGGAGCCCCGCGGTGATCACCACGCCTTTGAGCACGCCGTATTGCTCCGGCGCGCAGGCGAGGCACTTTGCCAGCCGCGGGCCCGTGCACGACAGGTTGAGATGGCCTGTCCACGGTACGGGTAGCTGGTCCTCGGCCGGGCCAACGACTCTACGGTTGGCGTGTTGAAGCGTTTTCCTCGCGCATGCCAGGCCGTAGTCGTGAAGCGTCACGACGTGAGCAGGACCTCGCTGCTGGTGGTGCAACGGGAAATATGAGTACTGGAGCCAGCTGTGGTTGTGCACCACATCCGGACGCTCTTGCCGAATCAGCCGACGCAGGACCGGCAGGATGCCCGGATCAGGAAAAGTAGGATGAAACGGTCGCGCGGAGTTCGCGTGAAAGGCCGTTAGGACGTTGCTCCATCCGCGGATACGGATGACGCGCACACCATCCAGCGTCTCCTCAGCTGGATGGTCACCCGTCTGGAGCGTCACGACCGTCACCGTGTGGCCGAGGCGAACCAGCTCACGGGAAAGAGTTTCCACGTGCCGTTCGAGGCCGCCAATGACGGGCCGGTAGAAATCACTCAACTGGAAAATGTGCACCGGTGCCTCCACGGCAGAAACGAGCAGGGACGGTTGCCGCACCTCGGCGGAACGGCCCCGCGGTTGGCATCGGGCCAGGTCATCGACTTCCTCTAGTATCGCCCAAGACATCTTGATACAGCTTGGCCATAGCAGCGGACGTAGCTTCGGTCGTGAAGACAGCACGGAAACGCCTCTGACCCGCGTCCCTCTTCGCCTCGTTCACGGTGCCGCGTTCAAGCACTGAGATCAGTGCCTGCGCTAGGGCACGGCCATCGTCAGATGGCACCAACGGCCAGCCGATGTCGCCGATGGTCTCGGCTATTGGCGGGATGTCAGATGCCACGATGGGAAGCCGGAGAGCCATAGCTTCGATGAGCGTGCCACCTTGTCCTTCCCATCGTGAAGGGAAAGACAGCACATCCGCGGCGCACATGAGGTCTGGGACATCCTTTCGGTGCCCCAGAAGACGAATTTCCGGGCGGCCTTCCGCTTTAGCCCGCACGACAGCGCTGGCGTTTCCCGGGCGGCCAGCGACAAGAAGTACTGCGTTTGGTAGACGGTGAATCAGGTGCCGGAAGGCGTCGATGGTTATATCCACGCCCTTCTGCCGATCGAGTCTGGCCACGCTCAGGACCACAGGCGTCTCGGCATCGATCGAGAGCGCAGTCCTTATCCGGAGCCGCCTGTCCAGCGTCGGCGGGCCTAGCGTAGCTTGATCACGTCCGCGATAGACGACTCGGATCCGGCCTGTGGGAATCCTTAGTCGGCGGCTCATGACCCTGGCTACGTCCGCAGATATTGCGTGGAAGCGCGTCGTAAGCGGCGCAGTCAGCATATCTGCGGCTTGAGCTGTACGCACGGCCCATGCTCCGTAGTGAGAATTCGCTCTATGCTCTGGCCCGTAATCTTGATTAGCCAAGGTGGTGACTACTGGGGTGCGAGTTGTGCGGGCCGCAAGTCGACCCGCCATATTCGCGAACAGCAACGTAGTGTGAATTAGGTCGGGGTGCTCAGCGCAAATTATTTTCCGGAGTTCGAGGACCAGACGCAGGGGATCTCGATGTTCCAATCGTATGCGGATAATTCCGAGGGCAGCGAGTCGGTCCTCGAGCACTCCGTCATCGGCTAGCAGTGAAACAATGGACGTCCTCACCCCGCGGCTCGCAAGAGCAGGTGCCATCTCAAGGAGAGATGTCTCGGCGCCGCCGCCATGCATGCTGTCAATTACATGCATCACATGCATATCGCTCATCTCTCGATAACCGAGAGCCTGATAGTGCCAGGCGGTGCCTGTCTATCGCGCTGCTTCCTATGCCGCCCTTGCTTGCCGCCGTGACTCTCAAGACGATGGAGCCCTCTTCTCAGCGCCCACCAGGAAACCACGCCTGCCGACGACTGAACTCCTATGACTACGAGGCCCACGCTAACTAGCCCGGACGAATGAGCAAACAACGCAACGGCTGTCATTGTCGCCACGCATACGTACGCCTGCATAATTGCAGATCTATGGGTATTGCGCTGGACCCGACAATATGAGTAATACACAGTCGAAACTGCTTTAGGGAGACATGCGATCAACAGCAGAATCAGCAGAGGGGCGGCATGTACGTACTTCTCCCCGAATGCGCGCAGCAGCCAGGGACAGATGATGGCAAGTGTGCAGACGACCGGAAGGATGATCGCGAAGATATGACGCAAGGCCTTACGGATGAGAATTGCCATCTTATCGGGGGTGTGAGCTCCTTCGACCGTCAACGGTGACGCATAATTAGCGGCAACCTGATCTATCGTGCTGGAGAACAGGAATGACGTGTAGAACAAGGCGTTGGCTGAGGCGCCCAATGTGGCTATGATGAGAACTGGCAGAAGGTACGTCCATGTCTGCGTGAAGAGTCCTCCGGTCGCATCACCGACCGCGAAGCGGATAATACGTGAACGCATGCGTGGTCCCAACTGGGCCATGCGTCGAGGTCTCGACGCTGGCGGCAGGAACCTGAAGAATAGTACTGTGGAAATTATCGGGATCGTTAGCGTCAGAGGTATCATCCAAGCACCGAAAAGCGCAAACGCCGTACCAACTGGCGCTAGCAAAAAGAGGGCGACGATCTTCGCTACGCCGAAGGCCCCATTCTCTGCTGGCACCCATACCGCCCGCCGTAGTCCCACGAGAACATTGTCTTCGATAGTGAAAATCGCCATAGCCATAGCTGCCAACACAAGACCTGCTGACTGAACTGTGTCCAGGCGCAATGGCGATGTGGCGGAGAAAAAAATCCTAATGCCTATCATCGATATGATTGCAAGAAGCCCAGACACGCCGGTGGCGCAGGTATAGGCTGCCAGGACTAGCCTACGGCTTTTCCCGCCTGCATTAGGCAAGAAGCGCATCAGCATCCCTGATAGGTTGAGCTGCCCGATACCAGAGAACAAAGTCGTTGCTGCCACCAAGGCACCGGCCACCCCGACCGCGACGGTTGAAAATAGGCGAGCGGCCACAACCCAGTAACCAAAACCAAGAATTCCTGTCAGCCCCGTATTGACGAGAAGCGCTAGGCCTCCGCGGGAGAGAGGATCGGACCACTGGCGTCTCGCGGCCGATCTGATCCGGCTAGCCCATCGCGACCGTCTGAGCGTGCCGGATCCTTGACGGGCAGTGTCATCCTGGCCCGTCACGAACATACCCTTCTCTTATGCAAGAACGGGAGTGTGGCGATGCCAGGTCCTGACCAGGGCCACGAACGGCGACATGGACGAGGAACGCAACGTGGGACTCTCACGGGCATAGTGGTTTCGGCGTGGCCCCGGCGGCCTTCATGTAGACGCGCGCAAGGTCGACTGCGGCGGCGTCCCAGGTAGGCAACTTGCCTGAAACGTTCGCTCGCCCATCCTGCAGTGCCGCCACCAAGATCCGAGCGACAGTGGCCGG
>JBEKKH010000146.1:0-13691 GCA_050010815.1 Streptosporangiaceae bacterium | reverse complement strand
TCCACCTGGTTGGTGCGGACGACGTCGTGGAGCTCGTCGAATGTGAGGTAGAAGATGTCCTCCCTCTCCGGAAGCACGTGGGCTTGCACGAGGCGCCCGGCCTCTTCCAACAGGGCCTGCTTGTAGACGAAGTAGCGGCTGACCATGTGGTACTTCGGATACTCCCGGTACCCGATGAAGGTCCGGACCCGATCGATCTTCCGCTTGGCTTCATCGGCCTTGCGCTCCCCGCCCGGCAAGTCCCGCAAGCGGACCAGGAGCTCCTGTTCCATCTCCCGGGCCTCCCGGCGGCCTTGCTCGATGCGCCGCTCGGCGGCACCGGGCTCGAAGTTCTTGACGTTGCCGAGGATCATGGGAACGAGCGTTGTGGGGCGTTCACTCCAACGCGGCCTCGTGATGTCGATCTCTCCGACGCAACGCATGCCGTAGTGGTCGAGGTAATCCTGAATGGCGGCCCGGGCCTCGAGCCCGCCTTCGAGCGCGGGCAGTTCGTCCAAGAAGCCGTCGTCCTCGACGTGCTCCAGGTACGCCACCACGTCCGGGCACGGGCGGATCACGTCAGCGACGTCGAGGAGCGCCAGCCCCATCTCCGACGTGACGTTGTGAGGGACGGACTGCGTGAGCGTGTCGGCCGCGTTCTTCTCGCCCAGCCACGCCTCCAGCTGCTCGTTGAGCCACCAGGTGGCCTCCATCGCCGCCATGATCACCTGGATGCTGCGCGGGTCGAACAGGACCCGCCTCAGCTCCTGGAAGTCCGCGAGGATGAAGTCGAGCAGCTCTGGCCCGGACTTGGCCGCGATGTCGTGCTTCAACGCGGCGATGGAGGCCCGGCTGCGCTCGACCAGCTCGGTGACGATGGCCGGATCGGTCTCGATCGGGGTGGCCGCGCTGTCCGCCGCGGCCTCGTATCGGTCCGGGACCCGGTCCGGGGCCCGGACCGGGGCCCGGTCCGTGAGCGCCGGGATGAAATTGCCGCGGTCGAGGATGGTCTGCAGCGCGTCCCCGGTCAGCGGGTCGGATCTGCCCACCATCTTCAGGATGGCGGCCCGGCTCGCCGGCGAACCCAGCGTCTCGGTGACGTCGACGAACAGCCTCCCGCCGGCCTCGGCCATCGGCCGCGGGGTCGTCAGCTGCCACACCGACAACCCCAGGGGCTTCATGGCGTCGGTCATCATCTGCTGATGACCGACGGAGATGTAGACGTGGTTCCCCTGGTCGCTGGTCGCGGGGATGGGGAACAGCGTGGTGATGGGACGGCTCTGGACAATCTGGAACCCGTCGCCGACCAGGCACCATTCGATGTCCTGGGGGTGACCGAAGTGCGCTTCGATCCGCCGGCCCAGCTGAGCGAGCCGCACGATCTGCACATCGGTCAGTGCGGGCTGCTCCTGACGCGCCGGCTCGACCGCCAGTTCCTGCGTTCCGCCCCCAGGCCGGGCGTGGATGGCGAGCTTCTTGGCGGCGACTGCCCTGGCGGCAACTTCACCGTCCCGCACCTGGTAGACGTCCGCGTTCACCAGCCCGGCGACCAGGGCCTCGCCGAGGCCGAAGCTGGCCTCGATGGAGACGACCTTCCGGTTGGAGGTGACGGGATCGGCCGTGAAGAGGATGCCGGCCGCCTGCGGGAAGAGCATCTGCTGCACGACCACCGCCATGTCGACCTTCCGGTGGTCGAAACCGTTCCGCAGCCGGTAGGTCACGGCCCGCTCGGTGAACACCGACGCCCAGCATCGGCTGACGTGCTGCAGGATCGCGGCCAACCCCACGACGTTCAGGTACGTGTCCTGCTGACCCGCGAAGGAGGCCGTCGGCAAGTCCTCCGCCGTCGCGCTGGATCGGACGGCGTAGGCAGCTTGCCCGCCGAGCCGGGTGACCGAGCCGGTGATCGCCGCGGCCAGATCGTCAGGGATGGCGATTCCGTCCATGATCCGGCGGATCTCCGCGCTGAGCGTCCGGATCGCCTGCCGGTCGTCGGGGCCCAGGCGCGACAGCCGGTCAAGCGACGCGTCGATCCGGGGTACCGTGGCCATGATCCGCCGGAAGGCGTCCGTCGTCACGCAGAAGCCAGCCGGCACCCGGATGCCTTCGATCCGCGAGAGCTCCCCCAGGTGCGCCCCCTTGCCGCCCACGAGCGCGACCTGCGTCTTGTCGATCTCTTCCAGACCCAGCACGTAGCGCTTGATCATCGCGGTACCTCCATGATTCCGAGCCCGGCCTGCGATTATGCGGCACGACCCGGGCCTTGCCGCAAGCCCCCCTGTGCGCTATAAGCTGGAAGTGGCAGGGAGCGGGATCTCCTTGCCCTTGTTTTTTTGCTGTCCGCCGTGGCCGGACAGCCTCTTCCGCACCGGCCCCTCACCGGTCAGCAGCTGACCCTGCGGGCGGCATCGAGGCTGACGGGCGCAGTTCGGCGCGCAGCAGGGCGGCGTTGCGCACGATCCCGTCGGGCGGCGCGGTGGTGCCGCCGTCGGTGGTCACGTAGGCCACCCGGCCGTGGTCGCCGGGCCGGCGGCCCCAGGCGGCGCTGGACGGCCCGACGAGCACTTCGTCGAACGGATCGCCGGCGATGTGACGGACCTCGCTGCCGTGCCGGGGCTCGAGCGGGACCCGGTCGAGCGTGTTGCCGCGGTGCCGGGTGACGTAGGCGAACCCGGCGTCCTCGTCCAGGCAGAAATCGTCGGTGAGATCGATGGCGGCGACGAACTGCGCGTCGCCGGCCGGGTCGAGGGTGGCCGGATCGACCGGGACGCGCATGAAGACTTTCTGCGCGGTCGACGTGTAGTACAGGAAGCCGGTCTTCGCACCGTAGCGGACGCCGTTGACGCCCGGCTGCGGCGGCGGCGCGACTCCGCTGTCGGGGTCCCACGCCATCGTGTCGTGGGCCAGCCAGACCCGGGCGCGGGCGCTGCTGGCGCCGTCGGTGAGGTCGACGCGCCAGATGAGCCCGGCGAAGCAGTCGGCGATGGCCATGACGCCTGGACCGAGCAGGCAGCTGCCGTTAAGGGCACGGACCCGGTCGTCGAAGGTGTAGATGATTTCCGGTGACACCGGACTGCCAGCAGCCCAGCCGTTGAAGTCGACCCGGACCAGGTGAGACTCGTGGGTGGTGTAGCCATCGGACAGGCAGACGATGAACACGTCCGGTTCGGCCTCGGTGATGCCCATGACGAGATGATCGAAGGTGTGTACCAGGACCGGGCTGACCGCTGCGCTGGGCTCCGGGCCGGGAACGCACCACAGTTCCTTCTGGAGCACCGCGGTGATCAGGACCGAGCCGTCGGCGCGGACGGCGAGGTTCTCCAGGAAGTACTTTTCCGGGAAGGACCCGACGGGAGTCAGGGTGACCGCCGGGACGGGGGGCATCGGCATGGTGGGAGTCCTTCCTACTGGCCTTCCTACTGGTCGAGGCCAACGGCATCGGACGGGACGTCGTAGGCCATCAGGGTCAGCGAGACGGTGGTGAACCAGCCCATCAGGGCGGTGACGTCGACGATGCCCGCGTCCCCCAGCAGATCCTGGGCCCGGCGGAACAGGCCTACCGGCACGACGCGCGCCGCGGCCAGGGCGGACGCGAGCTCGTAGACGACCTGCTGGCGGGCATCGTCGAACGAGGTGGGCAGGCCCGCGATCAGCGCCTGCACCTTCTCCGCGGGCAGGTGGCCCTGCTCGATGCCGATCTTCTCGTGCTCGTAGTTGCTGTACGCCGCGCCCCAGTGCCCGTTGATCACATTGGTGGTGATCTCGATCTCGGCCTTGGTCAGCGACGACTCGGTCTGGTAGTAGGCCCCGGTGGGCACGATGGTCCGGGACAGCGTCGGGTTGGCCAGCCAGATCTTGTGCGGGCCGGGTACCAGCCCACGCAGCTTGAGGGTGTAGTCGTACGCGGATTTTGGGTCAGCGTCCATCTCGTTCACGGGCGTCTCGACAAAGCGCCCGAAGGTTCCGAAATCAGGGTTGCCGGTCATCTCGCTCCTTCTGTTGGGCGGGTGCATCGCTCCGTGCTGGTCGGCCGCGGCGGCCTCGCCTGCCGCGTCCCAACTGCTCCTGACCCTGTTCCCGCCCTCTGGCGTCCTTAACTTCGAGACCGGTCCGCCTTGCGCGGCTGGTCGAGAACAGATCAAAGGAATGGCGCCTACCATGCGTCCCATGAGACGGGAATGCAAAGGGATGCTGTCGCCTACCCCGCATTACTACCAGATCATGGGCCGGACCGCCGAGATCGCGCGGGCTTCGGGGAGCCCGACCGGCGGAGCGGAGCACCTATTCCTGGCGATGCTCCACGACGGCGGGTGGCCCGTGAGCGCAATCTCAGGCCTAGTCGATCTTGCCCGCGCCGAGGGGGTCGTGCGCGGCATCCTGGACAGTCCCGGCTATTCGCCCCCGCCTCCTCCCCGGTTCTTTGTGCCCAATGGGTACGTGGATCCACGTGTTCGGCCCCGACGGCGGCCTCGGCCGTGAAGTCTCCCGCGAGGTGCTCAACGCCGCCCTGGTCAGCCTGGGGCGCCCCGGGCTCGGCAGCTAGCAGAACGGACCTCGCCGGCACGTCTCAGCCGACCAGCAGCACGAGCTTCCCGCGCAGGTGGCCCTGCTCGCTCACCCGGTGCGCCTCGGCCACCTCGGCGAGCGGGAAGGTCTGCGCGACCGGGAGCGAGAAGCGCCCGGACTCGATCAGCTCGCCGATCTCGCCGAGCGCGTGGACCGCGCGGCCAGTGTCCCCGCTGCTGAACGTCACCCCGTACTCCTGGGCTCCGCCAAAGTCGGCGACCGTGATGACACGCTCGGCGCCGCCGGCGAGGTCAATGAGCTCGGGAAGCACCCCGCTCCCGGCGACGTCGAGCGCGACGTCGACACCGCCGGGCACGAGCGCGCGAACCCGCTCAACGAGGCCCTCGCCGTAGGCGACGGGCTCGGCCCCCAGGGAGCGAAGGTACTCGTGGTTGGCCGGGCTGGCGGTCCCGATCACGCGCGCGCCGCGCACCACGGCGAGCTGAACCGCGGCGCCGCCAACGCTCCCGGAGGCGCCGTTGATAAGCAGCATGCTGCCGCTCCCGACGCCGAGCTGGTCGAGCGCGCGCGTGGCCGTCTCGATGGCGGCCGGCAGCGCGGCCGCGCCGGGGAAGTCCAGCGACAGCGGGATCGGCGCATAGTAAGACAGCACCACCAGCTCGGCCTGGGCCGCCCCCTCGGCGGAGAAACCGAACACGCGATCGCCGGCGGCCACGTCCGCAACGCCCTCGCCGAGCTCGTCGACGACGCCCGCCGCCTCGTGGCCCATGGTCTGCGGGAGCCCCCCATCCATCAGGCCCTTGCGTTTCTTCCAGTCGCTCGGGTTAACGCCGGCCGCGCGCACCGCAATCCGGACCTGGCCAGGACCCGGATGCGGATCGGGGAGATCCGCGATCTCGAGGACCTCCGGACCCCCGAACTGGTTAAAACGGACTGCCTTCATCATTCGCTCCGATCTCGGCGGCGCCGACACCGCACTCCCAGTACGCTACGTGACGACAATGTCGCGTACTGGGAGTGCCTCTCCGGGGAGAACTAGTCACGGCGTCGGCGGCGCGCCACGCGGCGTCTCTCAGCCAATGGTCGTGCTTCCGATTCCGGGGTCAAGCCAGGGTCAAGCCGCCAGCAGCCGGTCCAGCCGACGGTAATAGCGGATTGGACGCGGAGCCGTAGGTCCATACCGCTACTGCACGCGAGGTACTCGATGTGCCGTCGTACCCCGTAGAAGGGGTGTAACGGCACATCGAGTAGCCTTCTCACGCCGCATTGAGGGGTTCACAGGATGTCGCGACGCCTGGTGATGAGGGCGGGGATGACCAGGAAGGCAGCGGCATAGAGGCCGAGGGTAAGGAATGCGAGCGCGGGGGCGATCTGTGCAGCTGAAAGGTTAGAGCCGTAGAGGTCGAAATTGTGGCTGCCCTCCAGGTTGATCACCGTGTTAACAGCGGCGTCGGGGAAGATCTGGTAGAGCCGGAGGATGACGCCGTGCAGCTGGGCGGCGAAATTCTCGATCGACGGCTGGACGACGACGGCCCACAGCAGCACCGCGCCGATGCCTGCCGTGGCGCTGCGCAGCCAGATCCCGAGGGTCAGGCCGACAGCGGCGTAAGCCAGGCCCATCATCAGGGCGGCGGCCAGCGCGGCGGCGAGGTGGCCGAAGGCCGGGAACTGGCTGCCTGCCGGGTCCAGGGATCCGGTCTGGTGCAGCGCGACGATCGCGCTAGCCGCGGCGGCCAGGGTGAACGTGAGCGCGACGCTGGCCGCTACCGCGATCGTGACGGCCACGGCCTGGCCGGAGAAGGCGCGCAGCCTGCTTGGGCCTTGCAGCAGAGCGGTCTTGATCGTGTTCAGGCCCCAGTCGCTGCCGCCGATGAGCGCGCCAAGCAGCATGAAGACGGTCGCGCCGTACACATCGCTGGCCGGGCCGAAGGCGCCGTTCAGCGCCGCGGTCAGGAATTGGCTCGGCATCATGGTCGATAGCACCAGGGGCGCGCTGACCCCCAGCGACACGCCGGTGTTCGCGGTCGCGTAGAGAACGTACGAGCTGATGTAGCTATTGAGCAGCATGTCGGCGGGCCCGACCAGGACCAGCGCCCACACGGCCGGGCGCTTGGACATGACCAGCAGCTCGGCGCGCAGCGAGGCGAGCAATTCGCCTGCGGTGGTCTGTCGCCCCTGTCGCCCGGCGAGCCGGTCCGAGCCGGATGAGGACGCGACCGACCGCCGCCGGAGCCGGATGCGCCGGCTTGACTCGGTGACGGCATCACGGCGCCGCAGAACGGCTATGGTCAGGGCAAGCGCGGCGGCCAGGTAGGCGGTCAGGGTCCAGACGGCTCCGGCGGTGCTGGCCACCATGTAGTTCTGCGAGCTAGCGCCGCCACCCGGGTCGCCGAACAGCCCGGTCACGACGGTAGCGGCGGCGGCGGGCGTCAGGTCGCTGATCGTCCGCAGGGTTCCGTGCGGGAACTGCAGGGCCAGGTCGTACAGGGTGCCTTCGATGATCAGCGTCCACAGCAGCCCGGCCGCGATCGCGCCCGCCCCGCTGCGGCACACGGTGCCCAGGAACAGGCCGAGCATCCCGTAGGTCAGCGCAACGAGCAGGGCCGCGCCTACGGACTGGGCGATGACCAGGGCAGGCGGCATGGCCGCGAGGTAAGGGTTCACCGACTTCGATTCCGCCATCCGGATCACCACGCTGGCCGCGGCGGCCACGGCGAAAGTCGCCAGCACGCTGGCCGTGACAGCTACCGCCAGGGCGAGCCCCTGCCCGGCGAAGGTCCTGGCCCGGCCCGGTCTTTGCAGCAGTGCGGTGGTGATCGTGCCGCGGCCCCAGTCGCCGCCCGCCACGACTGCCCCAAGGACGATGAACGGGGCCGTGCCGCTGAACGTGAACTGGCCCACCGCGACGATGTTGAACTGGCTCGGCAGCAGCGACGAAAGGTTCTGCGCCGGGGTGCCATAAGCGGCGGCGTCGGCCGGGGTCAGGTTCAGGTAGAAGATGAACTCCGCCACGTAATCGCTCAGCAGCACCAGCATTGGCGTCACCAGCAGCAGGCCCCAGGCGGCTGGCCATTTCCGCAGGATGAGCAGCTCGGCTCGCATCGACGCCAGCACCGGTTAGCTGTCCTTCCCGGTAGGCCCCTGCCGCTGTCGGCGGGGCCGCTTCGCGGGGCGCCGGCCGGTGCGGTGACGCAGGGAGTCGGCGCCGCCGGTGCGGCCGCTGGTCAGCTCAAGCAGCACCTCGCGCAGCGGGCGGCGGGTCGTGCGGACCTCGCTGACCTCGAGCCCGGCCCCCACCAGCCCCCGGTTGACCGCGGCGGCCCGCGCCGCGCCGGGGTCACGCAGGTCCAGACCTAGTAGCCCGTCCGCCAGTTCAGCCCGCGCCACGCCCGCCAGTGTCGCGGCCACCGCCGCCGCCTGGTCCGCAGGTTCGGCGCGCAGCCACAGCCGGGGCTGGCCACGCAGCTGCTCCGGGCTGCCCTCGGCTAGCATCCGGCCGCCGCCGATCACGGCGACCCGGCTGCACAGGTCCTCGACCTCGTCCATGTCGTGGCTGGACAGCACCACCGTGCGCCCCTCGGCGCCGAGCTGGCGGATCAGCGCCCGCATGTCCAGCTGCCCGGCCGGGTCCAGGCCGTTGGACGGCTCATCGAGGATCAGCAGCTGCGGGTCCTTCAGCAGCGCGACCGCCACCCCCAGCCGCTGGCGCATCCCCAGGCTGTACCCGGCCAGCTTGTCCCCGCCCCGCTCCGCTAGCCCGACCCGGTCCAGCACCCCGTCCACCGTCTTGTTGCCGATACCACACCTGCGCGCCGCGGCGCGCAGGTTGTCCCGGCCGGACAAGAACGGGTAGAACGCGACCTCGCCCATCGACCCGATCTTCGCCAGCGCCGCCGGGGACCCGGGCGGCAGGCCCAGCACCCGTATCGAGCCCGATGTCGGCCGCACCAGGCCAAGCAGCATCCGCAGGGTGGTGGTCTTCCCCGCCCCGTTCGGGCCAAGCAGCCCGAACGTCTCACCCGCCGCGATCGCCAGGTCCAGGCCGTCTACCGCCGTCACCGAGGCGCTGAAGCGCTTCACCAGCCTCCGGGTCTGCACTACCAGAGCACCTGTCACGACGCCTCCCGGCCCGGCCCGTTAAGAAGATTCGCTCACCGCATCTCCTCAGTTCTACGGCCTACGCGCGCCCGGTTTCAACACCACCTACACCGGCCACTTCACGGCGCCGATCAGCTTGCTGACCCCATCGCCGCGTACTGCCGCTCGAACTCCTTGACCACGCCGCCGCGCCAGCCGTCGGCCATGGCCGCGGACATGGGGTCGGGGAAGATGTCCTCCTCTCCCTTTTCCACCCCGTCGAAGATGGCGCGCGCGACGGACTCCGCCGACGGCTTCGGTATCTCCAGGCCCCGGGACATGTCGGTGTCGGTCGGGCCGGTCAGCACGGCGTGCACGCTGACGCCCTGGCCCGCCAGCAGGGCGCGCAGCGATTGCGTCAGGGAGAACGCCGCTGCCTTGGAGATCGAGTAGGCCGGGATGATCGGCAGCGGCGCGAGGGAGTTCAGCGACAGGTTGTTGACGATGGCACCGCCGGACCCGGTCAGCAGCGGCAGGAAGGCACGGGTCACACCGTAGGTGCCGAACAGGTTGACGGCGAGCTGCCGCTCGATCGCCGAGCGGTCGCTGAGGTCGTCGTAGAGCGCGATGCCCGCGTTGTTGACGAGGATGTCGAGCGAGGTGACCTGGCCGACGGCTTCCCGGATCTGCTCGGCGTCCGTCACGTCCAGGGGCAAGGAGGTGACGCGCAGGTCGGAGTGAGCCCAGGGCACGCGCGTGCCCGCGTATACCCGCCTCGCACCCCGGCGCAGGGCCTCGTCGACCAGCGCGCGCCCGATGCCGCGATTGCTTCCGGTGATTAGTACGGCACTATCTGTGACTGAATGCATGATGACGATACCTGACTCTTTCGTGTTGGCGAGGTTAGCTATTCGGCGAAACGATCGGTGGTGTCTGCATGATGGGTCGGCCAGCGCGGCGAAGACCTGTCCGGCGATCGCGGAGGTCAGGCGGCATCGAGGTAGCTGGCCAGCTCGCCAAGTTCGCTCGCCCAGCCCCGGGTGTTGCCCTCGAATGCCTTGCGGTAGGCGTCGTCAGGCAACTGGGCGAAGCCGGTTTCGACCACGGTCAGCCGGGTGCCCGCACCGGCCGGCTCGAGGGTGAACTCGACG
This sequence comes from Streptosporangiaceae bacterium, assembly GCA_050010815.1. GTDB lineage: Bacteria > Actinomycetota > Actinomycetes > Streptosporangiales > Streptosporangiaceae > Palsa-504. The sequence continues at coordinate 3,957 of JBEKKH010000146.1, read as the reverse complement.
TAGGTGCGGCGCGGATCGTCATCCGGCAGGCCGTCGATGTGCCAGGTAAAGCCAAACACCGCTGGCTTCTCGACCCGTTCGATCCGCATGTCGGCGACGTGACCGCCGGTCCAGGTCAGCTGGGCCGGTCCGCCCGGGCGCAGGTCGATCGTGGCCTGGTCGCCGAACCAGGTACCCAGCCCCTCGGGCGAGGTGAGCGCCGCCCACACCTTGGCCGGCGGGTGAGCGAGCTCCACGGTCCGCTCGATGCGATCGGGAAATCCCATAACTTCCTCCGTCAAGTAGCAACCAGTTGATTGCTACTTTATAGCAACCGACCGGTTGCGTCAACGGGCTGGCCCAGCCCCGTCACGCTCGGCCAAATCTCCAGCCCGGTCATCAGCGCGCCCGCCTTCCCCCGGCGCACGCCCCGGGAAATCACCGGGGTCACCGGGGTCACCGGGCCGGATCTACTGGGATGCCTGCCCCCTCGGCCGCGCACGCGCGACGGTCCCGCCCGGGAGCTTCGCCGCACCAGTTTCTATGGTGTTCCGGCAATAACTCCGGCCGCGCCGAGCTTAGTAATGATAAGTTCCGCGGCTGCCCGGCGCCTAGTGACGAAATGTAGCGTCCATGGCCGATCATCCCTTACTTCGCGCTCCAGCGCGGACCATAGCCAGGCGAAGCTGGTGGCCGGATCCAGGCCGCCGCGCCCGGCACCGAGAAGAGGAAAGGCAAGCGAACTCAGGGCGGGGGTAAAGAGATCGCGCTCGGCCCGGGCCAGGCTGAACACATTTCGTACGCTGCTGACAATCGCAGTAGGCTCGACGCTGTAGTGGTTGGTGCCTGGGATCGGAACGGCGATCGCCGCATGGTAAATCCTGCGGATACGCTGGTTTGCAAGCTGACCAGGAGCGACTGCGGCCACCGTCCCTGGCGCGACGGGCAGGCCCGCGCGGCCGTAGCGGCGCATCCACGAGGCCAGCTCGTTTCCGACAACGTCGGTCACGATCTCACCGTCGGCGCTTTTCGCCGCTCCGGCCAGACGCACAGCCGCAGAAACCGATGACTTGAAATACTGCGGCAGCTGAAGATATATATTTTCCGAAACTACAATGATGTCTACATCGGAAAGCAGTTCGACTGGTTCGATATGGACGACGATGGGAAAGCGATCATCGCCTACCTGGCCGAGTAGTTTTATCTGCTGATCAAGTTCTGCGCGCACCGGAATGGGTCTACCTGAAATATCCGAGCTCAGGCATAGCTTCAGTATTTCTTCGGCTACTTGCTCGAGCACGATTCGCTCATGATGCTTGCGGAATCGTTCTACGCTCACGCCGTAGGTGAGCGCGGCGCGGCGCCGCCGGTCTTGTGCCGCCATGTCCCTTTCACCACGGCCGAGGCCGAATGTCGCCGACGCGGCACCGCCGAGGCTGCCGCCGCCGAGGTTTTCCACGGCCGTGCGCAACATGGCCTCGACCGCGTTATGGCCGCCGCCCGCCGTGGCGGCTAGGCCGACGCGGGCCGCCGCACGGCCAAGATCCTTTAGGTCAGTGTGCCTTAGCCGGACAAGCCCGCGTTCTCTGAGTATCCGCAATTCAGCGATGATCTCATCTAGCGCCGGGACGTCGGGCGTGACTTCCATGGACCGAGCATGGCCCACTTCAGACGGAAACCGCAACGCTCTCTGGGCTGCTCAAATGAGCCAGGAAGGATTGATATGGGTCCTGGAGGACTTTGCCGGGCCTCCAGGACCCATGCAGCGGGCCCGCGGGCTGATGGCGGACCCGCCTTTCCCCTTAGGCCAGCCAGTTGAGCAGCATAACCAAGATATGGATCACGTGAGGCTGCATGCGCGGTGTCCTCCTTTCACGGTCCGGCCCGCCGATTCGGCTAAGCACAGACAGTGAAACCGGAGATTCGTCCGCTTGGCTGGCCGCGAACTGGGCGATATCTGGGCGTCCGCAGGGCGCGTCGATCCTGCGAACCCCCGCTGGCGCTAGTCCTGCCAGCACACGCCGTAGCCGAGGCCCTGCCGCAGCGTGTGGAAGATGACGTGAACTTCGCCGAAGCGGTCCGGCGTTAGCGTCTGAGCGGCGGGACCGCGTTCGTAAATCACCGCTGTGGGCGCACCTCGGAGCACCCAGATCGACCGCGGTAGGTGCAGCGGATTAAAGCGCACACGAAGATCGAAGTGATCACTGCGGCTGAAGGGAACGTATACATAATGCGGCGCCATACGCTGGCCGGCCGGTATGCAAAGTCTGATGGCATATCGGTGTCTCTCGCCCTTCTTGAGCGGACGCGGCAAGACGATGACATTCCTGAAATAGCTTTCGTAAGGCTGCTCGCGCAGCTCGAGCGAACCGCCATGAAGCAGCTCCGATTCAAGGCCGTGCGCCTGATCGACGTCGGCGGAATGCCGGGGAACGCTCACCGACGTCGTGAGCTCGCTCAGTCCGTCCGTCGTGGCGACGGCAACCCGCTGCTCTAGGGCCTCGATCGGGTTGGCGTCCAGGCGCAGCAACGCGCTGAATGACTCGATGAACCAGCCTTCCGGGGCATCCGCAGGCGACGAGACCGGTCCTTCCGCGGCCGGGTCGGCGGCTTCTTGAGTCACGCTGGCGGGCGGGAATTCCACCCGGTCACCGAGGTAGGCGGCCGCGGAGAGACCGGGATTCCCCGCATCGGCCCACGGCGGCGCGATCGAGGCGGCGTGGCTGCCTGGCGCATCCCGGTCAAGAGCGCGCTGGACCTGGGTCCAGTACCGCCGCCATTCGCCCTGATCGCCACCGCAGGCTTTTGCGAACGCCATCGTGACACGGAGCGTGGGCAACCGCCTGCCCGTGGCGGCGGCCTGGACGGTGCTGGTCGCATAGTGGGCGTTCTTCCCGAGCTGTTCGTAGGTAAGGCCGGAAGCCTTGCGGAGATCACGCAGCCAGAACGCGAATTCGCGCACCGGCGATCCGTCTCTTTCCAGCTGCTTCTGCGGACGTCCCATAGCCACCGTCCTTCCGCACGGTCAACGGGGTTTGCCGCCGAGTTTTCCACAAATTACCCGGTTATGCGGGCTGAACTGCATGTTCTGCGGCCGGCAGCTCCGCGGTTTGCGGGATTTGACCCGAAGTCCGAGGTTGGGCTTGTTGTATCGGCCAGACGGCGATAGAAACCGACCAAGTACCAGGGAGGGATAGCAGGACAGGGGAGGCTCCGCGGTGGGGTTGTGAACGGTGATGCATCAGGTGCCATGGAAGACCTACGGGTCAAATTTCTGATTCATCCCGGTCAGCGCGGCGCCTCCCCGTTCCCGTGCCAGGGTAGAAGCTAGCGTTTACCTACATATCGGTACATTTACGGCTATCAGGGATTAAAAAATTACGTGTCAACCAAGCCGGGCAGTCAGACGTCAGTGTCATGGGGGGAACGAGAGCAAGCCAGCCGCTCGGCCCGAGATGATAAGCCGCCTGGTGCTAAGGCTCTTAAGTTTGCCGTCCGAAGCGGACGCGTCTTGTCGTCGTCGAATTAGCTGCCGTACCAGGTAAAAGGGTGGCCGGCTTCTGCCGGGCCCAGTCAGCCTTACCTCGGGCGGTCTATTAAACGTGCTCACTTATAGGGGTGTCCTGGGATGGTCCAAACAAAGATGAACGTCATACCGGAATGGAATGTGACCGGTGATCGAGAAACGGGAGCTCTCGAGCCTGCCTCCTCCGCCGCGACTGCCGTAGCCGAGGAGCTGCCGGAATCCCGCGGGGGACCGGAGAACGTGATGGCCGAAATCGCCGCCTCGGTCCGCGAACTGGCCGATTCGGCCGACCGTTACCATGCCCGGGCCGAGCAGCGTGAGCACGTGATCGATCACCTTCGGGATGAAGTGGACAGGCTTAGGCGGGGCGAAAGGCGCACGCTGCTCCGGCCGCTGCTGGCCGAGATCTGCCATCTCCGCAACGACCTGCTGCGTCAGGCCGGAGAACTGCC
>JBEKKH010000145.1:0-13724 GCA_050010815.1 Streptosporangiaceae bacterium | reverse complement strand
CTGAAGGAGACCATCAACACGATGGTCGACCAGCTCTCGGCGTTCGCCGACGAGGTGACCCGGGTGGCCCGCGAGGTCGGCACCCAGGGCAACCTCGGCGGCCAGGCGGTCGTCCGGGGGGTCTCGGGGACCTGGAAGGACCTGACCGACAACGTCAACGTGATGGCGTCCAACCTCACCGCCCAGGTCCGGTCGATCGCCCAGGTGGCCACGGCGGTCGAGCGCGGCGACCTGAGCCAGCAGATCACGGTGGAAGCGCTGGGCGAGGTCGCCGCGCTGACCCAGACGATCAACCGGATGGTCGGCACGCTGTCCGCGTTCGCCGACGAGGTGACCCGGGTGGCCCGCGAGGTCGGCACCGAGGGCCGCCTGGGCGGCCAGGCCGACGTCAAGGGCGTCTCCGGGACCTGGAAGGACCTGACCGACAACGTCAACTCGATGGCAGGCAACCTGACCAGCCAGGTCCGCAACATCGCGCAGGTCACCACCGCGGTCGCCCAGGGCGACCTGTCGAAGAAGATCGACGTCGACGCGCGGGGCGAGATCCTGGAGCTCAAGACCACCATCAACACCATGGTCGATCAGCTGTCCTCGTTCGCCGCCGAGGTCACCCGGGTGGCCCGCGAGGTCGGCAGCGAGGGTCGCCTGGGCGGCCAGGCCGAGGTCGAGGGCGTGGCCGGCACCTGGAAGCGGCTGACGGAGAACGTCAACGAGCTGGCCGGGAACCTGACCAGGCAGGTCCGTGCGATCGCCGAGGTGACCAGCGCGGTCGCCTCCGGTGACCTGACCCGGTCCATCTCGGTGGAGGCCCAGGGCGAGGTCGCCGAGCTCAAGGACAACATCAACGCGATGGTCCAGTCACTGCGCGAGACCATCCGGGCCAACCAGCAGCAGGACTGGCTGAAGACCAACCTGGCCCAGATCGCCGGCATGATGCAGGGGCACAGGGACCTGGCCGTCGTGGCTGAGCTGATCATGGACGAACTGGCCCCGCTTGTCGGTGCGCAGCACGGCACGTTCTTCCTGGCCGAGCCGGTCGACGGGGACACTCAGTTCCGCCTCATCGCCGGTTACGGCCTGCGCGCGGACAAGACGGCGCCGATCCAGTACCGGCTGGGCCAGTCCCTGATCGGCCAGGTCGCGCGGAGCAAGCGGTCCATCATCGTCGCGAACCTGCCCGACGGGTACGTCAAGATCTCATCCGGGCTCGGTGAGGCGCCACCCGCCAACCTGGCGGTGCTGCCGATCCTGTTCGAGGATCAGGTGCTCGGGGTCATCGAGCTCGCCTCGTTCACCTCGTTCAGCCCGGTGCAGACCGACTTCCTCGAACAGCTGACCGAGACCCTCGGGGTTAACTTCAACACCATCATCGCGAACGCCCGCACCGACACGCTGCTCGAGGAGTCGCAGCGGCTGACCTCAGAACTGCAGGCGCGATCGGAAGAGCTGCAGAACCAGCAGGTGGAGCTGCAGCGGTCCAACGCCGAGCTGGAAGACAAGGCGGCCCTGCTGGCCACGCAGAACCGCGACATCGAGACCAAGAACGCCGAGATCGAGCAGGCCAGGCAGGAGATCGAGGAACGGGCCAGGCAGCTGGCGCTGGCGTCCAAGTACAAGTCGCAATTCCTCGCCAACATGTCGCACGAGCTGCGCACACCGCTGAACAGCCTGCTGATCCTGGCCCGGCTGCTGGCCCAGAACCCGGGCCGGAACCTGTCCGCCAAGCAGGTCGAGTACGCCAACGTCATTCACTCGGCCGGCTCGGATCTGCTGCAGCTCATCAACGACATCCTCGACCTGTCCAAGGTCGAGGCAGGCCGGATGGACATCCACGCCGAGCGGTTCGGCCTCAGCGAGCTGATCGAGGACATCCAGGCCACGTTCCAGCCGCTCACCGCGGAGAAGGGCCTGGAGTTCGCGGTCGAGGCCGACGAGGCCGCCCCGTCCGAGCTGTTCACCGACCGGCAGCGGCTGCGTCAGGTGCTCGGCAACCTGCTGGCCAACGCGATCAAGTTCACCGAACGCGGGCAGGTGGTCCTGCGTGTCGGCCGGGACTCCAGAACGCCGCGGCGGGCGTCCGACGGCGGCGACGTCCTGGCCTTCTCGGTGTCCGACACCGGCATCGGCATCGCCCCGGAAAACCTCACCACGATCTTCGGCGCGTTCCAGCAGGGTGACGGCACGCTGAGCCGCCGGTACGGCGGCACCGGCCTCGGGCTGTCGATCGCGCGCGAGGTGGGAGCGCTGCTCGGCGGCGAGATCACCGCGGAAAGCGAGCTCGGCCAGGGCAGCTCCTTCACGCTGTACCTGCCGTGCGAGATGCCGGGAGTCGCGGTCAGCCTGGCCGATCAGGGCTCAGGCCTGCCGGGCGCCGGCGAGAGCGTCACCATCTCGCCGAACGACGGTGCGCACGCGGATGCGACCGAAGCCCTGCAGCTGCAGCCGACGCTGCCCGACGACGAGGCCCAGGGCGGCCGGCGGCTGCTGGTCATGGAGGGTTCGCGGGGCGGCCTGCTCACGTTGCTCGCCCACAGCGCGGTCTCTGACCTGTCCGGCATCCACGGGGCCGTGCAGGTGGACACGGCGATCAGCCCGGAGCAGGGCATCGAGGTCCTGGCCGCCGCACCGCACCAGTGCGTCGTGCTGGACCTGGGCCTGGAGGACGCGTCGGCGTTCGCCTTCCTCGAGCAGCTCGCCGGAGAGCCCGAGCTGCGGGATGTGCCGGTCCTCGCCCACACCAGGGACAAGATCGACAGCGCGCAGTCCAGGCTGGCCAGGCTCCGCTTCGGCTCCCAGCCGCTCGAGCTGCTGCCCTCGCTGGATGAGTTGCGGGAACGCATCACCCTGCACCTGTCCGCGTCCCAGCCCGACCAGGTACCCGCGCTGATCACCGAGCAGTCCCCCGACACCAATGCGGCCGAGACCCGGCCGAGGACCCCGCCCGAGGCCGAAGGACACGAGGTCCTGCGCGGCAAGCGGATCCTGGTCATCGACGACGACCCGCGCAACGTCTTCGCGATCACGAGCACGCTGGAACTGCACGGCATGACCGTGACGCAGGCGACCAACGGGCGCCGGGGCATCGAGGCTCTGCTCAGCGCCGAGGACACCGACCTGGTGCTGATGGACGTGATGATGCCCGAGCTCGACGGCTACGCGACGATGGGCAAGATCAGGCAGATGCCCGCCTTCTCGACCCTGCCCATCATCGCGGTCACCGCCCGGGCCATGCCGGGTGACAAGGAGAAGAGCATCGCGGCGGGCGCCAGCGACTACGTCACCAAGCCCGTCGATACCGAGGACCTGCTCGCCTGCATGGAGCGCTGGCTAGCTAACCGGTGACGACAGCCGTCTGAGGCACGTGTCTTACCGTCAGGCCGCGACCGTCTGCTTGCCGATGGCGGCGGCCGCCGCGCGCCGCTTGCGGCGCCGCTCCCGCTGCCTGTCCTCGGGCGTGGTCCCACCCCAGATGCCGTCGACCTGATCGTGGGCCAGCGCGAACTCCAGGCACTTCCGCTGGACGTCGCAATCCGCGCAGATGCTCTTGGCCTGCGCGATCTGCCTTTCTCCTGGCCCGGCCGAGGAAATGGGGAAGAACAGGTCGGGGTCCGCGGTCAGGCAGGCACCTGCCGATCGCCAGTTCATGGCGCTCCCGGTCACGGTCATTACCAGTCCTCACAATGGTCTGAGCGGGATCTTGCGGGCAGCGGACCACACGCTTCCCCGGGCCTGCGCGTCTACACCTGTGACAGCGAAAAATCGCGAGAAGAGCAGACCGGTGCGGGCGGCGGTCCTGGTGCGGAGTCACGGCTCGCTGAGCATGTAGCCGCGGAGCTTGATCAGGGCATCCCTGATCCGCGCTTTGACCGTACCGAGCGGGACATCCAAGATGGCGGCCACCTGACCGTAGGTGTGCTCGCCGTAGAACGCCAGCGTGATGGCCTCTCGCTGCAAGCCGCTGAGCTGATCCAGGCAGCGAAGCAGATGCTCGCGGTCGAAGGCGGTTTCCGCGGCTTCGCCCGTCTGGTTCCACAGCGCCGCGGACATGACGGCGCGCTGTTCGCGGGCGGCGGAGGCGGCGGTACGCCGCACCCGGTCCACGGCGCGACGGTGCGCGATCGTCATCGCCCAGTTGACGGCGCTGCCCTTGGCCGGATCGTAGCGGAAAGCGGTGCGCCAGAGCTCGAGAAGTACCTCCTGAGTGACCTCCTCGGACTGGGCCTGGTCACGGAGCACGGCACGGACCTGACGCTGGATCGGCTCCCGCAGCTGCTCGTAAATGAGGTCGAAGGCCCCGTGCTCGCCTCGCGCCACCGCGTCGAGCAGCCGGTCCAGGTCAGCACGGGACTCGGCGGCAGAACTCGCCGGCCGGCTTTCATCATGACCCACATAACGCCATTCGGAGGTCCCGGCGGTTCGGCTTGGCCTTACTTTCAGCGCCGCCGGCACTTCCGGAGGAGGGACGACGGCAAGCCCGGGTTTGAGCAGAAGGCCAGAAGGTAGTCGGTCTTACCAGCCAACCGGAAGGAAGCGAGCGTGACCGAACCCGCAGTGACGGCGGTCGACACCGGCCTCTACGTCATACCGACCGGCATGACCCTCCGCGCCGCCGATACGGAGCGTTACCGCCATGGCTGACGCGTCATATGTGAGGTTATCCCGGGATCCCGGAATGTGACGAGCATCACATCACGTCACGTTTATTCGCCCCGGGTCGGGCACACACTACTCGTCCGTCATTCCCAGGATCCCAAGGAGGCCACCTTGACGAAAGGAACCCTCCGGCCGCCGGCGTCAGACACCATCGACGCCGCCGCCCAGGCTGTCCCTGACGCCGCCAGTTATCCCGGGTCGCGCGCGGAGCTGCAAGAGCTGTCCGACAATGCGCTGCTGGCTAAGGTTCGCGCGCTGCCTAAAGACAACGAGCTCCGCGCCGCTGCCTGCGAGATTCTCGTGGACCGCTACCAGAAGCTGGTCCGCTCGTGCGTCAGGCAGTACCGCGGTAGTCCGGAACCTGTCGAAGATCTCATGCAGGTCGGATACGTCGGCCTGCTCAAGGCGATAAACAACTACGACCCCGAGGTGGGTGACAGCCTCTCCGCATACGCGCAGCCGTGCGTCAGCGGCGAGATCAAGCGGCACTTCCGGGACAAGCGCTGGCAGATCCACGTCCGCCGGTCGGCCCAGGAATTGCTGCTCGAACTGCGCAAAGCCACCGAGGAGCTCACCCAGCAGCTAGGCCGGGGACCCAGCGAAGAAGAACTCGCCCACCGGCTCGGCGTCAGCCCGGATGACATGAAGGAGGCGCGCCAGGCGGACCTCGTGTTCAGTACCTACTCCCTGGACGCGCCGCTGTCCGACCGGGAAGATCCCGCCCTGCTTGCGGACGTGCTCGGCGACGACGACCCCGGCGTCGCCCACACCATCGACATGGAGGCCGTCAGCACGCACTGGGAGGAACTGCCCGAGCGCGAGCAGCGCATCCTGGTCATGCGCTTCTACGGCAACCTGACCCAGACCGAGATCGGCGAACGGCTCGGCATCTCGCAGATGCACGTTTCCAGGCTCTTGGCCCGGGCCCTTGGCCACCTCAAGGGCCGGCTGCTCGACCCGGCCGAGACCGGCGACACCCATCCGTCGGCCACATCAGCTGCCACGGCCTGACGAGCCAGGACGCCATGACAGCGGAAGGACCCGAATGAAAACCGGTATGGGACTGGCCCTGATCGCAATCGGCGCGATCCTCGCGTTCGCGGTCACGACCAACACGTCCGACTTCAACTTGCACACGGCCGGCTACGTGCTCATGATCATCGGCGTGATCGGGATCGCGATCCCGCGTCGCGGCTACGGCTGGGTCGGTCGGCGCATGTTCGTACGGCAGACGCTCCGGCGGCCGGGTGCCTGGGTGGAAGAGGTGACCTACCCGAACTATGACGTCAACCGGAGTCCGGCCAACACCCGCGTGCAGGCCAGCCTGCCCGCCGCCGACTCGAGCCCGCGGGTGCACCCCGTTGAGGCGGATGTGGTCGAGGACTACGAGGAGTAAGACCAACCTTTAAGGAGAGGATCATGACACTCACCGCTTCAGTCATCATCGCATGGCTCCTCATCGGACTCGTGATCGGTGCACTGGCGCGACTGCTCGTGCCCGGTCGCCAGCACATCGGGATCATCTTGACCATCATCATCGGCGTCGTGGCCGCCCTGGCTGGCGGCATTATCACCACCGCCATCCTCGGCGCCGGGCACAGCGTGATCACGTTCATCGTCGCGCTCCTGGCCGCCGCCCTCCTGGTCAGCGTGTTCACCACCCGGGGTTACGGACGGTACCGCAGCCGCCGCAGGCCCGCCTGGCGGCGCTGGTAAACCTACGCGCAGAGGATCCGCCGGGCCACGGGCCCGGCGGATCCTCTGCTTGGCCGGGGTGGCCGGGATGCCGCCGACGGTAAGATCAGAGTGGGTCAAGGAAGGGCATCGAACTCGCACCAGACCCGTTACCGCCCATGGGAGTGCTACCGCTTCCTGCGGGCTCCCGACGGCGGTAGCGCTTGCCGTAGAAATGATGGTCTGGAGAGATGTCGCACGACAGCTGGCCGAATGGCTCTTACGCTGATTTCGCCGGCCTGGCCAGGCGGCGCGATGCCCTCCGCCAGTCCGCGGCGATGCCAGGGGCTGATCCGAATACCCTGCTCGACGCCGCGTTCGCCGAGCTGGATGCGGCGGTGGACGCGGCGGCCAAGCTGGCGGCCGCCGCCGAGGAGTCCGCGGCTGACGCTGCGTCACACGGCACCGAGGCCGGCCTGCTCCGGGCCGTATTCGCCGCGGCGCCGGTCCCGCTGTTCCTGCTGGAGCCGGACGGGACGATACTGCGGGCGAACGGCAGGGCCGGGGAGCTGATCAGCGCACCGCCCAGCTACGCGACAGGCAGGCCGCTGACCGCCTTTATCGACCTTCCGTCCCGAGCCGCCGTGCACAGTCAGCTCGCCGCGGCCGCGCGAACCGGAACCGCCAGGCAGTCCGATTGCAGGCTGCTTGGCCCGGCCGGGGGGGCTGGCCCGGCCGGGGCGGCTGGCTCGCGGGACCCAGGGGACGCCGCGGTTCCGGCCGACGTGACCATGACGGCGAACGTCATCGACCTGCCGGAAGGCAGTCGGCTCCTGGTCGTCACGATGACCGAGCCGACGGCGGCCAGAGCCGGGCACCCGGTCCTGGCCGCGGGCGAGGAGGGCCCGAACAACGCCATCCAGAGCCTGACCCGCCGGATGGACATGATCACCGCGGTGACCAGGCTGCTGCTCGACAACAGCACGTTCAGCGAGGCGGTCACCCTGCAGCGGTGCGCCAGGTTGCTGGCCGGTGACATCGCGAGCTGGGTGATCATCGACGTCGAGCGGGCGGACCGGCTGCAGCGCCAGTTCGTGGTCGGCCCGCACGACGAGGCCGCCGAGGAACTGGCCAGGACGGTGCGAGCGGTCGACCCGCCGCCTGGCTCGGTACCGGCCCAGGTCCACGCCGCGGGCCAGTCCGTGGTCCTGGCCCACGCCGATGACTCCGGGATACTCGGCGCCACCGCCGAGGGCACGCCGCTGCTGATGCTGCTGGGCGCGACCTCGCTGCTGAGCGTGCCGATCTCCGACGGTGCGACCAGCTACGGCGTCCTCACCCTGGCCAGGCAGGCCAGCGAGGGCCGGTTCGAGATCGCCGAACTGGGCCTGGCCGAAGAACTGGGTGAGCACCTCGGCGTCGCGATCAGGGTAGACCGGATGTTCCGGCACCGTTCCGCGGTCGCGGAAGCGCTGCAGGGGAGCTTGCTTCCGGCCCGGATGCCCGATGTCCCCGGGCTTGACCTGTCCGCCGCGTATCTGCCCGCCGGCGAAGGACTGGAGGCCAGCGGCGACTTCTACGACGTCTTCCAGGTCCAGGACGGATGGGCCATCACCGTGGGCGACGTCTGCGGTAAGGGGCAGGAAGCCGCCGCGATGACCGCCGCCGCCCGGCACGCCATCCGGGCCATCGCACACGGAAGTCGCGACCCGGTGGAGGTGCTGGCCAAGGTCAACGAGATCATCCTGGCCGGAGACTACGAGGACCGTTTCGTCACGGCCAAGCTGGCCTACCTGAGCTGGGACGGCGACCGCGTGCACGTGGTGCTGGCCACCTCGGGCCACCCCGGCCCGGCGGTAGTCCGGCCAGACGGGCGGGTTGACGTGCTAAGCGGTGTCAGCCTGCCCCTGGGCCTGTTCCCCGACGCCAAGCCGGACCGGGAAGAATTCGACCTTGACCCCGATGACCTGCTCTTCTTCTACTCCGATGGGGTCACGGAGGCGCGCAGCGCGGACATGCGGTACTTCGAGGAGCGGCTCGCCGACGAGCTGGCCGGCCTGGCGGGCAGGTCCGCGGCAGAGACCGCCCGGATGGTCCAGGGCCTGGTCACCCGCTTCTCTGAAGACCGGCTGCGGGACGACATGACCATCGTGGTGGCCAAGGTGAAACCCGCCGTCGAGTTACTCACCGCCGTAGGCGGCCACCACCTCACTTGCCACCTCGGTGACCTTGACGTGCCGGCGCTGGGACTCCTGGCGCAGGCGCTGCAACGCGTCGTCGGCGCTGCAGTCGAGCGCGTGCATCAAGATGCCCTTGGCCTGATCGACCACCGATCGCGAGATCACGGCGTCCTTGAGCTGACTGGCGGTCCGCTGAGCCTGGTCGTAAGCGGTCGCGTTGGTGAGCATCGCACCGCCGAACGCGGCGAGCATGTCCGCCATGGGGTTGGACTCGGCGTCCAGCACGCCCGGACGCACGCCGAACAACGACAGCACCAGGACACCGCGCGGGAGTTCACGCACCAGGTGGACCGAGCAGCGAACCCCGCGTCGCAGGGCCGCCTCGGCGAAGTCGGGCCAGCGAGCATCATCAAGCGTGTCCGGGCAACTCACCGCTACGCCGGTATCCGCCGCCTCGACCAGCGGGCCGCGGCCGATCCTGAACTGCAAGTCGGCCAGCTCGGCCAGGTCGGGATGGGTCGCCGCCGCGCTGACCACCTCACCGTCACGCCAGACCGCCGCGTGCGCGCCAGAACAGGCCTGCACCTGCCAGGCGGCAAGCTCGGCGAGCTTGTTCAGCGATCTGGCCTCTCCGCCGTTGGTGAGGCTTAGTAGTTCTGCCGCCTCATACCCGAGCTGTTCGATCGGCACTAGACCCTCCGTCCCTGGCTCATTTCTAGCACGGTCGCTGGCCGGCTCAGTCGGGGACGGCGGCGGTGACTTCGCTGGCGGCACGCTGGCTCAGCGCCACGCGCACCAGGGCGGCGGCCAGCCGGCCGGGCTGGCCGCTGCCGGTCAGCAAGCCCGCCAGTGACTCCCGGTCGTAGGGCAGCCTCACCCGCCGGGCGCCGCTGCTCACCTTGGCGTCCACGTAGGGCGCCACCGTGGCCCAGACGTCCTGGACCTCGCGCAGGAAGATGCTGGCGCCGGTCGGTCCCACCCCGGGAAACTCGGTCAGCAAGGAGGCGATGCCGTGGGCGTCGCCGCCGGCCTCGTCGCGAAGCCTGCGCAAGTCGCCGTGCCATCGGCTGGTCAGCAGGTCGGCGCCGTCACCGAGCATGGTCGCGGTGCGTTCGTCATAACGCCGGTAGTGGCCGCGTCCGAGCGCGTCCACCCGGTCCTGCCAGCTGGCCTCGCTCATGGTCCAGAACCGGGATGCGGCGTACCACGCGCTGGTGAACCAGCCGGGCGGCTTGGTCCACGCCGTCATCCGGGCCGAGCGCCGATACCCCGTGACTGCAGATCTCACCGATGAGCGTGGTCTGCGGATCGCGGTTCTCAGCGAGCACCCTGACCGTGATCAGGCAGGCCGGCGCGGGCGACATGATGTCGCGCAGTTTTCTCGTCACGGTCGCCTCCTGTATCTGGTGCCGGGCAGCCGGCCGATGGCATGGTCCCGCATCAGTCGCGCGTGGATTTCCTCTCCCCATCCCCTATGGCGCTACCAGCCAGGACCGTTATTAAACCGGAATGAAGCCGCGGGGCGGAGGAATCAGCGCCGGCCGAGCAGGCGGTCAAGGGCGCGCCCGACCTCCTCGGCCAAGGCGGCGTCACCCGCCGTGCCGTCTGCGTCCTGCGCGCCGGGCCGCGACGGGACCAGGACCGTGGCGGGCTCACGGACCAGGCCGCAGTCCAGGCATTCGACCTGGCCCAGCCGGCGGATCAGGTGAACGCTGCCGCACTTGAGGCAGGATTCAAGCTCAGCGATCCAGTCCCCCGATTCCTGGCAAGCCGGGCAGACCAGCACGAGCTGGTCATGCCGGACACCGCGCCGCCAGGGGCTCTTACCCCGTTCAGGATCGGTCTGCCGTACACCGCAGCGGTAACAGGGCATGTCAGGACATCGCCCCTACGAACCTCATAAGCCCCCGGGCCTCCGCTACCTCAGCAGGCGGCGCTAGCCGAGCGCGGCGAGCGCCTTCGAGTAGTCGGCCAGGTCACGCGCTTGCGGAATCGGGTTGACGACCTTCCAGCGCACGACGCCGTCCTTGTCGATGATGAAGGTGCCCCGGGTCGCGATGCCGCGCTCGGAGTCGAACACACCGTACAGGGTGGACACCGCCCCGTGCGGCCAGAAGTCAGACAGCAGCCCGAACTGGAAATGCTCGGCGTCCGACCACGCTCGGGTCGCGAACGTGGAGTCGACGGACACCGTGAGCACTTCGACGTCGTCGCGGTTGACCTCGGGGAAATCGTCGCGGATAGCGCACAGCTCACCGGTGCACACACCGCTGAAGGCTAGCGGGTAAAAGATCAGCACGACGTGCTTGGCGCCGCGGAAGGCCGACAGCCGCACGGGCGTCCCATGCTGGTCGTTCAGCTCGAAGTCGGGGGCTTGCTGGCCCACCTCTACCGCCATGGGAGGTCCTTTCGCTGGCTCCGCGCGGGTACCTGAGCGCCGCGGCGACGTCTCACCGGCGTGCCTTCGGCGCGACCAGGCGTGACCCCGACCAGTCACGGGCGGCGCTCACGCTTGAGGTCTGAGAGAGGCCGGCCGTCGGCGCGGCTTCACCGATATCGCTCGGCTCGACGTGACCTGACCTGCCCGCCTTCGGCGTAAGCAGCCAGATGTATCCCCCGTCGGCTAGCGGCGTGAGGGCATCGACCAGCGCGTCAACGAGGTCTCCGTCCCCGTCCCGCCACCACAGCAGGACGACGTCGACCACATCCTCGTAGTCCTCGTCGACTAGCTCCACGCCGTCGATCTTGGTGATGGCGCCGCGCAGCTGCTCGTCGCAATCATCGTCGTAGCCGATCTCCTGCACCACCTGGCCCGGTTTGATACCGAGCCGCTCGGCCTGGCCGCGTTCGTCCTGCGCCTGGCCCGCGGTCGCGCTCACTGAAGTCCTCCTCGAATCCCTCCCCGCGTCATCGCACACCTGCGGGCGCCCGTTCCGCGAGGCGTTCGCGGGAACGGGGCCCCCTGACGACGATGACAGCGTCAGCACTTCTTGTTGGGACAGTTCACACTGGCCCGGCCCAGCGCGCAAGTGGCAATCGCCCTATGCGTGAAAACCGCCATCATAATTTGACCTGCCGACCCCCTGAAACCGCTACGCACGGCATCTTTCATCACGTACAGTAACGATTGAGTCCGCTCTCCGCGAAACTGCCCCCGCTTGGTGTTTTCGGCCCCCAGCGAGTTGCGGGCCGCCCCCGCCGGGCGGTTACCGTCGAGTAGAGATGCGCTCAGCGCCAGTTCGTACGACGATTGGTCTGGACAATACATCGAGAAGACGAACGCCAAACCAGGACGCGGCCGACCGGCCGCCCGACCAATTGCGGAAGGCGAGGCTACCCCGTGGCTTCCGGACGTCAGCAATTCCCTATCATCAGCGACGGGTTGCCGACCCAGTTGCCCGACATCGATCCGGACGAAACGCGCGAATGGGTCGAGTCATTCGATTCGGTCGTCAAGACCCGCGGCCGGGGCCGGGCCAGGTACGTCATGCTCCGCTTGCTCGAGCGAGCCCGCGAGCAGCAGGTCGGCGTGCCCGGCCTGCGCAGCACCGATTACATCAACACCATCCCGCCCGAGCACGAGCCTTGGTTCCCAGGCGACGAGCACGTCGAGCGCCGGATCAGGGCCTACATCAGGTGGAACGCCGCCGTGATGGTGTCCCGCGCCAACCGCCCGGGCATGGGCGTGGGCGGCCACATCGCCACCTACGCCAGCGCGGCCAGCCTGTATGAGGTCGGCTTCAACCACTTCTTCCACGGCAAGGATCACGGCGAATCCGGCGACCAGGTGTTCTTCCAGGGACACGCGGCCCCTGGCATCTACGCGCGCGCGTTCCTCGAGGGCCGGCTGACCGAGGACCAGCTCAACGGGTTCCGGCAGGAACTCTCCCATCCCGGCGGCGGGCTGCCGTCCTATCCGCACCCGCGGCTGATGCCCGACTTCTGGGAGTTCCCCACCGTGTCCATGGGGCTGGGCGCGCTGAACTCGATCTACCAGGCCAGGTTCAACCGGTACTTGCTGGCCCGCGAGCTCCACGACACCTCACGTTCACACGTGTGGGCGTTCCTCGGCGACGGCGAGATGGACGAGCCCGAGGCGCTCGGCGCGATCGGCCTGGCCGCGCGCGAGGAACTCGACAACCTCACCTTCGTCATCAACTGCAACCTGCAGCGCCTGGACGGCCCGGTGCGCGGCAACGGGAAGATCATCCAGGAGCTCGAGGCGTACTTCCGCGGCGCGGGCTGGAACGTGATCAAGGTCATCTGGGGCCGCGACTGGGATCCGCTGCTGGCCCAGGACACCGACGGCGTGCTGGTCAACAAGATGAACACCACGCCCGACGGGCAGTTCCAGACCTACAGCGTCGAGCAGGGCGCGTACATCAGGGAGAACTTCTTCGGCGGCGACCCGCGGCTGCGCAAGATGGTGGCGCACCTATCCGACGACGAGCTGCGCGGCCTGTCCCGCGGCGGGCACGACTACCGCAAGGTGTACGCGGCGTTCAAGGCGGCGCGCGAGCACACCGGCCAGCCCACGGTCATCCTCGCGCACACGATCAAGGGGTGGACGCTGGGCAAGGACTTCGAGGCCCGCAACGCCACCCACCAGATGAAGAAGCTCACCGTGGCCGAGCTGAAGGAGTTCAGGGACCGGCTATACCTGCCGATCCCCGATTCGGCGCTGGAGGCCGAGCTCCCGCCGTACTACCACCCCGGTGAGGACTCCGACGAGATCCGGTACATGCGCGAGCGGCGGGCCGCGCTCGGCGGGGTGCTCCCCCGCCGGGTCGTCCGGGCCAAGCCGCTGCCGCTGCCCAGCGACTCGGTGTACGACGAGCTGCGCAAGGGCTCGGGCAAGCAGGCCGTCGCCACCACGATGGCGTTCGTGCGGCTGCTCAAGGAGCTGATGAAGGACCCGGTGATCGGAGAGCGGTTCGCACCGGTCATCCCGGATGAGGCCCGGACGTTCGGCATGGACTCGCTGTTCCCGACCGCGAAGATCTACTCCCCGCACGGGCAGACCTACGAGGCGGTGGACCGGAACCTGCTGCTGTCCTACAAGGAGTCCGAGAAGGGCCAGATCCTGCACGAGGGGATCAGCGAGTCCGGCGCGATGGGCTCGGTGATCGCGGCCGGGACCTCGTACGCCACCCACGGCACGCACATGATCCCGGTGTACGTGTTCTACTCGATGTTCGGCTGGCAGCGGACCGGCGA
>JBEKKH010000144.1:0-13785 GCA_050010815.1 Streptosporangiaceae bacterium | reverse complement strand
GGCCGGGGAAGTGGTTGGACAGCGGGCCGGTGTAGGCCGGCTTGGCGAAGGCAGCGTTGATCCACGCCAGGGCGGCCGCCATGCCGAGCACCTGGGCGATGATGGCCGGCCAGTGAACGCCGTCGTGACGCCAGTACAGGCCGTCGCGTGTGGACCGCAGTGACAGCGAATGATAAGTGCCGCCGCGCAGCAGGTAATCGGTGATCAAAATGCCGAACCAGGCCGACAGCCACACCACGATATAGAGCAGGAAGCCGGAGAAGTCAGCATAGAAGTTCCCGTGGAACAAGATGATGCCGGTGATCGCCGCGCACACCACCGTGTCCAGGATGACCGCGCCCCAGCGCTTGATGGGCAGGCCGAGGGCCTGCAGCGTGACGCCGGAGGAATACATGTCGATGGTGTTGATCGCGAGCAGCTGGAAGATGGCGAAGATCAGGAACGGGGTCACGAACCAGGCCGGGAAGGATTCCGGCACGCCGAGCTGGGCGATGCCCACCGACTTAGTGGTGATCGTATAGGCCAGCACCCCGAGGATCTCCAGGATGACCGACGGGATGGCACCACCCAGGGTCGCGGCCCAGAAGGTCTTGGCGGGCGCGGTGTCGCGGGGCAGGTAACGCGAGTAGTCGTTGCCGTTCTCCGTCCAGCCCAGGCCGCCGACGGAGATCAGCAGCACCAGCGCGGTGGTCCAGACCGCGAACGAGGCCGGCTTGGCGTGGAAGGCGGACAGGTGCAGCCGCTGGAAGGTGAAGGTGGCCAGCACCGCGAAGAACACGATGAACGCGTAGGCCAGGTAGCGCATGATCTTGGTGATCGTCGCGTGGCCGAGCAGCGGGATAACCATCTGGATGAGCGCGGCGACGATGATCACCGCGACCTTGGCGGGCCCGCTGAGCTGGGTCCCGTGCAGGGAGAAGAGCAAGATCACGGTGGCGACCACGAAGTAGATGCCCTCGATCTCGAAGCCGACCTGGGTGACCCAGTTGAACAGCGCCACCAGTCGGTTGCCATTCTGGCCGAACGGAGCCCGGCTCACCATGAACGCGGTGGTACCCGCCTTCGGCCCCTGCAGGCTGGCCAGGCCGAGCAGCGCGTAGAACAGGTTACCCACGACAATGGCGAGGATCGCCTGGAAAATGGTCAGGCCGAAGGTCATGACAAGGGTGCCGTAGAACAGGAACTCCACGTTGAACACCGCGCCTGACCACAGCCAGAACAGCCCGGACGGCCGCATCTTGCGCTCAGCGTCGGGAATCAGGTCGATCCCCCGCTTCTCGATCTTGAATGCCGCATATTCCTGCGGCTCCTCCTCCAGGTGGCGCGATCTTGCATGCCTGCTAGCGACGATATCGCTGCTCATGGTTTCAACCCCCCAAGATTTGATGGCCAGGGCAGCGACGCCCACGGCCTCGGTCATTGCAGATTAAACGCCTGAATCAGTACGACACGGGATAATAGCAAGTTTGACCATTTTGACCCCTTTCCAGCATTGCCCCAGCGGGCCAAGAGGTATACCCCTCCGGATACGACCGCCGCCAGTATAATACGGTCATGAGGGCTAAGGACTTAGTCCCGAACGTTAGCTTGAGCACGAGTCGGCGCAGCATGAAATACAGCGATTTGCGACAAAATTATTAGGTCGGCGCAAAGACGGTCACCCGTTTCGCAAAAGCGGCCGCCGATGTCGTTCAAAAACTAATATGGGCGTCTTGCGGATTACCGGGCAGGGATAACAGCCAGCCCGGCCGCCTGACATCGCGGGGAGGGATGTCACCGTGGTCATGACAGAGCGCACGGAAACGTCGCCACGGTCGCCGACGCTACTGTCGGGGGTCATCCCGCCGCTCGCGGACGCATACCGCCCGCGGCTGGAAACCGGTCCTGACTTGCGGTCCGCGCCGCGGCCCGCCGAGACCGTCGTGCTGACGCAGGCCGAGAAGACGGTCGCCGCCCCGGCCGGGCAGGGCGGGACCGGCACCACGCAGCTCGCGGCGGACTACGCACGCGCCGTGTGGACCAGCCGGACCGCCGATCTGATCGCCTGGGTGACCGCGACCGGGCGCGAGGCGATCGTCTCCGGCTTCGCGCAGGCGGCGGACACGGTGGGCGCGGCCCTGCCAGACGACGACGCCGAGACGGCCGCGGCTCGTTTCGTCAGGTGGCTGGCGCGCACCGAGCGCCCGTGGGTCCTGATCCTGGACCACCTGACCGCCGCGGCCGACCTGGAGGACCTGTGGCCGGCCGGGCCAGCCGGCCGGGTGATCATCACCACCGCGCTGACCGAGCTCACCCTGCGCGAGAGCGCCGCCGGGCGCCGACGGGGGACCCGGATCGTGCCGGTCAGCGGGTTCAGCCGCCGGGAATCGATGTTGTACCTGGCCAGCGGGCTCACGGCCGATCAGCAGCTCGGGGGTATCGACCTGGCCGAGGACCTGGACGACCTGCCGCTCGGGCTCGCTCAGGCGACCGCCGTGATGAGCCTGACCGGGCTTGGCTGTCAGGAGTACCGGGCCCTGCTGGCCGAGCGCCGCAAGCACATGCCCGCCGTCCCCGGCGTATCCGCGGCGCTGCTGGCCACCACATCGCTGGCGGCCGGCTATGCGGACCGGCAGCGGCCCGAAGGGATGGCCTGGCCCGCCCTCGCGCTGGCCGCGATGCTCGATCCGCACGGGATCCCCGAGGCGGTGCTCACCAGCCCCGCCGCGTGCGGGTACATCACCAGCCAGCCGGGCGCGCAGATCGACGCCCAGAATCTGGCTCATGCCGCTCTCACCGCCCTGGCCGCGGTCGGCCTGATCAGCGTCGACCCCGAGAGCCCGGTCTACACGGTGCGGCTGCACCCGGCCGTCCGCACCGCCGTACGCGCGCTGGTGTCCCCGGCCGCCCTCAGGCCGGCGGTCCTGGCCGCGGCCGACGCGCTGATGCAGGCATGGCCGGAACCAGGCCGCCG
The DNA here is from genome assembly GCA_050010815.1 of Streptosporangiaceae bacterium. Lineage (GTDB taxonomy): Bacteria > Actinomycetota > Actinomycetes > Streptosporangiales > Streptosporangiaceae > Palsa-504. The sequence goes on along the minus strand of JBEKKH010000144.1, from coordinate 10,832 downwards.
CCGGACCCAGCTCGACCAGGCCTTCCGCGACTGCGCGGCCGCTGTCGGCGTGGCCGCCGAGACCGTACCGCAGGCGGCCCCGCGGCAGGACCACGCCGAGCCCAGAAGCCCGCTGTGGCAGCCCGACGCCCATCCGCTGCTGCTGCGCCGGGGCCTGAGCCTGGAAGACAGCGGGCTGGACGGCTCCGCGATCAGCTACTGGCAGCGGCTGGCCGCTACCAGCATCCGGCTGCTCGGGTCCGGGCACGCCAGCACGGCCGCCGCCCGGGACAGGCTCGCCGCCGCGTACGAGTCGGCGGGCCGTTCCAGCGAGGCGATCACCATGTTCCGGAACGCGCTGGCCGACCGGACACGGACCCAGGGCCCCGACGCCCCCGCCACCATCGCCGCCCGCGGCCGTCTCGCGCACGCCTACCTCAGCGCCGGGCAGCCCGCCGCCGCCATCCCGCTGTACGAGCAGGCGGCGGGAGATTCTCACCGCCAGTCCGAGCCAGGGCACGCGGCCACCTTGACCATGCGGGCTCAGCTGGCCGACGCCTACGCCGCCGCCGGCCGCGACCGGGACGCTGTGGCCGCCTACGCTTCGCTGGTCACCGACGCCGAAGGGATGCTCGGCCCCAGCCACCCCGCCACCCTGGACGCCCGGGCCAGCCTGGCCGACGCCTACCTGGCCAGCGGGAAAGCCAAGAACGCCATCCAGCAGCACACGCGGATGCTGGCCGATCAGGAAGCCACCCGCGGGCGCGACCACCCCGACACGATCACCGCCCGCGCCAACCTCGCCTCCGCGCTGCGCCGCAGCGGAAAACACAAAGACGCCATCACCCAGTATGAGCAGGTGCTGGCCGACCGGGAGCGGACCGTCGGCCCGGACCACCCGGACACGATCGCGGCCCGCGCCAACCTCGCCTTCGGCTACCGCGGCGCCGGGCTGCTCCGCGACGCCATCCCCGTCTACGCCCAGACGCTGGCCGACCGGCAGCGGGTCTCAGGAACCGACCACGCCCACACCAGGACCGCTCGCTCAAGCCTGGCCGGTGCGTACCTGCAGGCCGGCCGGGCCGCCGACGCCATCACCCAGTACGAGCAGGTGCTCGCCGACTGCGAGCACATCCTCGGCCCCGGCGAGCTGGAGACGCTGACCGCGCGCTCCGCCCTGGCCGCCGCGCAATACGCCGACGGCCGCCTGGTCGAGGCGATCGCGCTGCTCGAGCGCACCCTGACCGACGGCGAGCAGTACCTCGGCCACGACCACCCGCTGACCAGGACCGTACGGGACAACCTCACCGCCGCGAGCGAGGCCTGATCCGCACCGAGCGAGGCTGCTTGCGCAGCCAGGATGCCCGGTCTCGGGTTCCGCTGGCGGAGAGCTGCTTATCCAGAACAACGGCTGACGTCAGGAAACGGCGGCTGGCCGCGACGACCGCCAGCCCGGCGCCGGAGCGCCCCGACGACAGTGGCGCTGGCCGCGGCGACCGCCAGCCCGGCGACCGCCAGCGTGCAGTGGTCGTGCGTGGCCGGCCTCGGGCCGAACATGAGATGGACCGGCGCTCCGTGCCCCCGGCAGACTTCGACCGCCGCCGCGCCGGCCTCGACGGTGCGCGGCACCACCGCCCCGATCGGTACCTGCCGGTAGTTCGACGCGTCGGTGCTGTAGGCGCCCAGGCTCCCGGCGTCGAAACGCACTTCACCGTCGGCCTGCCGCCGCAGGTCAGACTCGAGGACGCCGGCCTCCAGGTCAAGCGCTGGCGGTCCGGGACGGCGGACGACGGGATCGGGCAGCGAGAGCAGGAACCCGAACAGGACCTGCACGCTCAGGCCAGCCACCCGCAGTTCCTGGAGCAGCTCAGCGAGATTACGGTCATCCCGCTCCGCCTCGGATTCCTTCCGCGGGTCCGGGGTTGCCTGAGATCCCATGCAGCTGCCTCCTAGCTCCTGGTGACATGCGGCTACCCGGACCAGGCGGGGCGGAAACGACACCTCTACGCGGCCCGCCAGGGTAAGTCCGAGTTCCCCATGGCAACCGGCGAGTCCGGTGAGGCGCCCGAGGACGCCGTGCAGAACACGTTGCGGCCGATCGCCTCGCGCCTGCCCCGGGACGACGCTCAGCCCGGCGCCGTCTGCCCCGCCAGTGCGTCCGCCACGCTGGGATAGACCTCGATCACGCTATCCATGCCGGTCAGCGCGAACAAGCGCCGGACCTGGCCAGCCCCGATCACCAGCAGCACCCGCGCGCCGCCGGCCGCTGCGCGCTTGTGCGCGCCGACCAGCGCGTGCAGCCCCCTGGAGTCGCAAAACAGCGTCCCGGACAAGTCCGCGATCACCGTGGCCGCGCCCTGGTCAAGCGCGGCCTGCAATTCGCCTCGCACCTGGTCGGCGTTGGTGACATCGATCTCTTCTGGCAGCCTGACCACGACCGGCTGGCCGGCTTTCACCCACTGGGACCCGGCGGACACGGATGGGTACTCCTCACCGCAGCTAAGGAAAATCGTTACCCGCCAGTATCCCTGGCGGGCCAGGCCGCGAGCAAGCTGAGGGCCGGACCGCGGATGGCGCCTAGGGCCAGGCGGGACTGCGCATCGGCACAGGCCTCGAGCCTAGCGGCGGATCCGCTCGGCTCGGCCCGAAGTGCGGCGGATCCGCTCAGCTCGGCCCGAAGTAGTGCCCGTGCTCCAGGTCCTCGATGAGCCCCGGATGCGCCGGCTCCCAGCCGAGCACCTTGCGCGTCAGCTCACTGGAGACCGGGTTGTCCACCCCCACGAACGCGCCGAGGAAGGCGAAGCGCTCACCGGCGTCCGCTGCGGAGATGCTGGCCACCGGCACGCCGACGCCGCGCCCGATGGCGGCCGCGATGTCACGGAAGGCAATGCCCTCGTCCGCGACCGCGTGCAGCCGGCTCCCGGCCGGGGCGACCTCCAGGGCCAGCCGGTACACCCGCGCCGCGTCGAGCGTGTGCACCGAGGGCCACCGGTTAGCCCCGTCTCCCACGTACCCCGACACGCCGGCCTGCCGGGCGATGCCGATCAGGATATGCGCGAAGCCGTGGTGATCGAGCGAGCTGTGCACAATCGGAGGCAGCCGGACGGCGGACGACCGAACGCCGCGCCCGGCCAGCCCGATCACGAAGTTCTCCGCGTCGACCCGCGGACCGCCGGGGGCGAAGTCGGCCTCGGTGCCCGGCCGTCCGGTGATGCCCGCGAAGGTGAGCATGAGCGTGCCGGAAGAGGTCACGAGCGGCTTGCCCGTCCCGTCGAGCGCCGAGGCGAGCGCCTCGGTGGCGGCGAGGTCGGCGGCGACCGCGGTGGCGAAGTCGCCGGTCCGCATCAGGTCGTGCCGGAAGGCGAGGTGGATGACGCCGTCGGCCGCCCCGGCCGCCTCGCGCAGCCCGCCGAGATCGTTCAGGTCGCCGCGCCGGACCTCGGCGCCGGCGGCCGTGAGCGCCGCGGCCGAGCCGTCCGACCGCGCCAGCCCCACAACCTGATGCCCGGCCTGCAGCAGTTCGGGCACGACCGCCGAGCCGATATGCCCGGACGCGCCCGTCACGAAAACACGCATGGAAAACCTCCCGGAATGATTGATGTCACCTGGTGTCATTAGATGCCATCACCTTAGCACGCTCATGACACCGGGTGACATCGGCTAGGCTGGTCGCATGGGCAGATGGCAGCCGGATGCGCGCGCGCGGCTGCAGGCGGCGGCCCTGGCCCTTTACGGCGAGCGCGGGTACGAGGAGACCACCGTCGCGGAGATCGCGGCACGTGCGGGGCTCACGAAACGAACGTTCTTCCGGTACTTCACGGACAAGCGCGAGGTCCTGTTCTGGGGTTCGGAGCTACTCGAGCAGCAGATGGTGGCCGCCATCGAGGCCGCCCCCGCGTCGGCCTCGGCTCTGGGCCTGATCGGCGCGGCGCTGGACGCCGCCGCCGCCCGGTTCGAAGAGGTCCGCGAGTTCGCCGGACTGCGGCACCGGATCATCGCCTCCAGTCACGAGCTGCAAGAACGCGAGCTGATCAAGTCCGCGTCCCTGGCCGCCGCCATGGCCCGGGCCCTGCGCGCACGCGGACTCGGCGACCCCGCCGCCGCCCTGGCCGCCCGCACGGGCACGACCGTCATGCACGTCGCCTTCGGGCAATGGATCGACGATCCGGACCAGACCCCGTTCCAGCAGATCGCCAGGGACGCCCTCGCGCAGCTCCGGGAGATCGCGGCGGCCGGATAACCACGACCTCCCAGTGTCATGTTCTTATCCCTTCCCGGACATTTACGCCTCGCGCAGGCGGGGCAGCACCTGGCCGGCGTAGAACTCGAAGAAGCCGGCCTGCCCGGAGCCGACCTGGTTGATGTACACCTCGTCGAATCCGGCGTCCACGTGCGTGCCGTCCTCGGCGAGGCGGGCCTGCCGGACGAGTTCGGCGGGGCTGCTCTCCTCGGACGAGAGGAAGTATCCGTAGCGCGTCATACGCGAATGTGCTCCTTAGGGTCGGCCGGGCGGTCCGCACTACCCGCCGCCGCCACGGCTAATCGCGGTCAGGGTCCAGGGCGAGACCGGAGCAGCCGGGCCGGACGCCCGAGGGCGAGACCGGGTGCTGAACTTGGTCGCGCGGCCGGATCAGCCGGAAGGTGATCGGAGGTTGCCGTGGCGAGTGAGGTTCGCCGCCGCGTACCGGCGTCATCCACGGATACGTGGCACGGCCACGGGTTGCCTAGCGGCGTCGGTTATCGCCGACATTGGCTTCGCCGTGACGGTCTGAGCTAGGTGCGCACGGCTGGACGATGGTCCGGGCACGAACCACTGTCCGTTTGGCATCAAAGGGCTTTGCTTTCCCGGTGCCGTGACTAGGAAATGCCGTGCACGGCCGGAACGACCGGGGTGTCTCCGCTGGCCAGTTCAAGGGTCCGGCGCCGGATGCCGGGTTCGTCGAGCAGGGCCGCGATGACCGCGGCCACGTCGGCGCGGGAGATGGTGCCACCGGGGGTCGGCGGGGGTGCAAGCCGGATCCCGCCGGTGGCGGGAGCGTCGGTCAGGCCGCCTGGGCGCAGGATGATCCAGTCCAGGTCCCGGTCGCGCAGATCGACCGCGGCCGCCGAGGTCGCGGTGCTGCTGGCCGGGGCTAACGATCCTTGGTCCCTAGCGTCACGGCACACGTTTCTTATCACTCGCGTGTGCGAGTGGATGGGTATGGATGTGGCACCGTGCACACTCTTTGGTGCAGGGTGCCACATCCATACGTTTGGCGGGCTCCGGATCGGGGTTATGGCGGCCGCCGGGAGGGCGGGTCCGAGTCGGTCAGTGCCGGGATAGCTGACGATGCCGGAAATCGCTGTGCCGGTCAGGGCGGCCGTGGGCGCCCTCGACCACACTCCGTCCCCGCGAGGTGTCACGGGACAGGAATCAAGACCGAACCCGCTTCTCAGGCCTATATAACACGTATTACACTTCTTACAGCTGCCACGTCGGTATGACGAGCAGCTCATGGGAGGCTGATATGGAGAAAACGCAGGCGAACCGGATCGAGGAGCAGGTGAGATCGGCCTTTACCGAAGGCCTCGTCGAGCGGGTTCAGGTGCTGACCTACGGTGACGACCCGGCCGTCGAGCCGGGAGAGACCGCGATCCGGGTCTTCATCAGCCGGGCCGGGCGGCCGGAGGGCAAGGATGCCGACAAGGAGATCATCGAGGCGTTCCAGCAAGCCAGCTTTGAGGCCCTCAAGCGGCTGAGCGACGAGCTGCCCGTCATCGGGTGGATCGACTTCCGCCCGGCCACGCAGGAGGAGTCGGCGAGGGCCGGCGGTCCCTTCGGGACTGGGCCCTCCTTCAGGTTCAAAAACCGGCGCGAACCGTGCCCGCCGCCAGACGAACTGTCCGAGCAGCTGACGCCCGTTATGACGCGGCTCGGCGTCGCCGACCTGACGACAGTGGATACGCTGATCGCCGCAGGCATCGCCAACAGCCGCGCCGAAGTCCTGCGCTGGGCCGTGGGGCGCCTCCGCGAGCATCCCGCATACGCTCAGCTCCAGGACCGGGTGCATGAGATCAGCGAACTCAAGGCCCAGTTCTGACGGATCGGCAGGAGATCTGGTGCGCGCTTACCTCACAGGAGGACTCGATGCGATTTGAGAAGCTAGGAAAGACCGGGCTCGAGGTTTCCGTGGTCACGCTGGGGTGCATGAGCTTCGGCGAACCAGGCGGGCGCGGACGGGCGTGGACGCTGGACGAGGCGGCCTGCCGGGACATCGTGCAACAGGCGCTCGATGCCGGGATCAACTTCTTCGACACGGCGAACGTCTACTCGTCCGGCCGCAGCGAGGAGATCACCGGACAGGCGCTGAAGGATTTCATCCCGCGCGACGAGGTCGTCCTGGCGACCAAGGTCTTCATGCCGATGCACCCCGGGCCCAACGGCGCGGGGCTGTCCCGTAAGGCGATCTTCGCCGAGTTGGACGCGAGCCTGCGCCGGCTGCAGACCGACTATGTCGACCTGTACCAGATCCACCGGTGGGACTATGGCACGCCGGTTGAGGAGACGCTGGAGGCGCTCCATGATGCCGTGAAGTCCGGCAAGGTCCGGTACATCGGCGCGTCCTCGATGCACGCATGGCAGTTTGCCAAGGCGCTTTACCTCGCGGACCTGCATGGATGGACCCGGTTCGTGTCCATGCAGAACCACTACAACCTGATCTACCGCGAGGAGGAGCGGGAGATGCTCCCGTTGTGCGCCGACCAGGGTGTAGGCGTCATCCCGTGGTCCCCGCTCGCCCGCGGCAAGCTGACCCGCCGCTGGGACGAGGCGACCACGCGGAAGGAGACCGACGACTTCGGCCGGATTCTGTACCGGGACGAGGACCGCGCGGTGGTTGAGCGGGTCCTGGAGGTCGCGGCCAAGCGAGAGCTGTCCCCCGCCCAGGTCGCGCTGGCCTGGCTGCTACGCAATCCGTCGGTGACCTCCCCCATCGTCGGCGTCACGAAGCCGTCGCACCTGTCCGACGCGATCGCGGCGGTGGACGTCGATCTCGACGCCGACGAGGTCGCCTACCTAGAAGAGCCCTATGTTCCGCATGCCGTCGCTGGCTTCCAGTAACGCCGGACCCGAGGGCCCGGGGAGCGAGCCTGGCACCTTCACAATCCCGCGCCCGGTATCGCGGGCAAGGGGCGGCTCTGCGCCAGGAGAGCGAGCAGGACAACGGCGTCGGTCCAGGCGAGCGGAGCTACCGAGACAGGAACTCCGCTGGCGTTGACCATTTCGGGCAGCGCGCCGGCCCTGGTCCGATGGGCGGCCAGCCAGGAAAGAATCCGGCTAGCGGTCTGATGATCACCGGTTTCTGCACTGAAAAGCGCGAAAAAAGCGGTTTCAGCTGTCCAGGCCACCGTCGTATTGCCAGACCATGCCGAACCCGGGAGCAGGCCGCCATTAGGCAGCGCCAGCGACTTCATGGTTCGGGTGGCGGCCCGATCCACCGCGAAACTCTGGTCTTCGAAAGGTGGCCCGAGAAACGTGACGGCCGCATCACTGCCCGAGTCATCGTAGGCGAGGTGATGGTAGCCGTACCGGCCGAAACCGGCCTGGATGCCATCAGCCAGCGTTGCTGCCGCCTGGCTCCAGGAACGCGCCGACGAGGCAGCGCCGAGTTCTCGCGCTATGTCCGCCGCGGCCCGCAATCCGGCCAGCAGCGGCGCAGCGGTGCCGAGCGAGACCTGCTCCCCGTGTTCCCAGTAGTCCATGGCAGCAACAGGCAAGCCGTCCGGGGTGAGCGCATGCACGGTGGCGTTGGCGGCCGCTTTCACCATGGGCCACAACAGTGATAGCTCGCCGCTGACGTCGTGGCCGTCTGCCGTCATGGCCGCACTCCACGACCAGACGGCCCACGGAACCCATCCATCTGCGTCCAGCTCATCCGGCCGGCCATCGTCAACGGGCGCTCCGCGGGGTGAGTATCTCGCGGCCCACCAGCCATTGTGCAACTGCGTCCGTTCCAGGAACCTGAGAATGCTGTAGGCATCGCCGCCGTGGCCGTCATAAGCGAGAGCTGCCGCGACCCAGCTGGAATCGCGCGGCCACGAGTGGTTCCAATTGGGTTGCCAGCCAGCGATTACTGCTCCGTTCGGCCGCACCGACAAGTGCAAATCGAGCAGCGCCCGGGTCGCCATTGACCTCAATTGGACGGTGCTCCCGGGAATTACTCCCGATTGCAGCCAGGTCTCATCCGCCCGGATCGCGCTTTGCGCGCACGCGCCCCCGGAAAGCGCGGCCAGCACGCTGCTTTTAGCCACATACGTGCCGGACGAACCCGGCGGAACGACAATGACGTCGTTTGCCGAGCACGGTTTCTCCGCGATCCCCTCGCCGTACAGCCGCAGCACACCCGGATGGCCGATCGACAGCAGACCGGTCAAGGTAGCAGCCAGCATCAGTCCGACGCCGACAATCGCGATAAGCCGGACTTTCCTGGATCGCGCCATGTGAAAGGTCAAGCTAGGGCCGTGCTCGGCTGCTCGCAGGGCGCCTTGCTGTTGCACCACCCTAGCCTACCAGGCGATTTAGCTTGACTGCGGCTGCGTTACCTGGCCGGCTCATAAAGCCGAATCTGCTAACTGAATTAGTTATGGACAGGCCGACCTGGTACCGCTAGCTATGCTGGAATTTGCGATACTGTGGCGGACCGTCTCGTAATCGCCTGGACTAATACAAAGCCACGAAGTCCACCACGGCTTGACCACCGGTCCGTAACGGCCCGGCCGCTGGGCGTGAAACACCTGGCCGTTCGGGTGCCTGGATGCCGGTGTCCTGGGCCGGGCCGCCGACCGAGGGGATGGTGACGGTCACGGACAGGCCGCCGTCATCTCGGGGGCGGGCAGTGGCGGTGCCGCCGTGGATCGCGGCGATAGACGCGACGATGGCCAGACCGAGCCCGGAGCCGTCGTGGGACGTGCGATCGCTGAGCCGCTGGAACGGCTGGAAGATACGACCGACGTCGGCCGGGCTGATCATCGGGCCGGTATTAGCCACGGTCAGCTGGCTGCTGCCGGCGATGGCCCGGGTGCTGACCCAGATGCCGCCGCCGGCGACGTTGTAGCGGATCGCGTTGTCGACCAGGTTCGCGATGAGGCGTTCGGCCAGCACCGGATCGCCGGAGATGACGGCGGGCTCCAGCCTGGCGTGCACCCGCCTGTCGCCCAGGCCGACGGTGTCGAGGACGTCTTCGGCGGCCGTGGCCAGGTCGACCTGCTCGCGGACGGTGAGCCCGCGCTCGTTGCGCGCGAGAATGAGCAGCGCGCCGATGAGGTGCTCGGCGTGATCCACCGCGGCGCGGATGTCCGCCGCCATGCCGCGCAGGTCGCCGGACGTGCTGCCGGGGTTGCCCAGCACGACGTCGACGGTGGCGCCCATGACGGCGAGCGGGGTGCGCAGTTCATGGGAGGCGTTGGCGATGAACCGCTGCTGGCCCTCGAACGCGGCCTGGAGCCGGCCGAGCATCTCGTCGAAGGTCTCGGCCAGTTCGCGGAGCTCGTCGCGGGGACCTGTCGGCGCGACCCGCGCCGACAGGTTGTGTTCGGACGCGGCGCGGGCAGCCGTCGTGATCAGGTGTACCGGGCGCAGCGCCCGCCCGGAGAAGATCCAACCGAGGACGGCGGCGAGGGCGATGACCAAGGCCAGCGTGACCAGCGAGTACTGCAGCAGGTGCGACAGGGTGAGGTCACGCTGGCCTTGCGCGCCCTGCTGCTGGAAGTACGCGGCGCACTTGGCGAGGATGCGCGGGTTGGGACGGGCACTTAGTTCCTGGGCCCGGCACCGCGCCGCGATGCTGGCCGGATCGTCGCCGGGCGGAGAAGGCTGCTGCCCCTGCGTCCCCAGCTGCGCCACCTGAGCGTAGCTGACCGCCACGACGATCGCCCCGCACACGGCGAACAGGCCGGTGTACAGCAGGGTCAGCCGAGCCCGGACGGTCAGCCGAGGACGGGTCACATCCGGTACCCCTTGCCCACCACGGTCTCGATCAGCGGCGGGTCGCCGAGCTTGCGCCGCAGCCGGGTCATCGTCACCGAGACGATGTTGCTGAACGGGTCGACATGAGCGTCCCACACGTGCTCGAGCAGTTCCTCCGCGCTGACCAGGGCGCCGCCGGCGGCCAGCAGCATCTCCAGGATCCCGAATTCCTTACGGGTCAGGGACAGCGTTCTGGCCCCGCGACTGGCGCGGTGACGGGCGCGGTCCACGGCCAGGTCCCCGCGGCGCAGCACCGGCGGCGCGGACGGCGCACGGCGAGACAGCGCCCGCACGCGGGCGGTGAGCTCGGCGAACGCGAACGGCTTGGATAGGTAGTCATCCGCGCCCAGTTCCAGCCCGTCGACCCGGTCATCGACGCCCGCGGCGGCGGTGAGCATGAGGATCCGCGGGCCGCCGGCCAGGGTGCGGCACACCCGGTCACCGTGCACGACCGGCAGATCGCGGTCAAGCACGATCACGTCATAGGCCGCCTGCGCGGCGGCCTCCAGCGCCGCCGCGCCGTCGTGCACGGCGTCCACGGCCATGCCGGCCTGGCGCAGCCCCTGAGCGATCCGCCCGGCCAGCAGCGCATGGTCCTCTGCCACCAGCACGCGCATCCTTTCATCATGCGCCGGCCGACATGACATCCGTGCAACATCGCCGGTAGCACTGGTGTCACCTGCTTCGGCGTAGAACTGCCGGCATGAAGCCACTCCCCGTCCGGTACCGCCGTGCGGCCTTTGCCGCAGTCCTGACCGCCGCTGCGGTTGTCGTTCCGGTCGCCGCCTTCGCGTCCGGCCCTGGATCGCCGGCCGCCACGCCGGCGCCCTCGGCCGCCAAGCCAGCGCCC
>JBEKKH010000143.1:0-13903 GCA_050010815.1 Streptosporangiaceae bacterium | reverse complement strand
GCCTACATGCCCGCCTTCACCGACTGGGTCGGCATGGTCGAGGGCAACGCCTCGATGTACCTGGCCTCACCGCGGGTCGCGGAGAAGGTGACCGGCGAGCTGACCACGCTGGAGGAGATGGGCGGCGCGATGATGCACGCTACCGTCTCGGGCTGCGCCGACGAGGTGTTCGGCTCGGACTGGGAGGCCATCGCCGCGGCCCGGCTGCTGCTGTCCTACCTGCCGGACTGCTGGGAGCAACGGCCGCCCGCGGGAGTCCCGGCCCCGCCGGCCCGCGCGGACTGGGCCGACGTGATCCCGGCCGCGGAAGCCGAGGGCTACGACGTCGGCGAGGTCATCGAGGGGCTGCTCGACGCGGGTTCGTTCTTCGAGATCAAGGCGCGCTGGGCCCGCGAGATCGTCGTCGGGCTGGGCCGCCTGGACGGCCAGGTCGTGGGCGTGGTGGCCAACCAGCCCCAGGTCCGCAGCGGGGCTATCTTCGTCGACACGGCCGACAAGGCCGCGCGCTTCATCACCATGTGCGACGCCTTCAACGTCCCGCTGATCTTCCTGCACGACGTGCCCGGATTCATGGTGGGCGCCGAGGTCGAGCGGCAGGGCATCATCCGCCACGGCGCCAAGATGATCACCGCCATGGCGAGCGCCGAGGTGCCCAAGTTCTCGGTCATCTTGCGCAAGAGCTACGCGGCGGGCTACTACGCCATGTGCGCCCCTGGCTTCGACCCGCGCGCGTCGATCGCGCTGCCCACGGCCTCCGTCGGGCCGATGGCCGCGGAAGCCTCGGTCAACGCGATGTACGCCAAGAAGATCGCCGATATCGACGACCCCGGGCAGCGGGCCGCCTTCGTCGCCGCCCGCACCGCCGAGCAGCGCGCTGACATCAACCTGCTGCACCTGGCCAGCGAGCTCGTCGTGGACGCCATCGTCGAACCAGCTGACCTGCGAGCCGAGCTCATCGCGCGGCTGGCCGATGCGCAAGGATGGACCCGCGGACCGCGGCGACGACATCATCACATCAGCCCAGTGTGAACCCGCCTGCCGCCCGTACCCCTTGACCTGTCCGATCAGTCAACACCCACGCAAGTGGACCCTCCGGGGAGGATGTCTATGGCAGACAATCTGAGCCAGCTGCTGGCTACGCCGCTGGAACCGCTGCGCGAACCGTGGCGCTCGGCGGCGCAGGCCGAGCTGCTGCTCCAAGCCCGGGCCAGGCACGAGCAGAGCCCCGACGCCTACTGGACCTGGGTCGCCGAGCAGCAGCGCTGGATGCGTCCGTGGGACACCATCCGGACCGGCGAGCTCGGCGACTTCAGCTACTTCGGCGGTGGGCTGATGAACGTCGCGGACAACTGCGTGGACCGCTGGGCGGAAGACCCGGCCACCGCGGACCGGGCCGCCGTCATCTGGGAGGGCGAACCGGGTGACGTCCGGACCATCACCTACGCCGAGCTCGCGGACGAGGTCAGCCGGCTGGCCGCCGCGCTCGCCTCGTTCGGCGTGGCCAAGGGCGACGTGGTCGCGATCTACCTGCCCAACGCCATCGAGGCGTTCACCGCGGTGCACGCGTGCAACCGGATCGGCGCCATCTACACGATCCTGTTCTCCGGGTTCGGCCCGGACGCCGTGCGGTCCCGGCTCGAGGCGTCCCGGGCCAAGGCCGTCATCGTCCTCGACGCGTCCTACCGGCGCGGCAAGCTCACCCCGCTGCTCGATACGCTGCGGGCCGCCCGGGCCCAGGTCGGCACGGTCGAGCACACGATCGTCGTCGACCGTACCGGGCGCGGCGTGCCGCTGCAGTCCGGCGAGATCTCCTACGTCGACGCCCTGGCCCTGGTTCCCGAGGGCATCCCGGCCGTCCCGCTGGAGGCGAACGACCCGGCCTTCCTCATCTTCACCAGCGGCACCGAGGCCCGGCCCAAGGGCGTGGTGCACAGCGTGGCCGGGTTCCTGATCGGCACCTGGGCGAACGTCCGCTGGCAGGTCGGCCCGGAAGACGGCGACGTCTACTGGGTCGCGGCCGACGTCGGCTGGCTCACGTTCCCGATCCAGGCCGTGGTCGGCGGCCTGGCCAACGGCATGACCGTGGTCTGCTTCGAGGGCGCCATGGACACGCCGAGCAATGCCCGGTTCTACGAGATCTGCGAGAAACACCACGTCACGAAGGTGCTCGGTGCGCCGACGCTGCTGCGCATGCTGCGCAAGTACGGCGACGACCTGGCCGCGGCCCACCCGTTGCCCGACCTGAAGCTGGTCACGGTCCAGGGGGAGCCGCTGGACGGTGACACCTTCACCTGGGCGACCACCCACATCGGCCGCGGAGTCCCGGTGGTCAACGCCTATGGCCAGACCGAGACCGGCTCGACCTGGGCCTACCCGGTGGCCGGCGTCGAGGCGCTGAAGCCCGGCTCGACCGGCACCGCCGTACCCGGGCACGTATACGAGATCGTCGACGATAACGGCAAGCCCGTGCCGCCGGGGACCAAGGGAAACCTGGTCCTGACCCAGCCCTTCCCCACCCTGGCCCGCACGGTCTGGGACGACCCGGAGCGCTACCAGCACGCCTACTTCTCCCGGTTTCCCGGTTGCTACGGCACCAACGACGAGGCCGTGCTCGACGAGGACGGTCACCTGTGGGTGCTCGGCCGGGCCGACGACGTGATCAACGTGGCCGCACACCGCATCTCCACGCTGGAAATCGAGGCCATCGCGACCGCGCACCCGCAGGTGGCGGAGGCGGCGGTGGTGGGCGTGTACGACGCCACCAAGGGCACCGTGCCGGTCGGCTTCCTGACCCTGCTCGACGGCGCGGACCCGGGTCAGGTGAAGCAGGAGGTCTCCGCCGAGGTGGCCTCCTCACTCGGCGGCTACGCCCGGCTCGGCGCGGTCTACCTGACCTCCGCGCTGCCCAAGACCAGGACCGGCAAGATCATGCGCAGGCTGCTGCGCGACGTAGTCGAACACGGCCAGCCGCAGGGCGACACCAGCGCGCTGGAGGACGTGTCCGGCCTGCAAGCGGTCCAGCAGGCGGTCGCGGCCGCGCCGGGGACGTGAGGCCGGTGTCCGGACTGTGGTTCGAGCAGCTCGAGGTGGGCCTGCGGGTGGAGCACGCGACCACCCGCACCGTCACAGAAACCGACAACGTGCTGTTCACGACGATGACCATGAACCCGCAGCCGCTGCACCTGGACGCCGAGTTCGCGGCCAGGTCGCAGTACGGCCAGGTGCTGGTGAACAGCATGTTCACCGTCGCCCTGGTCGTCGGCCTGGCCGTGCCCGAGCTGACCCTGGGCACCACCGTGGCCAACCTGGGCTTCTCCCGGATCGACTTCCCGGCCCCGGTGTTCATCGGCGACACCATCCACGTGGTCACCGACGTGATCGACGCGCGCCCGTCACGGTCCCGGCCGGGCACCGGCATCGTCACCTTCGAGCACCGCGGCATCAACCAGCGAGCTGAGACGGTCTGCCTGGCCGTCAGGGCCGCGATGATGCACGGCCGTCCCGAGCCGGGCCGTCCCGAGCCGGGCCGTCCAGACGCCGAACGGAGCTGACCCCGACGTGCCTGTGCTGAGCCGCGTCCGCAGCCTGCTGTTCATGCCGGCCAGCCGGGCCGACATGATCGCCAAGATTCCCCGGTTCGCCCCGGACGTGGCGGTCGCCGACCTGGAGGACGCGGTCGCGGCCGACGACAAGGAGCAGGCCAGGCAGATCGCCGTCACCGCGATCGACACGCTGAGCCCGGACCCGGCCGGTACCCAGGTGCTGATCCGGGTCAACCCGGTCGGCACGCCCTGGTTTGCCGCCGACATCGCCGCCGCAGCCGGCTGCGCGGCGGCCGGGATCGTCGTGCCGAAGCTGGCCACGCTGCAGGAACTGGCCGAGGTGCGGCAGGCGCTGGCCGAGCACTCCTGGTCCGGCGCGCTGCTCGTCGCCGGCCTGGAAACCGCCCTGGGCGTGGCCGATTCCCGGGTCCTGCTCGCCAACGGCGTCAACGCCGTCTATTTCGGTGCCGAGGACTACATCGCCGACATCGGCGGCCGCCGCACCCGCACGAGCACCGAGGTGCTGTACGCACGTAGCCAGGTCGCCCTGGCCGCGCACCTGGCCGGCCTGACCGCCATCGATCAGGCGGTCATGGACCTAGCGGACGAAGGTCATTTCCTGGCCGATGCGGGCGGCGGCCGGGACCTCGGCTACCAGGGCAAGATCTGCATCCACCCGCGCCAGGTTGCGCTGGCCCATCAGGTCTTTACCCCGACCGCCGCCGAACTTGCGCACGCCCGCGAGATCCTTGCGGCCGGGCAGGCCGGCGTGGCGGTGGTCGACGGCGAGATGGTCGACGAGGTACACGTGCGGATGGCCCGCCAGGTACTGGCCAGGGCCCCGGAACAGCCGGAACGGCCGGAACAGCCGTGACCGGGCCGCGGGTCGCGGAGTTCAAGCGGGTGCTGATCGCTAACCGCGGCGAGATCGCGCTGCGGGTCGTGCGCGCCTGCCGCGACGCCGGCCTGACCAGCATCGCGGTCTACGCCGATTCCGACGCCGACGCGCCCTTCGCCCGGCTGGCGGACGAGGCGATCCCGCTGAACGGAGACGCCCCCGGCGCCACCTACCTGGATGCGGGCAAGCTGCTGGCGGCGGCCGGCCAGGCCGGGGCGGGCGCCGTCCATCCCGGCTACGGCTTCCTGGCCGAGAACGCGGACTTCGCCCAGGCAGTCACCGACGCCGGGCTGACCTGGATCGGGCCGCCGCCGCAGGTCATCCGGGCGCTCGGCGACAAGGTAGCGGCCCGCGCCATCGCGGCCCGGGTCGGGGCCCCGATGGTGCCGGGGACGCTGCACCCGGTCGCGGACGCGGCCGGCGCGGTGGCCTTCGCCCGGCAGCACGGGCTGCCGGTCGCGATCAAGGCAGCGCACGGCGGCGGCGGCCGTGGGCTGCGGATCGCCCGTGACCTCGGGGACGTGGCTGCGCTGTTCGACGCCGCGGTGCGCGAGGCCACAGCCGCGTTCGGCCGGGGCGAATGCTTCGTCGAGGCCTACGTCGAGCGGGGGCGCCACGTCGAGGCCCAGGTGCTGGCCGACGCGTACGGCAGCGTCCTGGTGGCCGGCACCCGGGACTGCACGCTCCAGCGCCGCTACCAAAAGGTCGTCGAAGAGGCCCCCGCGCCGTTCCTGTCCGACGGCCAGCGGGCCCAGCTCGAGCGTTGCGCCGCCGCCATCTGCCGCGAGGCGGGCTACGTCAACGCCGGAACGGTCGAGTTCCTGCTCTCGCCGACGGGCGAGCTGTCGTTCCTCGAGGTCAACACCCGCCTGCAGGTCGAGCACTCCGCGACCGAGGAGACCATCGACGTGGATCTGGTCCGGGCCCAGCTGCTGATCGCGGCCGGAGGACGGCTGGCCGCCGCGACGACAGGCGCTGGCCCGTCCGCCGGGTCCGGCGGCGGGCGCGACGGCGAGGTCAACATCGCGGCCCGGCGGCATGCCATCGAGTTCCGCGTCAACGCGGAGGACCCGGACCTCGGGTTCACCCCGGCCACCGGGACGATTACCCGGTTCCGGCCGCCGGGCGGCCCGGGGGTCCGGGTGGACTCCGGGGTCGAGGCCGGCAGCGTGATCGGCGGTCGGTTCGACTCGCTGCTGGCCAAGGTGATCGTCACCGGACGCGACCGCGCGCAGGCCATCGAGCGCGCCCGCCGCGCGCTGGCTGAGTTCGAGATCACCGGTGTGCGGTCCACCCTGCCCTTTCTCCGGGCGGTGCTCACCGAGCCCGCCTTCACCGCCGAGGGTCCGGACGGCTTCGCCGTCCACACCAACTGGATCGAGCAGGAGTACCTGCCCGCCGTGGCGCCCGCCGGACCGGCTAGCCCGGATCCGCAGGGCGAACGGGTGACGGTCCGCGTCGGTCGCCGCTGGCTCGAGGTCGACGTGCCCGGGCTGACCCAGGCCCGCGAGGGTCCCCTGATGGCCGCCCGGCAGCAGGCCGCCGAACGCCTGGAGCGGGCCGGGCAGGCGGCCGGGGATACGGTCCGCGCCCCGATGCAGGGGACCGTGATCCGGGTCGAGGTCACCGACGGCGACGAGGTCGCCGCCGGGCAGCTGCTCGCGGTCATCGAGGCGATGAAGATGGAAAACCCACTCCGCGCCCCCCACCCCGGCCGGGTCGCCGGCCTGCACGTCGCGGTCGGCGACACCGTGGCCCAGGGTGCCCTGCTATGCCGGGTCACTCCGCCCGGAGCCGGGGAGCCACTGGATGGGCGTCTTACGTTATGCCGAGAGCCCGCGCGGTTTACTAACCATGCTGAATGGGTTAGTGCATGACGGTGGTGGGCGACCTGACAATCGAAATGTCTCGCCGCCAGAGAGTCGTAAGTGCTGGCCGGAAAGATATAAGAATTAAGTTATCGACTATAGGCAGCCTGGCGGGGTGTATAGTCTGGTGATCACTTCACGTTATGGGAGTACGTTTTGAAGAACTGGAAGACAGGAATGCACCGGTATCTTCTCGCTGGCCTCTGGCCTGCGGGAGAGGCCGCAATTGCGGCCGCCACGGTTATTGCCGTGCGCCGGGCTTCGCGCGACGGCGGGATCCGGACGGGTCGCGCCCGGACCGCCGGTCACCAGCAGTTCCCTAAGCTCGCCGGCGCCGTCCCGCGCCTGATGAGCGGCGTTGTCCCCTTCCTCCCGCCCAGCGTCGGGTCCCGGCCCGAGCCAGCAGCCCGCCCGCGAATTCCCCGCCCGGCTGAGCTGCCGGACTGGGTCCCTGAACTCGCCGGACTTGGCGTTGTCACCGTCGCTGGCGGAGTCCTGGCGTACAAGGTGATGGAACTGCTCGGCCCGACAGTCATCAAGCAGGGTCCGGTGATCGACGAGCCCATCTACCGGTGGACCGTCGATCATCAGGTGAAGTGGTGGGGTGATGTCATGGAGAGGCTCACCAAGATCGGTAATAGCCAGACGAGCTGGGGCGTGGCTGGCACCGCCGCGGCCGCTCTGGCGGTGACGTGGCCCCGACGCAAATGGGTTCCCGCCGCCGCGATAGGCGCTGCAGTCGTGGTAGAAAGACGTGTCACGGGCGCGCTCAGGCGCAAGTTCGGTCGGCCGGGCCCTCCGAGCAGCCCGGGTGGCACGTATCCCAGCGGTGGCGTCGATCGTATCGTTTACTACCACGGCTTGGTCGCCTACCTGCTCTGGCGGGAATCCAGTGGCAGTCCCCAGGGGAAGGCCTGGGCAATCGGCGCGATCGCTGCCCTCTCTTTCAACGAGGCGTACAGCCGGCAGTATCTCAACAAGCACTGGTTCAGCGACATCCTCAGCGGGCTCTTCTACGGCGCGATCCTGCTCGGGCCGTCCATTGCCGCGGTGCGGCTGGTCGCAGGTCCAGCCATGACGGCTGGCCAGAAGAGCCTGCGTTAGCGCCAAACACTCGACATGAACTAGGCAGGTATGCCGTGTCACCCCGGCCGGAGCCGGGGAACCGGCCTGACGTTCAGCTGCCGTGACCCGTCCCGCGGCCCGAAGCGACCTGCAGCTGATCGATCAGCTTCGACGCACCAGCCTTGGACAGGGCGTCGAGGTCGACCTCCCGGCCGGCTTCGCGGGCCAGGGTCTGCAGGTACGACCGCTGCGGGCCGGTCATCGGCTCGTCTCCGGTCACCCAGTCCTCGGGGTCCTTTTCCGGATTGTCCTGCGGGGTCTGCGAGGCCTGCGGGTCCTGCGGGTTCAGCTCGTCGTTCATGGTTCCTCCGTCGTCGGTCGCCCGCCCCCTACCCCGCGATTCGAATCGAACACATGTTTTGGGAGCTGGTGGCCGAGTCCGTTCGGCCGGTAAGGCCCGGGTGACGCCGAAGGCCGGCGTGACCGGGCCGGCGTCGGGAGCTAGGTGCCATCGGCCGCGTCCGGCGGCCTTCGCCGCGTACATGGCCCGGTCCGCGGCGGCGAGCACGGAGTCGCTGCTGTCGCCCGGCGTGGCGAGGGCCACGCCGACCGACAGCGAGGGCAGACCCGGCTGGCCGCACAGCTCGACCGGCTGCTGGACGACCTGCATCACCCGGGCCGCCAGGCGGCCCGCCTCGGCCGGGGTCCGCAGCTGGCGGCTGATCATGACGAATTCATCGCCGCCGAGCCGGCCTACGGTGTCCTGCTGCCGGGCCGCCCGCTCCAGGCGACGTCCCACCTCGACCAGCAGGTGGTCGCCGGCCGCGTGCCCCAGCGTGTCGTTGATCTCCTTGAAGTGATCGAGGTCGCAGTAAAGCACGGCGACCCGGCCATCGCCCTGATGCGATTCCGTCAGCGCCGCCGCCAGCCGGTCAAGCACGAGCGTACGGTTGGCCAGTCCGGTCAGCCGGTCGTGCGTGGCCGCATGCGCGAAACTGGCCTGGATCGTCCGCAGCATCGTGATGTCCTCGATCTGGGTGAGGACCAGGCTCGGGGCATGGCCGTCCGGGCCGTCGCCGGTCTCGGTGGCCAGCAGGGTCGAGTTGACCCGGCCCCAGACCTCGTTGCCGTCGGGCCGGGTGAAGTGGATCTCGTACTGGTCGTGAGTGCTGATGGTCGTGTCGGTGCTGCGCCGGCCGGGGGCCGAATCCGGCCGGCTGAGTTCGGGGGCGCGGCGGCCGAGCAGATCGGCGGCGGCGTGGCCGAGCAGTTGCTCGCACGCCGTGTTGACCCTGGTGATGCGCTGGTCCTCGGTCAGCAGCGCGATGGCGATGGGCGAGCGGTCGAACATGGCGCGGAACAGCTGCTCCGAGTCGGCCACCAGCGTGTGCACGCGTGAGTTCTCGATCGCCAGCGCCGCGTGCACGGCGAACTGCCCAAGCAGCTGACGGCGCTGGGCGTCCGGGCGGCGCCCGTCGACCGGCATATCGATGCTCAGCACGCCGATGAGCGCGCCGTCCGGCGCGAGCAGCGGGGCCAGCAGCATGTCCTCCGGATGCCACGCTTCCGGCAGGTCGCTCGGCTCGATCGGCGGGACCCAGCCCGGGATGGGCGTGGCGTAGCTCTGGTCGCTGCGGTGATCGAGGAACCTCAGGTCACCCCAGTCCTCGCAGCTGGCCAGCAGCCGGTGCCAGCTCTGCACCGAGGCGCGCGTGCCGAGCAGGGCGCTGATGGCCTCCTCCGGTCCCGCGATCGCCACGACCTCGCACACGTCGCCGGGCCGGACCAGGTTCACCAGCGCGCAGCCGAACCCCAGCTGGTCCACCACGGCCTGGACCACGAGCTGCAGGGTCTGCGTGAGCTCCAGGCTCGAGGCGATCCGGCGCGCCAGCTCCGCCAGCAGCCGGGCGGCCTCCGTGTCTATGGCGGCCTGGTCCGGCCCGGGCCGGCCCGCGCGGATGCGCGCGGAGGCACCCGACGGCGTCCGGTCGGCCGCGTCGTTCAAGCTCCGCCCCCGTTCTGGGTTATTACGAGGAGCACTCAGGATACAGCGCTTAGTAATGATGACAGAGATACTTGAGCAGATCGGAGCGGTCGGCGGGAACATGTTTGTGGCGAACTTGTTTTTAACGAACATGTTCGTTAGCCTGATGTCATGACATCAGGGAAACCAGCTCCGATCAGCCGCCGTGAGCGCCCGGCCAAGCCGGCCCTGACCCGTGAGGGCATCGTCGCGGCCGCGCTAGAGGTGATGCGCGCCGAGGGACTCGGGCGGGTCACGATGCGGCGGCTGGCGCAGCAGCTCGACACCGGGGCGGCATCCCTGTACGTGTACGTGCGCAACACCGCTGAGCTGCACGCCCTGATGCTCGACGAGCTGCTCGCCGGGCTCGACCTCGCCCCGGTCACGGCCGAGGGTAACTGGCGCGACCGGCTCATCACCCTGCTCTGGTCCTACGTCACCGTGCTGGCCGAGCACCCCGAGCTGGCCCAGTCCGCGCTGGTAACCAGGCCCGCCGGCGCTGGCTACCTGCACCTCGTCGACGGGCTGCTGGCCCTGCTGAGCGCCGAGATCCCCCCCGACCGGGCCTCCTGGGCGGTGGACCTGCTGCTGCACTTCGCCACCTCGACCGCCGCCGAGCAGGGCACCCGGAATCGGGCCATCGATGCCGGTGAGGAGGAAGACCGGCTCGCCGAGGTCATCGCGACCACCTCCGCGACGAGGTACCCGCACATTGCCGCTCTCGGCCTCGACCTCCTGAGCGGCACGGGCGAGGACCGGCTGACCTGGGGGTTTAACGTCCTGATCAGCGGGATCCGGCAAACGCCACGGCCCGCGTCCGAGCACAAGCCCGGCTCCGCCTAGCCACCAGCCCGGCTCCGCCTAGCCACCAGCCCGGCTCCGCCTAGCCACCAGCCACCCACCTAGTCCACAGGCAACCGCGACCGATGCCGTTGCCTCAGCCCACCCTGCCCTGAGCCATACCAAGGGGCAGCCTCGCCCAGCTCAGGAGCTCCATGACCCCAGACATCGACCCGGCCGTGGTCGGACAGGTTCCGGCCGCCGGGACCATCCCGGTGAACCCGGCCCGGCTATCGGCCCGGCTACGCCTGATCCTCGCCATCGTGCTGATCGCCGACGTGCTCGACCTGATGGACTCCACCATCACCAACATCGCCGCTCCGTCGATCGTGCGGGACATCGGCGGCGGGGAATCGCTGATCAAGTGGCTGGGCGCCAGTTACGCCCTGGCCATGGGGGTCCTGCTCGTCGTCGGCGGGCGCCTCGGCGACCGCTACGGGAAACGGCGGATGTTCCTGACCGGAATCATCGGCTTCACCGCGGCCTCGCTCGCCTGCGGGCTGTCCGCCGACCCGGCCATGCTCATCGTCAGCCGGGGAGTCCAGGGCGGGTTCGGGGCCCTGCTGATCCCGCAGGGGATCGGCATCTTGCTCGCCACGTTCTCCCGGGAGCAGATACCGCGCGCCGTCAGTGCGTTCGGCCCCGTCCTGGGCGGCTCGGCCGTGCTCGGTCCCATCGTGGCGGGTTTCATCATCGACGCCAACCTCGGTGGCCTGGGCTGGCGGCCGATCTTCCTGATCAACATCGTCCTGGGCACGATCGGATTCGTCGCCGCGATCACCTTGCTGCCGCACGACGGACCTAGCAGCGACCTCCCCATCGACGGGCTCGGCGCAGGCCTGCTCGGAGCGGCCATGTTCGGGATGCTGTACGGGCTGATCGAAGGCTCCACGGCCGGCTGGACGGCGCTCCCCGTCGCGAGCCTGGCCGCGGGTGCGATGTTCTTCGCCGGGTTCGGGCTGCGCCAGCGCCTGGCGGACAGCCCGCTGATCCTGCCCTCGCTGCTGGCCAACCGCGGGTTCACCGCCGGCCTGCTGCTCGGCCTGGCCTTCTTCGCCGCGGTCAACGGGCTGGCCTATGTCGTCTCGCTGTTCTTCCAGAACGCGCTCGGCCTCCGGCCCGCCGCGGCCGCGCTGGGACTGGCGCCGATGATGGCCGGCATCATCGGCGCTTCCTTCGCGGGCCGGCCGCTGATCCCGGTGTGGGGACGCCTGCTGGTCGTCGCCGGCCTGGTCATCACCCTGGCCGGGGCCGGCGGAGTGTGGGGCACCGTGCTGGCCGAAGGCACCGCGGTCAGCGTCTGGGCGCTGGCTCCATCCCTGTTCGTCCTCGGTGCGGGCATGGGTGCCTGCTTCAGCAGCATCTACGACGTCGCGATCGGTGACGTCGCCGCCGCGGAGGCGGGCAGCGCCAGCGGCGCCCTATCCGCGGTCCAGCAGCTGGCCGCGGGCATCGGCTCCGCCGTCGTCACCACCGTCTACTTCAGTCAGCTGGCCCACCATGGCGCCGCGCACGCCATGACCGTCAGCGTCGCCGTGGTGGCCGCAATCGCCGCCCTGGGCCTGGGCCTGGTCTGGCTGCTGCCCCGGTCCGCCCCGGCCGACCCGGCCGACCCGCGCCGACCCGCACTGACCCGCGCCGACCCGCACTGACCCGCGCTGACCCGCGGGACCCGCGCTGACCCGCGGGACCCATCGGCACGACGAACCAGGCTCGGTGCCCATGGTCCAGCGCGCCCGGCTGATGATCATTACTGGCCGATGCGCCCGTCGATCCGCTCGCGCAGCAAGTCGGCGTGACCCATGTGGCGGGCGTACTCCTCGATCATCCCGACCAGCACCTCGCGAAGCGACATCGGCCCTCCGCCGCTGCCATGCTGATTCTCCGGATCGTCGCCGGCGAAGTCGAGACTGGGCGCCCCGGCCACGAACCGCGTGGCGAAGTCCACCTCCGCACGCCATGCAGCCCACGCCTGGGCGACCTCCTGCGGGTCGGGAACCGCGCCATCGAAGTCACCGTCACGGTCGGCGCCTGAGCAGAACAGCCGGGGCACATTCTGTCCCGCCATCATCACCCGGAACGTGGCCCGTTCCATCTCGGCCAGGTGCCGCACCAGCCCCAGGAGCGACATCGTCGACGGCTCGACCGAACGCCGTGCCATCGCCTCCGCGTCAAGACCCGAGCACTTCATCTCCAGTGTGAGGCGCTGGCAGCGCAGGGATTCGGACAGCGTGACGCGCTCGTCGCCTAGCCTCGGTCCGTTCTCACGCGGGTCGTCATCCGACGGCTTGCCGTCCGCGGTGAACATGTCGGCTCGCCGGGTCGTGGCCATGGCTGCCATCTTCGCCGACGCCCGCAGCGCCCGGCAACGGATTAACGACACCAGCACTCCCGTCCGCGTGTTCTCTATGTATGGATGTGGCATCCTACACAAAAGACTGTGCAGGGTGCCACATCCATACGTTCGATTTACTCCCCCAGGCAGGAAGATCCAGCAGCCGAAGTCAACTCGTGAGGCACGGCTGCTCAGTGGGGCGGGGCTGGCTTGACGGCGGCATGGCAGGGCGAAGTCGCTGGCACGCGGACGACGAAAACGGACCAGAGCTCACAGCGATACGCTCGCCGCTGCTCTGACCGCAGCGAAGCCGAGAGCAGAGAACCGTTGCAGCACCCTCAGTAGAGTCGGACGTGACGGAAGGACATGATCGTGGCCAAGTGGGTGCCTTACACCGGCGATGAGAAGGAAAGCCTCCAGGCGAGTCTGGACCGCCACCGGGACGCGGTGCTGTGGAAGCTCGAAGGCCTGGACGACGCCGCTCTGCGCCGGGCCATGCTGCCATCGGGCAACACCCTGCTCGGCCTCATCAAGCACCTGGCCACCTGGGAGTACGCCTGGATCTGCCGCACCTTCGGCCACCCCACCGAGCCGCCGCTACCTTTCGATGGCGGCGATGAGGCTGCCGACGGACGAGTCGATCCGCAGGAGAGCACGGCTGACATCCTGGCCTTCTACGTGCGGGCCCGCGCGGCCGCCGACCAGGTGATCAACGATGTCGACCTGGACACGGTGAGCACCACGATGTTCGGCGATTCGGTATCCCTGCGCTGGGCTCTCATCCACATCCTGGAGGACACCGCCCGGCATGCCGGTCATATCGACATCATGCGCGAACTCATCGACGGGATGATTGGCGACCATCAGCGGACCGAAAGCACCAGCTGATGGACCACAACCCGCACGATGCGAAGCACACTTGGTTGGAGCGGTAGGAAACCGTCCCCGGAGATTCTTGACCTCAAACCATGAAAATGCGCTTCCCGGTTGATCAAGGTCCCTCAATTCACCCACGGCCAGGATGGCTATCCGGAACGACAAGCGTGGAATGAGTTGAGCAGAGATTCTGTGATCGTGTTAGGAAGGTTCCCAATTAGCACGTCGAATGTAAAGCTTGGATTATCTCTAGGGCGTCGCCTTGGAGTACTTTTGCATGCGGCACATTCTGGCGGAGAAATCAGATCCCACCAGGGTGAGCGGCCAGGCACCTGGTTTTACGGGATGATGCTGTGCGAGCCGCCAAATTTGGCCGAGAGGTGATAGGTGGCGAACGCCAGCCCCAGGCCGGCGGCCAGGGAACCGCACAGCAGGAGCCAGCGCGTGGCCGGGGCC
>JBEKKH010000142.1:0-13955 GCA_050010815.1 Streptosporangiaceae bacterium | reverse complement strand
CGGCCCGTGTGTGCTGGTGCACTACGGCGTATTGCTGGATCGTTGCGGCGTGGCCGCCGGTGCGGCGGCGGAGCCGGCGCAGCAGGTGCCATACGGCGTAGCGGTGGAGGATCTGACGCTGGTCGGGGTCGGTCCGGGCGGCGAACCTTTCCGCGTAAGCGTTCGCGCACGGACTCTGGGGCGGGATCTTCACCGCCTCGATGCCAGCTCCGGCCAGGACCGAGTCAAACGACGTGGTGAACTGCCCGGCCCGGTCACGGACCAGGAACCGGAAGTCCGCGGCGCGATCACCCAGATCCATCAGGAGGTTGCGGATCTGCTGGGCTGTCCAAAGCCCATCGGGATTGGCGGTGATCCCGAGGATGTGCACGTAACGGCTACCGACCTCCATGACGAACAGGCAATACAGGCGCTGCAGGGTCACCGCGCAGTCCACGTGGAAGAAGTCGGTGGCGAGCATCGCCGATGCCTGGGTGTGCAGGAACTGCAGCCAGGTCGCGTCGGTCTGGCGTTTCGGCGCCGGGGAAATCTTCAGGGCCTTGAGGACCCGGCGGATCGTAGATGCGCCGACCCGGTGGCCGAGCTTGAGCAGCTCGCCTTGGATCCTCTTGTATCCCCAGCCGCGATTCTCGGTGGCGAGCTGCTTGATCAGCATGACGATCTCGGCGCTGACCGGCGGCCGTCCTGTCCGGTCCGGGTAAGTCCACTTCCGGGTGACCAGGCGATGCGCCCGCAGCCGTGCTGGCAGGAGCCGGATCAGCGCGGCGAGGACCGCGCGGTCGGCCCAGTCGAGCCGGGGCCGGGGATTGGCGCGGCGCAGCACGGCGACCTCGTGCCGCAGCACGAGCAGCTCGGCGTCCTTGGAAGCCGACGATCGGCCGAGCAGGACCAGCCAGCCGCAGAGCCGGACGAAGATGAGGTAGAGCAGGCGGAGGGACACGAATGATCATGATGCCCTACAGCTGGCGCTGGTCATCGCTGCAGCTCACAGGCCAGGCAGACTTCTGGCACCCCACAGGCCCGCCCGGTGCTGGCGTCAGGTGCCGGGGTTGCTGGCGGGGCGTGGGTGTCTTCAGGGGCTGTCGTCCATGATGCGGTCGTAGGTGCGGCGGGCTCTGGCGCTGCGGGCGCTGGCGCCGTAGCGGCGGAGCATCTGGGGCGAGGACCAGCCGTTGAGCTCCATCAGGTCGCCCTCGGCGCCGCCACGGTCCAGCCAGGTGTGGCTGAAGTGATGCCGGAACCGGTGCGGGAACACATCGACGCCGCACTCGCGGCCCCGTCTGGTGATCATCTGGCAGCTGCCGCTGGCGGTCATCGGGCCGCGATTGTTCATCGCGAGCCACAGCTGCGGCCGGTATGCCTGGGCGTGCCTGGGCGCGGGCGCGGAGGTACCGGCCGGCGCTGCGGGCGGCCCCGCAGCTGATCTTGACGGTCCTGGTCTTGTGCCCCTTGCCGTGGACCGTTATCTCCCGCAGCTCCAGGTCGATGTCGCTGTACCGCGGGTCATGGCGGTCATACCGGATCTGCGCCAGCTCCGGCAGCCGGATCCCGGTGGCCCGGAACACGGCGATCACCGCGGCATCGCGCCGCTGCCAGAACGAGCGGCCCGCGCAGGTGCGCTCCAGCCGCGACAGGTCCTCGCCGGTGAAGACCGGGACGGGCTTGGCGGGGACGTGCGGCGGCCTCATCCCGTCCATCGGGTCCGGGAGCCCCTCCTCCGCCGCGAGCCATCGGAAGAACTGCTGCAGCGCCCGGTACTGGTTACTGGCGTACGCGCTGCTGTACCGTTCCACCAGCCACACGATCCACCGCTGCACGTCCGGCCGGCCGGCCCTGTTCCCAGCGCGTGCAGCCGGCCTGCCGGCGCAGGTGCGCGGCGGCGAACCACCGCACCGCCTCGGTATAGGTCCGTACCGTCTTGGCGGCCTTGCCCTCCGCGGCCAGGTGCAGCCGGAACGAGCTGATCTCCGGCTGGAATCCCCCGGCGTCCAGCAGCTTGGGCTCCCGGCGCCGGGACTCTCCCTGCCGATTAGCGCGCCTCAGAGTCGGCCCGGCCAAGGTGGCTGCCCGCACTCAGATCGGCCCATTCTGTGCGCGGCGGGCAGATGTTCCTCTCGCTGCTTTGAGTGTGCGAAATCTGGGATCGGGAAGAACGTGGTCGAGGCCCGGGATCAGACGCTTACATCGGACCGACCGCCCTGCTCACGATCCAGGCGTGCTTGCCAACCTGCCGGACGCGGGTGAATCCGCACTGCTCGAAGAGTTCGACGGTCGCGCTGTACAGGAAACGGCCCTGCGCCGCGCGGCCGGCGGTCACCTCGGGGATGGCCTCGACGAGGCCGCCGCCGGCCTGGGCGATCTGGTCGAGCGCGCCTTCCAGCGCCGCCCGTGCGATGCCCTGGCCGCGATGTTTGGTATCGACGTAGAAGCAGGTGATGCGCCAGCGCGGATGTGGTGGCGCGTCCTTGTCGTACTCGCGCTTGTGCTTGATGCTCGGGAGTTCCTCGGGGCTGCCGTACTGGCACCAGCCCTGTGCGGTGCCGTTCTCGTCGAGGACGAGCGCGGCGTGAGCGCGACCTGTCCGGACCCGGTCCTCCTTAACCGCGCGATGGCTGATCCCCTTCTGCTCGCGCTCTGGGTGGAAACCGATGCACCAGCACCCGCCGAAGATCCCGTTGTTGCGCTCGACAAGCTCCGCGAAGGCATCCCAGGTAGAGGCGTCGAGGGGCGGGGTGGTAAACGGCATCGTCGAGTCCTTCCGGGCGTGAGTGCTCTTGTCTTCCCGGCTGACGGGCTTGATGGGCGGGAACGACGATGAGCTATCCGGTCCTGTCTGGGCCGCCAATGTCAGTCCTGAGCCGCCACTTCAGCAAGGAGCCGGGCAAGTTCGCTCGGCTGGCTGACCATCGGCCAGTGACCTGAGTCGATGTCGACGAACTCAAGGTGCCTGGCCTTGGCCAGTTCGGGCACGTCACCGGCGCCGATCCACTCCCGGGCCTCGGCGGGGGTGAATTCCGGGCACACGATGACGACCGGGACCTCAAATCGCCGCTCGTCCGTCAGGTGCACTACGCCTTTGGTCACGCCTTCGGGGACTCCGATCGCCGCAGCCGCGATTCTGCGCTTGGTGTCCTCGTCGAGGTCAGCGGAGTCTGGTCCCTCGAACGGGCCCCAGCCGGGGAAGGGCACGACGCCGTCCCTGGTCTCGAAGCCACCGAAGTAGGGTTGCCCGTCGGAGGACGGGAAGCCGCCGATGAGGGCGACTTTAGCCACCTTCTCCGGGCGCGCGTCAGCGGCCAGCCAAGCCAGAGTACTGGCGGCGGAATGCCCCACCACCAGCGGCTTTCCCGGCGATGCGTCGACGGCGGCGAGCACCGCCGCCACCTGCTCGCCGAGCGTGGCGGACCGTCTTCCGTCGCCCTGACCCGGCAGGGTGAGCGGCACGGGCCGGTGGCCCAGCGCCTCGAGCGCGGGCACGACCGCGTCCCATGCGGATCCGTCGAGCCACAGGCCGGCCACGAGCACGATGTCCACGTTCGGTTCTCCTTCGCTCCGGGATGTCCGTCACGTTCAACCTAGAACCAGACCCGGACGATCTACTTCCGGTTCGTGGCGTGAACGCCTAATCTGCTCGTGTGCCGACCGATCTCAGCCCCACCGCGCGTGCTCTGCGCACCCTGGAGATCCTCCAGGCCCGCCCCGGAACGACCGCCGGTGAACTCGCCGAGCGGCTAGGCGTCACCGAACGCGCCGCGCGCCGCTACATCGCGATCCTCCGCGAGGCCGGCATTCCGGTGGAGTCGGCCCGGGGCCCCTACGGCGGGTACCGGCTCGGGCGGGGGACGCGGCTTCCTCCGGTCGTCTTCACCGAGGCTGAGGCCCTTGGCCTGGTCATGACGGTGCTCGATGGCCAGCCGGCCGCCGCCGACGCCGACACCGACGACCCGGTCGGTGCTGCTCTGGGCAAGGTCATCAGGGTCCTGCCGGAGAACATCGGCCGCCAGGCGGCCGCGCTGCGAGAGCACGCGTCCGCCGCGCCCGACCGGTACCTGGCCCGTCCCGATCCCGCCACCACCAGCGCGCTGGTCGCGGCCGTCGCGACCCGGCGCCGCGTGCTGCTCAGGTACCGCAGCGAGTCCGGCCGCGAATGGGAGCCCGAAGTAGATCCCTGGGCCGTCGTCATCCGATACGGACGCTGGTACCTGCTCTGTCACTCCCATCACGCCAACGCGATCCGGACCTACCGGGTTGATCGCGTCGGTTCGGTCCAGCAGACCACCCACGAGTTCGAGCCACCCGACGACCTCGACCCGGTCGCGGCCCTGGAGGAGAACCTGGGCGCCGGGTGGGAGTTCCCCACCCGCGTCGTCTTCGACGCGCCGCTGGCCGAGGTGGCCCCGTGGATCCGCCCGGCCATGGGGCGGCTCGAACGAGCTTCAGGCGGGTGCGTGCTCGTCGGCAGCACGAGCAACCCGGCGATGTACGCCCAGGAGTGGCTGACCACTGTCCCGTTCGCCTTCCACGTCACTGGTGGCCGCGAACTCCGGGCCGCGGTCGCGACGCTCGCCACCCGCCTCACCGCCGCCCTGGCGGACCAACCTTGACAGCTCCTCGACGGACTTCGCCGAGATGTCTCCCAGGAAATCAAGGTGCGCCAGATCAACCTGATCTGAACGCCCAGCTGACGACCGCCGAAGGATTACCGCCGCGCACCGAACGGCGGATATTTTGCACAGGTATGCAAGGGCTCGGTTGCTCTCCGTGATGGTCTTCCCGTCAGGCCACGTGCTCAGCTGGCTGGGTTCACGGGCCGCCACGGGATCACGTTGATCACACCAGCTGGGCGCTATCGCGTGGCGTGACCTCCGGTGATCGACCCGCCCGCGGCAGAACAGCGGGTTTCCCGGGATACGGTCCAGCGTGCCGCGCATACTCTCGGCATGCCCGCCCCGATTCCACCACATCGTCGTTGACGCTCACGACCTGCCCGGCCTGGCCCGGTTCTGGACGCAGTCGCTCGGCTGGAACGTCCTGTCCGGGCGGGAGAACGAGGTCGTCTTCGGGACTGACGAGAACGCGCCCGCCCGCATATGCTTCATGCCGGTCACCGACCCCGAGACGGTCAAGAACCGCGTACATCTCGACCTCACCAGCAGCGCCGCGGACCGCGATCAGGAGATTGACCCCCTTCTTGCGCTCGGGGCGCGCCGGGTCGACATCGGCCAGACCAGCGCTGAATCCTGGACTGTCCTCGCCGGCACGGAAGGAAACGAGTCTGCGTCGTGCGCCCGAAGGAAACGCTCATCCGATGAGACTCAGCACCGAGAACCGCAGACGGGCCCTGTCCGCGGCATGTCGGCCGGACGCCGTGGACGGGCTTCCGGCCGACATGTCCCGGTGGCTAGACTTGCAGGCAATTCCTGTTTACTGGTGATGGCCATGGTGCGCCGCGAAGCACCGCGTCGATGAGCAGCACAAAATCAGTTTTCCTTCGCCGGGAGCGGCTTTCTGGCCAGTGAGCGCCCCGCAGATACGGGTCCGGACTCGCCGGGATCTCGCCCGGGAACGGCGGCCCCGGCGCCACCGGTGCTGGGATCACATCATCGTGGCGCCACTGTGGCCCTTGCACGGCGTCAACCTCGGGACGCTGCTGCGTACCTGCGGCGCGGTCGGTGCATGCATGGCCGTGCCGCGCCTGCCGTGGGTGCCTGAAGCCCTGGCCCGCGGCAATACCCTACGACGCCCCTCCTGCGTGCAGATCACCGTCACGCTGAACCGGCGCACCTACTCACCCGTCCTGCGCCAGGCCAGCCTCCCCGAAACGATCACCGTCCCCTGGTGGCAAGGCCGCACCCTCCGCTACGAGTACGCCTGACCCGGATTCACCCGGACTTCGGGGGCCGATTCGCTTAGTGAAAATCGGCGCTAAGCCGACCCCCGCTAGGAACGCTAACCAGCCAAGACAAACGTGGGCGCGAAACGCTTAACCTGTGGGCAGCCCTCCAGTCGCAGCACATCGAACCAGGTCAGCCCTGAAGACCTCTCCCAGAGGTCTTCACGTTTCGGCCGGGTCCGTGTTCACGTAGGACTTGGGGGCCGCCGCGCCGCTGTCGCGGGCTAGGACCAGGGCAGGCGTACCCCGCGTAGACGTCCCGCGCAATTGCGTACGGGGTCTCCGGCGTGCGGGCTGGCCGCGCTTAACCTGTGGGTGGACCCGGAACTTGGCCGTATTCGCGCAGATCAGAGCCAAACGTGAAGACCTCACCACCGATGGGCACAGCCGACAGCCTGCGACACCTGCGTTTCGCCTGTTCAGGAGACGTTTACTACTCTATTTTAGCAGGAGCGCCGGAGTGTGCCACGCGGGCGGCATCGTGCCGTCTGCCGCGGCGGGAATCTCCAGGTCTGCCATCTGCGGGACTCGATCGAAGCCCACCTCACAATCGTGTTCGCCGCCTGGCCGTCAGTGCAAGCCTGGCCACCCTTGGGCCGATAAATCAGTGAGCGTTCTTCGGTACGGCCATCTTGGTAACAACCAGGCTACCGTAACACGGAAGTTACCGATGAGCCAGCCGGAACGCCGGGCCGGCCCGTCAGCCACCGACCCGGGTGGCCTCGGCCAGGATGCCGATCATCGTGGTGACCGCCGCCCGCGCGTCCGGGCCGACGGCGCGGACGGTGACCTGCTGACCGCTGGCCGCGCCCAGCCCCATCACGGCGAGCACGCTCTTGGCGTCGGCCCGGCTCGCGCCCGTGGTCAGCTCGACGACAGATTCGAACTTCGCCGCCGCCACCGCAAGCGCACCGGCCGGCCTGGCGTGCAGGTCACCCGCCAGCGTGATCGTGGCCTCATAGCTTTCTGGCATGACGAGCCCCCTCGGCGGCTTCCAGCACGGCCTTGACGTCCCCGCCGGCGGCGGCGGTGACCGTGGCCGCGACCGCGCCTTCCACGAACGGGGCATCCGCGACGGCAATCGGATCGGGTAGATCCTCCGGTTCGGACAGGAGCGCGCGAACGGTAAGCACCGAGCTGCCGAGGTCGGGCAGGATCACCACGCCAGCGCCGGCGTCGGCGAGCCTGAGCGCGCGCTCGACCTTGTCGATGCTGGTCCCGATACGGCCGTCCTCCGTGCCGCCGGCGGCGGCGATGGTCACCGTCCCGCCTGCGATCTGCCCGGCGAGTTCGGCTGTGCCCTCGGCCAGCGCCGCGCTGTGCGAGACGAGGACGATCCCTACCTTTGGTCTATCGCTCATGCCTTATCCTGAATGTGTTCGACGTTACCGAGAGGACTCCATGATCCAATCTGTGGAGCGGGCAGCCGCGATTCTCCATGTACTCGGGTCTGGAACGCCCCGGCTGGGCGTCACGGAGATTGCCGGGCGGGTCGGGCTGCCCAAGCCGACCGTCTACGGATTGCTGCGCACGCTGGTGAATCACGACCTCGTGAGCCAGGATCCGGATACTGGCAAGTACAGCCTGGGGGCCGGCGTCCTTCAGCTCGGCAATGCCTACCTGGACGGCTCCGAGCTGCGCGCCCGGTCGCTGCTGTGGGCCGAGGCTCTCGCCCAGCGGGCCAATGAGGCGGTCTGGGTGGCGACCTTGTCCGGCTCGCGGGTGATCGTACTGCACCACGTGTTCAGGCCCGACAACACGGTGCAGATCCTCGAGGTAGGAGCCGCCATTCCGTGGCATGCCTGCGCGCTCGGGCACGCGATCGTCGCTCACCTGCCCGCGGCGGAAGCCGTGCAGGCGATGGCCGACGAGCTGAGGCCGCTGACCGGCCGGACCAAGACGACGAGGGCGGCGCTGGGTCAGGCCCTCGCCCAGGTCCGCAGGCAGGGTTATGCGGTAGAGGACCAGGAGGCCACGGTCGGCGACGCGGGGATAGCGGCACACATCGTGAACCGGGCGGGCGGCGTGGCCGGCTCGATCGGCCTGGTCGGGCCGGCCGAGCGATTGCTGGCGCCGACCGCCAGGGCGGAACTCGCGCGCGCGGTCGTGGAGTCCGCCCGTTCCGTGTCCAGGGATCTCGGGGCAGGCCGCGGCGGGTCCGTGCTGTCCGCACTCGGCTGAGGTCATAGCGGCTGAGATCATAGCGGCGGCACCAGCTCCCACACCTGCTCCGCGGTGGAGGCCCGCAAGGCCTCGGCGGCCAGCGTCGCGCAGGCCGGCGTGTCCAAGCCGGTAAGCCAGGTCCGGACCCGCTCTACCCGCGCGGCCGGGACGCTGAAGGTGTCCACGCCGAGGCCGACGAGTAGCGGCAGCACCAGCGGATCGGCGGCCGAGTCGCCGCACACCGAGACGGGGATTCCGGCCTGCCGGCCGGCCTCAACGACCCGCGCGATGTGGGCGAGCACCTGCGGGTGCGCGGCGAGAGCCGGCTTCGCGGCCGGGTCACGCCGGTCGAGCCTGAGCACCTGGCCGGTCAGGTCATTGGTCCCGATCGAGAAGAAGTCGACCGCGGGCGCGAACGTCCCGGCCGCAGCCGCGGTGGCCTCCAACTCCACCATGATCCCGAGTCGCGGCAGGTCAGCACCCAGCGCGGCGGCGGTCTTGGTGAGGACGTCACGCACCCGGCTCACCTCACCGAGCGAGCTGACCATCGGAATCAGGACCGCAAGGCTGGTGTCGCGGCCGGCCTCGAGCACGGCACGGAGCTGATCGGGAAGAGCCGTGCCGTGCGCGAGCAGCGCCGCCAGGCCGGCCGCCTCGCTGGGCCCGCCGCGAAGGAACGGAGGGATCTTGTCCCCGGAGAAGTCGAGCAGCCGGACCGTGGCGGGCCGGCCCGCGAGCAGGCTGAGTATGGGCTCCAGCTGGGCCCGCTGCTCGGCCAGGGTCGGCCAGGCCAGCGCCTCGGTATAGGGAATCTCGGTGCGCAGCAGGCCGACCCCGGCGGCACCCGCGGCCAGACCGCGCCGGGTTTCGGCCGCGGAGGCGACGTTGCACAAGACGGTGATCTCGCGCCCGTCGGCCGTGCGGGCGGGCCCGGCGGGCCCGGGCTGCCGCTGGCGCAGATCGTGGCCCGCTAGCGCCGTAGAAAGCTCAGCTGCCTCGGGGCCGACGATGAGTTCACCCTGGTCCGCGTCCAGGAGGCCGGGCTGGCCCGCCGGTGCCGCCAGGACCGCGGGGTCGGTCCCGGCGATCATCGGCACACCGAGGCCGCGCGCGATGATCGCCGCGTGTGAGCTCGCGCCGCCGGCCACCGACACCGCGCCCACGAGCCCCGCTTCGGCCAGCTCGATCAGGTCGGCCGGGCTCACCTCGCGGCGGACCAGGATGAATTCGCCGGCCGGACACGGCGCGGCGGCGGCCTGGCTGAGGCGATCCAAGACGGCGTGCGCGACCTGCCGGACGTCACCGGCCCGCTCGGCCATCTCGCGGTTGGCCAGCGCCTCGATCACCGCGGCCTGCGCCTCGGCCGCCTGCCGCACCGCAGTGGCGGCATCACCGCCGCCGCGGACGGCGGCCACGGCGGGTTCAGCGAGCAGGGGGTCTCCGGCGATGAGCGCCCCGACCTCGATGATGGCTGCTTCTTGTTCGCGCCCGGCATCACGCAGCCGCTGCGCGAGGGCGAACCGTTCCGCGGCTACCGCGGCGAACGCGTCCCTGACCTCCTCAGGCGTGGCAGTGACGGCCGTTTCTACGTCGGCGACATGAAGGGTGCCCGAGGCGATGCCCTCTGAGACGGGCAGCCCCCTGAACCGCGTGGGCACGTTCATCCGGTCGGCCGCAACGCCACGTCGCGCAGCGCGTGCAGGATCAGCGCGGTCGATGCCGCGCCTGGATCCTCGTGCCCTACGCTGCGCGGGCCGAGGTAACTGGCCCGGCCCTTGAGTGCCTGCATCGAAATCGTGGCTTGTGCTCCAGCATCGGCGGCGTCGGTCAGCGCGGAGAGGGCGTCGTCCGCCGACGCCCCCTCCGTCACGGCCTTACTGAACGCGCTCACGGCCGGGGCGAGCGCGTCCACCATGGTTTTATCGCCTTCGCGGGCCGCGCCGAGTTTCTGGACGCCGGTCAGGGCCGCGTCTAGCGCTCCCGCCAGGGCGGGCAGATCCACCTCGGGCTCATCCCCCAGCGCCTTGCTGGCCCGCCGGAAGGCCGTCCCGTACAGCGGACCGGACGCGCCGCCCACCTTCGAGATCAGCGTCGAGCCGGTGAGCAGCAGGACAGCGGCTGGCGTCGGGGTTTCGGCCTGCGCCAGCGCTGCCTGCACGGCAGTGAAGCCGCGAGACAGATTGATGCCATGATCGGCATCGCCGATCGCCGAGTCGAGTTGGGTGAGGTGGTCGCGCTGCGCTTCGACGACCGCTGCTATCTCCGCTATCCAGGCACGGAAGAATCCAGCGTCCATGTTCGCTCCTATGCGGTGCTGGACGATGCTGTCGAGTTCTACCGTCCCCACCGCAGTCCGGGCGTGTCCACGGGTGCGTCCCACAAATCCGCGAGCGTATCGGTGAGCCTGCATACCGTCACCGAAAATCCCTGCATTTCCAGGCTGGTGATGTAGTTGCCGACCAGGTCGCGAGTGATCCGGCGGTCCTGGCCGGCCAGGTAGCGGCTCACCTCGTTATAGACGGCGTAGAGCTCGATCAGCGGCGTCCCGCCCATGCCATTGACCATGACGAGGAGATCGCCGGTCAGCGGCATGTCGGCGCTGATCGCGTCCAGGGCGATCGCCGTGATGTCATGGACAGTCGTGAGCGGAGCCCTCGTGCGGCCGGGCTCGCCATGGATGCCGACGCCAAGCTCGATCTCGGCCTCGGCGAGTTCGAACGTGGGCTTCCCGGCCGCAGGCACGGTGCACGAGGTAAGGGCGACGCCGAAGGACCTGCTGCGCTCGTTGACCTCGGCGGCCACCGCGGCGACCTCGGCCAGCGACCCGCCGCGCTCGGCCAGCGCGCCGGCGATCTTCTCCGCGAAGACGGTCGCGCCGGTGCCGCGGCGGCCCGCGGTGTAGAGGGAGTCCTGGACGGCGACGTCGTCGTTGATGAGGACAGAAGCGACCTCAATGCCCTCGTCCTCCGCCAGTTCGGCCGCCATCTGGAAGTTGAGCACGTCCCCCGTGTAGTTCTTCACCAGGTGCACTACGCCGACGCCGCCGTTGACCGCCTTGGTCGCCGCGAGCATCTGGTCGGGAACGGGCGAGGTGAACACCTCGCCCGCGCACGCGGCATTCAACATGCCGTAGCCGACGAAGCCGCCGTGCAGCGGCTCATGGCCGGCGCCGCCGCCCGACACCAGAGCGACTTTGCCCTCGGTCGGCCCGCCGGACCGGGTGATGATCTTGTTCTCGAGGTCCACCGCAAGCGAGGGATGCGCAGCGGCCATGCCTGCTAGCGCGTCGGTCACCAGGGTGTCCGGGCTGTTAATGAGCTTCTTCATGACGTGCCTTCCCGGATTCTTTCGGTAATGACGATCAGGTCCGCCGGACTGCGCGTGGCCACAAGGGGCACGGTGACCGCCGGGTTGATGGGCCGCCGGATTATTAGGGACGAGTAACGAACGTATGAGAGGCAAGTAACAACCTCAGGAATATCGTTCGGTATCGCCGAACAGTATTTGATATGGAAGATAAGTCTGCGGCGTGCGCACGTCAAGAGTTCGCCAGCGCATCCTTGCGTCCCCCCGGCTCACAGGGGCCGGCTTCCTGTTCGGATCGGGGGGAGTAGCAGCGTGATCGCTGCCACTCCCCCCGTTCTCCGCTGCGGCTACGCGCCAGCCTCGGTTTCCTCCGGGAGCTGGGATTCCGGGATGGGACCGGTAACCTCCTCCACCATCTTGAGCCGGGCGTGCAGTATGTCACCGACGAACAGGTCGTAGATGACCACGCCGATTACGCCGCCGATGAGCGGACCCACGATCGGTATCCAGAAGTAATCGCTGAAGTGGAAGCCCGGCGCGCTGTAACTCCCAGGTAGGGCCACCTTTCCCCAGCCCGCGAAATAGGCGAAAAGCCGGGGCCCGAAATCACGGGCCGGGTTAATGGCGTATCCCGCGTTCGCGCCGAAGGAGTCCCCGATCGCCAATACGGCCAGGCCGATGACAAGAGGCGTAAGATTCGACTGAACCGCCGCGTTCCTGGCGTCAATGACCGCCACGACGAACAACAGCAGGAATGCCGTGCCGACAATCTGGTCGATCAGCGGGCCGATTGTCGAGCCGCCGAAGTACTTGGCCGGGAACGTGGCGAAGATCGAGTAGGTCGCGAGCGCGTTACCCCCGCTCTTCGGGGTCTTGGCCGCGAGGTCGAACGCGTCGATCGCGTTGCGGTACACGAGGAAGACCAGGGCGGCCCCGACAAAAGCGCCGACTATCTGAGCGACCCAGTAAGGTGCGACTTTCCGCCAGGGGAACTTGCGCCTGGCGGCAAAAGCCAGGGTCACCGCGGGGTTGAGGTGGGCGCCGCTCACACCTCCCGCCACCCACACGGCGAACGCGACGGCCATGGCCCAGCCGAACGTGATGAGCAGCCAGTCGCCGGCCGCATCGAAGATCACGGTGGGACCCGAGGTCCGGCCGGAGCCGGGAAGGGCGGCGACGGCCATCGCCACCACCCCGTCACCGAACGCGATAATGATGAACACGCCCAGGAATTCGGAGAGGAGCTCACCGTACAAGCCGCTGATGCGGCCAATCGTGCGGCCTTCACCTCGCAAAGGGGTAATGTCGGACACGATCACCCTCCCGCCTATGCGGTCTACGAGAGCCGCTGCGCGGGCCACGTCGGGCTATAACGGACATCGCCGTCCGCTCCCGTCCGTCCCAGTTGGGCGGTTCGGCTCTTCGCTACCTAAATACGGCAAAACGGCGGGTAATGTCAATGATCGATCGCTGGCCAGCCGCGGGCACCGGAGCCAGGCCGGCCTGGCTCCGGCATTGCCAGCCGGTGGCGGCGGAGGCTGGAGCCGGGCCGCAGAGCGTGGATCACGCCACGGCTGGCTTATCCGACGAGCGTGAGAATGAGCCCCATAACCCGGCCGACGGCGCCCGCCGGAACGCGTAACCTCGGGAAAGATCCCAGCCAGCTGGCCTACCGGGCCGGCCAGGACGACGGTAGCCTCGTTCACCGCGCCGGGGTTCCCTGGTCACCGAGACGACGCCTCCGGCCGGCCGGCCACGGGCTGCTCACGGCAGGTGCCTCATCCGCCCATCCCGTCACCATCCGGTCCACGAGCCGTTTCATTTTTGCCAAAGCTTTACTTTTTTACCTATATTCGACCAATCAACGCATTGCCGACACCGCTACCCGAGTCGTACGTTGATCCCAAAGGCACCAAGTGAATCATCCTCGACGTCGAGGGGGCTGCCTCGTGGTACCGTCCGCCAGCACCGGCAGCGTCCGGCAGCTCCCCTCCGCGCG
The DNA here is from genome assembly GCA_050010815.1 of Streptosporangiaceae bacterium. Lineage (GTDB taxonomy): Bacteria > Actinomycetota > Actinomycetes > Streptosporangiales > Streptosporangiaceae > Palsa-504. Next base: position 594 of record JBEKKH010000142.1, on the reverse strand, counting down.
TCCGCTTGGGCCCCGTCTCGTCCCGCGAAACGGCCGCCGAGTTCCTCGCCTGCACTACTTCGGCATGGCCAAGCTCTTGCCCTCCGACGGGGAAAGACGCCTGCTGACCTCGGACCATCCCATCGACTCTTGGAGGAGCGCATGCCGGATTTCGTCGGCGCCGTAGACCAGGGCACCACAAGTTCCCGGTTCATGATCTTTGACCACTCGGGCAACGAAGTAGGCAAGCACCAGCTGGAACACGAGCAGATCCTGCCGCAGGCCGGCTGGGTCGAGCACAACCCGGTGGAGATCTGGGAACGGACCGCCTCGGTCATCCAGACCGCGCTGAACACGGCCGGCCTGGCCGCCTCGGACCTGGCCGCGCTCGGGATCACCAACCAGCGCGAGACCGCGGTGGTGTGGAACCGGAAGACCGGCCGTCCGTATTACAACGCCATCGTCTGGCAGGACACCCGGACCGACCGCATCGCCAGCGCGCTGGACCGGGACGAGCGCGGCGACACGATCCGGCGCAAGGCCGGCCTGCCGCCCGCCACGTACTTCTCCGGCGGGAAGGTGCAGTGGATCCTGGAGAACGTCGACGGGGTGCGC
>JBEKKH010000141.1:0-13956 GCA_050010815.1 Streptosporangiaceae bacterium | reverse complement strand
TGACCTTCACCGACGAGCAACCGCCCGCCCGGGACAACCCGGTCGCCCCGGCCCGCCGCTCCGCGACCGCGCAGGCCAAGGCCTCCGGCCAGCACGACCCGGCCGGCCGCCCCTACCGCAGCTTCCGCGGCCTGCTCGGGCACCTGGCCACCTTGACCCGCAACCAGGTCCGGTTCGCCGGCACCCGCGCCACGGTGCCGATGCTCGCCGAGCCGACCAGCGCCCAGCGGGAAGCCTTCCGCCTGATCGGAGTCCCGATCCCGCTGATATTGAAGTAGCCAGAACGCTACCCAGCCACCCCGGCAAAACACCAGGTCAGGGTTAGGATCACCTACCCAATCAGCCGTAACTTCGGTCTAGACCTTCCGTTTTCCTGGTACCGGATCCTGGACATCTTCCTACGGAGGCTGTCACGCAGCGTGAAACCTGCTGGTAACGCGCCTCGGGGGCGCCGCACCGGCAGGGCAGCGACACGGCTGGCAAGCACTCTCGTCCAGATGCGCCTGACAGGAACCAAGGCGGTCTCGGGCAGTGGCGTCGGCGGTCAGTTCCGCTTGAACCGGTAAGTCCGCTGGGCGCCCCGGCTGCGGCCTGAAGCCTGGACGCCGTGCGCTGCTGATGCACCTGGCGGATACCGGCGGCCAGGTACATCAAGGTGCACGAGAGGTACACCAGGGATATATGGGCCGCTGCCCAGGCAAGGTGGCATGAGGGCGGCCACAGCCGGGCCGGGCGCCCGGACACGGATGGACCCCGGACCCCGGTGTGATCGCGCCGATACGGCGCGGTGCGGGGCGCGACGGGCGCCCGGAGCCGCCACGGCCCGGACCGGGGTCCGCCGACCGCGCAGCACCTACCGTGCCGGGTTCCGGGCGCTGGCGGGGCGTACGTCGCCGCTTTTGAGCCGTTCGGATCAAAAGGATGCTAAGTCTACGAGAAGTTCGGGACGATTTGCGTTCCGATGTGGACGACCACCGGCCTTCCCACCAGTAGAGGTAACTCTGGTTCACCAGCCGTCGCCAATGGCGTGATCTACATCGCGAACGGAGCGATCTTCGCGTTCAATGCAAGTGGCTGTTCTCCTGCGCCGACGACTGGGTGCCCACCGATATGGACAACGCCTGTCGCCGGAATCACCTATTCGGCGCCGGCGGTCGCAAACGGCACCGTCTACGTTGGGACATGGAACGGGCCTCTGTTCGCTTATGATGCTGCCGGGTGTGAAGCCGTATCCTGTTCACCTCTCGGACTGCAGTGACCGGTGGGACGCCCGCTGTGGTCAACGGGGTTGTCTACACCGTGTCGGCGGGCGGCACACTCTCCGCATTCGATACTGCAGGGTCGACGAACTGCTCAGGGACCGCCACAGCGAGGATGTGCACGCCGCTATGGACGTCTGCGCCCGATGGAAGCGGATACGTGACCAATTCGTCGCCCGCCGTCGCGAACGGCGTGGTCTACTTTCTCCTCGACAAACGGAGGGACCTACGGATATGACGCGGCCGGGTCGTTGAACTGCACGCTTTCCAGTACCGCCAAGACATGCGCACCGCTCTGGAGCGCCATCATTGGTTTCATTGGCGGAGGATCGCCCGCCAATGTGAATGGAGTCATCTACATTAACGTCTCGGGCAACGGGGAGATCTACGCCTATTCGCTGTGACACCGCCCCCCGGCGCCCCCGCGCTCGGGCGCCCCCGCGCTCGGGCGCGTAGCGTAGCCGCCTGATTTCGGGATCGGAGGTCGATGATGGGCTGGTGGCACACGGCGGATGAGTGATCCGCAGTTCCGGCAGCGGCAGCCGGACGGGTTGCGCCTGCCGCACATCGCGCCGGTCAACGCGCTGGTGGATGAGCTGAGCGATCCTGGCCTGAGCCGCTACGGCGGCTAGACCACCATTTAAATGACCGCCAGCAAGTGAGGGCACTCCCGCTCTACTAAGCATAAAACGCTGTCCATTCTGTATACCTGACCCATGACGTTGGCGACTCCGTCAACCTTCCATCCCGGATGAACAAGATCTAGGTCTGGTTCATTGCTGCCCGCGCGTTTACAGTTAGGATGCGTGGCGGAGGAATCTGGCGCCAATACTGATCGCGCGATCGATGGGCACCTGTCCTGACCTGCCGATTTGGGCAGTTCCTTGGAGGGGCGATGACAAAGCTCGACTATCACCTCCGTGAGCGACTTGAGGAACTGCATGCCCGCACGGCAGTGGCAGACGAGGGGGCACCTGGGGCGGCAGCCGAGCCGATCGCGGTCATTGTCGAGTTCATGGGCGACCCGCAGGATCTCGAGGCTGTCGGATTCCAGTCTCACGCGCTCAGCGAGCACCCGGCCGAGCACTACAAGATCTCGCCTGGCACGATCCCGCTCAGCCGGCTCGAGGACCTGGCTTCGATCGAGCACGTGGTGTCGGTCAGCCAGCCGGAGCAGTACTGGCCGTTGCTGGACTACAGTGTCCCGGACATAGGCGCCACCGCCCTCCACAACGCGAACCCGTCCCGGACGGGCAACGGAATCGTCATCGGCATCATCGATTCCGGGATCGACTGGCGGCACCGTGATTTCGTCCAGTCCGACGACCGCACCTCGCGGATTCTCGGGATCTGGGATCAGCTGCTGACCCCGATGGCAGGCGAGACGGCAGGCACCGGCGGCATCGGGGTCGTCTACACCCAGGACCAGCTGAACCAGGCCGTACAGGGCACGCTCAAGATCAGGACCCTCGACCTCGGGACGGTCAGGGGAAAGGAGGACCTGCGGAGCAAGGGGCACGGCACCCACGTCGCCGGCATCGCGGCCGGTGACGGCTCCTCGGCTACGTGCTGCCACGGCGCCAACGTCTACATCGGGGTGGCGCCGCGTGCGAGCCTTGTCGTCGTCCGCAGCGACTTCAACGAGGACCATGTGATCTCGGGCGTTGACTACATCCTCAACCACCCGGCGGCGGCGGGAAAGCCGGTCGTCATCAACATGAGCTTCGGTGGCACTCTCGGCCCCCACGACGGCACCTCGAAGGTCGAGCGGTATATCAACAGTGTCGTCACGGCGCAACCGGCGCGGGCGATCGTCGTCGCCGCGGGAAACTCAGGTGATGTCAGCACAGAGCCATGCCATGTCGCCTCGACGGTCGCCGCCAACGGCAACGTCGATGTCGCATTCACTGTCTCGGACCAGATCCAGGGCGCGGCCTCCGTGGACGTGTGGTACGCCCGCTCCGGCACCTTGAACGCGACGCTGACCAGCCCCGACGGAACCGTCATCGGGCCGGCGCCCGGTAACGGCACCAACTTCGGGCCGGTGCCCGCCAATCCGGGCGCGTCGGCCGATCAGCGGTCGCAGGTCACCTTCTTCTCCGCGATAAACGACACGGTGTACAACCGTGACAACAACCTCAAGGTGCAGATGACCAAGCCCACCAAGGGCAGCGTTCCCAACGGTTCCTGGAATCTGAACCTGGCCAACCCGACCGGCAACCCCGTCTCGTTCCACGCGTGGACGTCCCGGCCCGAGGTCGTGAAGTTCCTGCCGCCCGTTTCCCCGCCGGACGGCAAGATCCGCGCGTCCGCGGACTCGACCGTCGAATCACCTGGCACGGCCACCGAGGCCATCACGGTCGCCAACTACGCGTCGAAGACCGACTGCTGCGACTGCTGCCCCTCTAATGACATCGTGACCAGTTCATCCCGCGGCCCGGTGGCGCGCGGCTCGGCTGCGAATCCGAAACCTAACATCGCCGCACCTGGCCTCGAGATCACCTCCACCAACGCCGATGCCGCGAACTTGCCCGGCAACTGCTGCTCCTGCTGCCCGGACGCCTGCTGCATCCTCTACGTCGACCTGACCGGCACGAGCATGTCGGCTCCGCATATCACGGGCACGATCGCGCTCATGCTCGAGGAAAATCCCCACCTCGCCAAGGCGGACATCCTCAAGTACCTGACCACCTCGGCGCGGGCCGCCCCGGCGCCCGCCGACCCGAACACCTGGGGGGCCGGCAAAGTCGACGCGAACGCCGCAGTCATGGCGGTCCGGGCCGGCGGCGCGGGCCCGGCGCCGACCAGCCCCAGTGGTGGCGGCGGCGCTCCACACCTGGCCCTGCGCGAGCCCGGTGGCCCGGTTCACCACCATCACGGCCCGGTTCCGGGCGGGTTCCTCGCCATGCGCCGTTACCTGGCCGCCATGCCTGACGGGGAACGGCTCGCCGCAGCGGCCAGCCGTCACTTCAGCGAGGTCCGCAGGCTGATCAATACCAACATGCGGGTGGCCACGATGTGGCACCGAGCGCAGGGGCCGAGTTTGCTCCGCGCGCTCGTCTCTGGGGCCGGAACCGGCTACGCCGATCTCGGTGAACGAGAGGGGCGCTATCTGGAACGGTTCGTCGAGCAACTCGAGCGGTACGGCAGCGACCGGCTGCGTGCGGACCTGGCCCGATACTGGCCCGCCCTCGTCGCGCTGCTGGTCCCCGCGGCGGTCCCGGCATGAGCGGCGATTCGTCCGGTACCGTCGAGCAGCTCGCCGCCGAACTGGCGCTGATGTTCGCCCCTCTCGCCCAGCGGGCCGAAGACGGCACCACCGACCTGCTACTGGAATGGCTGGGCTTGCGGGCCTCAGGCGCCGCGGGCGGATCGGCGGAGCTCACCGCCGCGCTGGCGACCGGCGTCACTGCGGCCGCGAGCATGCCGATCACCGTCGATGATCTGGTCACCGCGATCGAGGCTGATGACGCCGGTGCCGTCGCGACAGCGGCCGAGTCGCTACTCCACCAGTTCGCCACGGTGGTCAAGGCGGCCAACGACGCAGCCACCGCGCTGCACGGCCTCGGCTCCGATCCGAGCCTGACGCCGCAGCAGAGCACCGAGGTCACCCAGTTCGCGGGCGAGTTCGTGGAGCGCCTGCTCGGCCAGCTGCTCGTCGAATACCTGCAGATAAGGTTCCCCGCCCTCCTGCTGGCCCTGGTCACCACCGGCGTGGTGGAGGTCGTGCAGGTCGACGGCGGTCCTGACGGCTCGCTCAACGCGTCCTACCTGCGGGAGATCCTCCATTTCGACCGCCTGACCCAGCTGCTTTCCGGCCCGGCGCAACTGCTCGGCGACGTCTACGGCTGGGGGGACGCGAGTTTCGACGGCGTTGCTCTGTTCACCACCCTGCAGACGCTGCTGAACCTCAGGTTCGATATCCCGGCCGAGATCTTGCAGCCGTCCGGTGATCCCGCGCTGCTGGAGGCGTTTGGCTTCTCCGCCGAGGTCGACCCCACCCTGAGCCCGCCGGGGCTGACGATCAGCGTGCGGCTGCCCGCCGGGGTCAGCCGGACCGATACCGTCGCCACCGACGATTGGAATGTCACCATCGCGACGGCGGCCACGTTTAACGCCGATATCCAGGCCATCTTGCGGCCGCTCTTCGACCTCCAGGTGACAGCCGCCTCAGGCACGGTCGACATCGTGTTCAGCATCAGTTTCGCCCGCTCGGCCACAGCGGCGCCGTTCCTGCTGCTGGGCCAGGCCGGGGGGTCACGGCTGGAGCTGGCCAGCCCGACCGCGAGCGTCGGCCTGGAGCTGCACCTGGACAGCGCCACCGACAGCGTTACGCTGGACCCGCAGCTCTCGGTCGGGCTGCAGGGCGGGAAGCTGCTGATCAGCAGCGACGGCGGGGATGGCTTCATCGCCACGTTGCTGGGCGGCGCGCGGCTGGAGTCCGATTTCAACGCCAACCTGACCTGGAGCCCGAGCCGGGGCGCCCAGTTCACGGGCAGCGCCACGCTGGAGATCGCCCTTCCGGTCCATCTCGACCTGGGCCCGGTGGAGGTGCAGACCATTTACCTTGTGGCCGGCCTGGCCGGGGGCAGCGTACCGGTGGAGCTGTCGGTCGGCCTGTCGGCCGACCTCGGCCCGCTGCAGGCCACCGTGGACCGGCTCGGCGCGGACGTGAACCTCGGTTTCCCGCCCGGCGGCGGCAACCTTGGCCCGGCCGATGTCACGTTCGCGTTCAAGCCTCCGCAGGGAGTGGGACTCTCGATCGACGCCGGGGTGGTCAGCGGCGGCGGCTACCTGTACGTCGACAGCGCTCGCGGCGAGTACGCCGGCGCGGTCCAGCTCGAGTTCGCCGACTTCCTGTCCCTGGGCGCCATAGGCCTCATCGACACCAAGCTCCCCGACGGGTCGTCCGGCTTCTCGCTGCTGGTCATCATCACTGCGGACTTCGGCGCGGGCCTGGAGCTGGGCTTCGGGTTCACCCTGAACGCCGTCGGCGGGCTGCTCGGGGTCAACCGGACCATGCTGTTCCAGCCGCTGATGGACGGCGTGCGCACCGGCGCCATCGACAGCATCATGTTCCCGCAGGACATCGTGGCCAACGCGCCGAAGATCATCAGCGACCTGCGAGCCATCTTCCCGCCACAGCAGGGCACGTTCCTGATCGGCCCGATGGCCAAGCTCGGCTGGGGCGAGCCGACGCTGGTCAGCCTCTCCCTCGGGGTCATCGTCGAGGTCCCGCCCGGCGACATCGCGATCCTGGGTGTCCTGGAGCTCGCGCTGCCCGCGGAGGATCTCGCGATCCTCGTCCTGCAAGTGAATTTCGCCGGCGCCCTCGAGTTCGACAAGCAGCGGATGTATTTCTTCGCCTCGCTGTACGACTCGCACATCTTGTTCATCACCATCGAGGGCGAGATGGGGCTGCTGTTCGCCTGGGGCAGCAACGCGAACTTCGTCGTCACGGTCGGCGGCTTCCACCCGCAGTACAACCCGCCGCCGCTGCCCTTCCCGTCACCGCAGCGGATCTCGATCGACATCATCAACGAGTCGTACGCCCGCATCCACGCCGACGGCTACTTCGCCGTCACCACCAATACCGTGCAGTTCGGCACCCACTCGGAGTACTTCTTCGGCTTCAGCGCCCTGTCGGTGACCGGCAGTTCCGGCTTCGACGCGCTGATCCAGTTCTCCCCCTTCCATTTCAGCGTGTCGATCTCCACGTCGTTCTCGGTGCAGGTGTTCGGGCTCGGCGTGTACGGCGTCAGCATCGACCTGACGCTGGACGGCCCCGAGCCCTGGCACGCGCACGGTACCGCGTCGCTGTCGTTCCTGTTCTTCTCGATCGGCATCGGCATCGACTTCACCTGGGGCGACAGCAACAACACCACGCTGGCGCCGGTCGCGGTGATGCCGATCCTGTCCGCCGAGTTCGGCAAGCAGAGTAACTGGCGCGCGATGCTGCCCGCGGGGTCGAACCTGCTGGTGTCGTTGCGCGCGCTCAGCCCTTCCGAGTCGCAGCTCGTCCTGCACCCGGTCGGCACCCTGCAGGTCAGCCAGCGGGCGATACCGCTCGATCTCACCCTGGACACGGTGGGGAACCAGAAACCCGACGACGCGAACAGGTTCAGCGTCTCGGTCACCTCACCCGACCTGGTCCAGACCGCGACCTTGACCGAACCGTTCGCTCCGGCCCAGTTCAAGACACTCGACGACGCCACCAAGCTCTCCCAGCCGGCGTACGTGCCGCAGGACAGCGGCATCGAGATGTCCGCGGCTGGCAACCCGTACGCATCGGGCACCACAATCGTCCGGATCGTCCGCGACGACGTGACGATCATCGATACTAAGCTGCGACGCTCAACGTCGAAGTTTACCTACTACCCGGGGACCCTGTTCCAGCACGGCCTGCGCGGCAACGCGGCCGCCAGGTCGCCGCTGTCGGGCACGCGCGAGCAGCAGACTCATCCCTATGACGGCTCGGTCCAGGTCAGCCCGGAGACGTTCGCCGTCGCGCGGCAGAGTGACAACACCGTCTACCAGCCCGAGGCGGCCGCTTTCACCAGCCAGGCCTCGGCCCGCGACTACATCGACCGGGCGGTCGTGGCCGACCCGACCATGGCCGGCACCCTGCACGTCCTGCCCCACTTCGAGGTGGTCTAGTGAACCCGGTCGCGACGTACTCGTTCCTGCCGTGGCTGCGGCAAGGGGTCGCCAACACCATTACCGCGCAGGACCTGGATCCGAGCGTGAAAACGCGGGCCACCACGCACGTCGAGCTGAAGCTGTCCGGTGACCCGGTGGCCGGAGGCGCGGAACTGACCGCCACGATCGGCCAGGATATCGCCCTGTACGGACCCGGTGACATCATCGGGCTCGACCCGCGGGCGGTCATCCGGACCGACCCGGGAAACTGGATCACCAACGTCGAGGCCAATTACCTGCCCGCGGTCGACTTCTACGACGCCGACTTCCCTTGGCGCTACACCCCCGCCGCCCCCGACCCCACCGGTCTCAAGCTGCGCCCATGGATCACCCTCATCGTGCTGGCCGAGAGCGAATTCACCGAAGGCCAGAACGTCGCCTCGCTCCCGTCGCCGTACATCACCGTGCCGGACGTGTCGGCCTTCCCCCCAGCCGACGAGCTGTGGGCCTGGGCCCATGTCCACGTCAACGACATTCTCTCTGCTGACCCCACCCAGCTCGTCGCCCCGGACATGACCGCGGTGCTGCCCAGGTTGCAAGCCATCGTGGCCGCCAACCCCGACGCGGCCTATTCCAGGCTGCTGTGCCCGCGCATGCTGAGCGACAATACCGGCTACTACGCCTTCGTCGTGCCCACCTTCGAGACCGGCCGGCTGGCCGGCCTCGGCCTGGACCCGGGCGGCGCTCCGCACGCGACGTTCTCGGCCTGGGCGGACTACTCCGGGCGCCCGGCCGCCGCGAACTATCCGATCTACTTCCGGTGGTACTTCCGCACCGGTGCGCTTGGCGACTTCGAATATCTCGTCGAACAGCTGCAGCCGCAACCCGTCGACCCCCAGGTCGGCACCCGCGACATGGACGTGCAGGACCCGGGCTCCAACATTCCCGCCATCACCGACCCGGCGCTCGGCGGCGTCCTGCGCCTGGGCGGCGCGCTGCAGGTGCCCGACGCCGACCTCGACTCGGCCCAGCTCACGCAGCGGCAGGCGTACGAGAACTGGGATCAGCCTTACCCGGACGACTTCGAGAAGTCGCTGGCGGCCTTCGTGAACCTGCCCGACGACTACGCCACCCAGAGCGCGGCCGCCGCGAACGCAGCCAGCAACCTGGGGCCCGGCGGCAGCGACGACCCCGATCCGCTGATCACCGCGCCACTGTACTGCCGGTGGCACGCGCTTACCCAGAGGCTGCTGACCAACCGCGACGGCACCCCCGCGCCCAACAACACCAACTGGGTACACCGGCTGAACCTCGACCCTCGCTTCCGCGTGCCCGCGGCTCTCGGCGCGCAGGTCGTGGAGGCCAATGCGGAAAGCTACATGGACGATGCCTGGCAGCAGATCGGCGCGGTGCTGGCCGCCAACACGCTCATCCGCCGCCTGCACCTGGCCACCGCCGTCTCCTCGCGCCTGTACCAGGCCCACCTCACGCCTCTGGCCACCGCCAACCCCGAACGCGCCTTCGGCTTGCTCGGGCCGGTCTCCTCACGGGTCCTGATGAACGGCGCGACGCTGGCGCACACCCAGTCGGCCAGCTTGATCCAGCCCGCGCTGACCTCGGCCGCGATGCGCCGCGTCGTCCGCCCCGGCGGGCGGCTGATTCGCTCACTGCCCTTCGACGCCACGGTGAGCCCGGCCAACCTGCTCACCCGGGTCAACGCCGGCGAGGTCAGCGCCGCGCCGCCTAAGGCGGTCCCGGCCGGCATCGCCACCGTCACCCAGGCAGTTCCGGCGGCCGCCACGCCAGACATCCCGCGGTGGGCCGGCGGGCTGCTGGGCCTGCTCCCGTGGCTGCCGACCGCGATGCTGGTCCTGGCCGCGGCGGCGCTGGCCGCCGCGCTGATCCTGCTGATCATGCTGCAGCTGAACGGGATCGTCATGCTGGCCATCAGTGCTGGCCTGGCCTACGCCTCCCGGGTGCTCCGGGACTGGCAGGCCTCGGCCGGCCGGGAGAACGCCATCACCGAAACAGGGCAGACGCCCGCCTCTGTCGCGACGCTGCCCGACAGCCCGAACTTCGTGCTGTCCGTCCCGGGGTCCACGTTCCGCGCTTCGACCGGCAGCACCGACAGCCCGACCGCCGCGCGCTTCAAGAACGCGCTGCGCGACTCGTACACGTTGATGCAGGACGCCCAGGCGGCCGGCCAGCGGCCGGCGCCGACCCCGCTTCCGCTCGCCGCCGCGACCACGGCCAGCCTCACAGCCATCGATCCGTCGGTCACCATCCCCAATCGGGGCCTGACCGTGATGGGGATACCGTCCTGGGTCCGCGACCAGATGGGCGAGGCCTTCAACGAGGTGATGGCCTACCCCAAGATCGACCTGCCAATGTACCAGCCGCTCAAGGACCTCTCGATCGAGCTCCTGCTGCCCAACATCAACCTGATCGCCGAGAACAGCATCACGCTCATCGAGACCAACCAGCGCTTCGTCGAGGCCTACATGGGAGGGCTGAACTACGAATTCGGCCGCAAGCTCATGTGGCGCGAGTACCCGACCGACCAGCGCGGCAGCTACTTCCGCCAGTTCTGGGACGTCGGCAGCTACATCGACAGCGAGGGCCTGAGCGAAGACGCGCTCGAGGAGGCGCTGTACGACATCCCCGAGCTGCACCTGTGGCCGCTGACCTCGGCACTCGGCACTCACAACAATCGGGCCGCGGCCGGCCAGACCGGCGAGCAGGCCGTGCTCGTCATCCGCGGCGAACTGCTGAAGAGATACCCGAACACGATGATCTACGCCCAGCACGCGGTCTGGCCGATGACGGACGGCCACATCGACCTGACCCTCCCCCGGTCGCTGGACGAGCTGACGCCGGCCGAGGAGCTCAACCCGCCGCGCTCCAAGATCCGCAGCCCGCTGTACGAGGCGAAGGCCGATCCGGACATCTACTTCTTCGGCTTCGACCTCACCGTCGCCGAGGCCGAGGGCGGAAGCGGACAGAACCCTGGCGATGACCCGGGCTGGTTCTTCGTCCTCAGGCAGCGCCCGGGTGAGCCGCGGTTCGGGCTCGAGACCAGCCGCACCGGCGTGCTGGACGTCTTCGACGTTCTCACCTGGGACGACGCCCTGCCAGGGGGAGCTCCCGGCCAGTTCCTGACGGCGGGTAGCCTCGCCCCCGTTACGCTCGTCAGCCCGTCTCCGCCGGAGGCCGACCGTCAGCAGCAGCACCAGGATGACGCGCAGGTCGACCCCGTGGCCATCAGCGCGGCCCGCTGGGCCTACCTGCTGTTCCGCGCGCCGGTGCTGGTCGCGGTGCACGCCGACCAAATGCTCGGCCAGGCCGGATCATGACCATGGCCGACTTCGCCACCAGCAGGAGCGACCTCGTGCAGGCGCGGGCCGCGCTGGCGGGCGCGCAGGACGCGGTGTACGCGGCCCAGCAGCAGCAGGCCGGCCTGGCCGCCGCCGTCGCGCAGCTCGGCCGGCAGGCCGGCCCGGACGATCCCGCCGCGGCGCGCGAGCGGGACGCCCTGCAGGCTCAAATGAACCAGGCGGCCGGCCAACTGGCCGCGGCCCGCCAGGCCCTGGCCACCGCGAGCCAGCAGGCGCGGGCCGCCGCCGAAGGCTTCGCCAGCTTCACCGATCCGCGCGAGCAGGTCGGCCTGCTCACCGACGGCTCGCCGTTCGCGCTGTTCCCGGTCCGCCTCGAGACCAGGTTCTTCACCGACAGCACCGCGAGCGAGGCGGACGAGGCGACCTCCGCCCGGCTCCTGGTGCGCATCTACCCCGACGACTGCTCGATCGACACCTTCGAGGCCATGCTCTCGGCCACCGAGCTGTCGAACGCGCAGCGCTACTGGCAGAACATATGGCGGGCAGGCGGGATCGACGGGGATGAGCGGGCGGCGTGGGGAGACCTGGTCGCGGCGCACGGCTCCGGCCGGGCCGGATACATCGCCGACACCTACCAGCCGGTGAACCTGGCCGGCCAGCCCGTCAAGGCCGCCGCCTCGGACGAGATCCTCGTCATCCCCACCCAGGCCTCGCTGTCGGCCGCAGAGACGGCCGCCGTCAGCGCCTACTGGTCAGCGGCGTGGACCGGCGCTGGGGACGCCACCGCCTTGCAGGAGGCCGCCGCCGCGCTCGACGCCGCGGTGGGCGCCGCCCGGGCGGCCGAGCTGCTGGCCGGCTACGTGCCCTTCAACCTGTCCGACACCCCGGCACCGCCCGCGACCCCGCAGGACGTCGCGGTCTCGACGACGTTCGTGGCCTTCCCGCCGGACCCGGCCACCAAGCAGGCCCCGTGGTCGCAGGCGCCGCAGCTCCGCCAGTTCCCCGAGCGGTTCGTCGTCATCGGCTACGTCGGCGGGCAGCCGGTGCTCCAGGCCATCGGCGGCCTGGTCACGCTGCCCCTGGAAGTCGGGCCCGACCCGAGCGCCGACCCAACCACGGACCCTACCTCGGCGATCCACCCCGACAACGGCGACCTGTACGTGCCCGACCAGCTGCGGTGGATGGTCGACTTCGATGCGGCCCTCGCGGCGGGCATGGCGCTGTCCATCCCGCTCACCGCCGAGCAAGCCCGCAGCGGATTCGACCGGCTGCTGGTCCTCGGGGTGCAGATGGCTGCTAGCGAAACCGACGGCGCCTCGGCCTTGGAGCAGCTGCTCTATCACCACCAGGTGGGCCGGAGCGGGCTGTCCCTGGTCCCGCAGGGCACCCCGACGCACAACACCACCGGGACCGGCACCGGCTACACGGTGCTCGACAATGCCGACGAGAGCTTCGACGACCGCGAGAACCAGCCGCTGTTTACCCCGACGACCGACATCTGGAGCAAGCGGGATGGGCAGTGGGTGGCCGAGGCTCTCGGCATCGGCACCGGGCTGCTCGCGACGGTCCACGCCAGCGGCGGCCAGGACCAGATGCAGGCCCGCGCCATGCAGCGGGCCATGTGGCCGGCCACGCTCGGCTACTGGATGGACAAGATGATGGCGCCGGTGTTCGGGGAGGACGTCGTCGCGGCGGCCCGCTGGTTCTGCACCAGGTACGTCAGCGGCCGCGGGCCGGTGCCGGCCCTGCGCATCGGCGGCCAGCCGTACGGCATCCTGCCGACCACGGCGTTCTCCAGGATCGGCTGGCTCAGCCAGCCCCCGGCGCAGGAGCCGCAGGCCGCGCCGCTGCCGGTGGGCCCGGCGCTGGCGTTCCTGGCCCGGCTGTACGCGGTGACGATGACGGCCGGGAAGGACTGGACCACGATGAGCGGTCAGGCCGCACACGTCGGCGGCAGCGGCGACCCCCAGCAGACGCTTCTTGACGTGGTAGGCCTCCATCCCTCCTCCGTCGAGTACTACTCCCGCAGCGCGGAGAGCATCAGCGAGTTGTTCAACGTGCTGAACCTGTGGGGATTCGGCCCCGAGTTCTTCCAGGCCCTGGAGGAACTCGGCCTGGATGCCGCCGCGGCGGCGCTGGTCCGCCGGCTGGGATACCAGGGCCAGGCCGAGCCGGACGTCCTGCAGCACCTGTTCCTCACCGCCGCCAGCAAGCTCACCACGGTCATCGACGATCAGCCGCTGTCGGAGACCAGCCCGATCCGGGCCTACACCGGCGACGGCCGCAACTACATCACCTGGCTGATCGACGCGGCGAAGGCATCCCTCAACGCCGTGGTCGCCGAGCAGGGCTTCACCGGTGATGTCAGCCCGCAGGCGCTGCTGTACCTGTACCTGCGGCACGCGCTCATGCTGGGCTACTACGACAGCGCCTACGGGCTTTACCAGAGCACCGGCGCCCTCGGGCCCGCCGAGCTGACGGTCCTGAAGCCCGAAGCGCCGTTCGTGCACGTCGCCGAGACCGCACCCGCCAGTGAGAGCCGGTTCGCGGTCCTGTTCACGCCCGAGCCCGCGATCACCTCCAGCCCTACCATGCTGGTCTGCGACTACATCACGGCGAACCTGCCCACGCTGACGGAGGCGGCAGGCCGGGCCGACCAGCGGGCCGCGCTCAGCGTGCTGGCCGACGCCCCGACCGCGCAGCTCGAACGCGCCTGCGCCGAG
>JBEKKH010000140.1:0-13988 GCA_050010815.1 Streptosporangiaceae bacterium | reverse complement strand
CGGGTTGCTCCGTCCACGGGCGAGGCTGCCGCCCGGCGGTGATGACGAACTGACGCGCGGAGGAGGCGTAAGAAAAGACCGCCTCCTGCATCGCGTACCGATAGCCGCCCCCGGCGATACGCTGGCGGGCCGCGTGCCAGGCCACCAGGCCGAGTTCCCCTCCGGGCACGAGGACGACCCGGCGGGAACCGCGGCTGCGGGCCGGGATCGCCTCGAGCAGCGGCCCGATGGCCACGTCCCAGGCCCAGTCGCACAGTTCGCCCAGCGCAGCCCGCCATGACCCCTCATCGGCCTGCCGTTTTCCCTGGGCCGCCCGCCGGGCTTGCAGGAACGAATCCACCGGGCTGCCCGTACCCGTCCGCAGCCGCGGCAGGTACAGCGGCCTGACGTTGCCGTCGGCGTCGGCCAGCACCGCGAGCCCAGGCCCTTCGTCGCTTTGGGGCAGCAGGTAGACAAGCGTGTCCGCGTGGCTGGCCCGCAGGGCCGCCGTGATGTCGCTGAGCGAGGACGGCGCCAGCAGCCAGGCTTCGGCCGCTGAGCCCTCGATCGCCGTCATGACGCGGTAGCGCAGGTCGTCGGCGGCGTCGCCGCCCGACATGTGCCGCGCCCACTCGGCCGCCAGCCCGGCGCGGCCGGCATCCTCCAGCGCCTGCACCAGCCGCGCCCCGGAGGTGGCCGCGTGCAGCACGGTACCGCGGCCGTACTCGAGCGCTTCGATCGCCGCGCCGGGCCGGTCGTGGGCCAGGAACCACCGGCCCATCTCGGTCGCGTCGTTGGTCGCCCGGCGGGCGGCCAGCAGCGCGTTGGCGTCGTTGTCCTGGAGCAGCACGTCTCCGGCGCGTTCGCGCAGCGCGCCCAGCCCGACGGTGACGGCCCGGTCGACATCGCCCCTGGCCGCGTTCCCGCGGACGCGGTAGGCGAACGCCAGGTTCTGCAGCACGCTCGCCGCGGACGGGCTACCCAGCTCCTGCTCGACGGCCCGCCGGGCCTCCTCGAGCCGGTCGATGGCCAGGCTCAGGTCACGAGGATCCCGGGTCAGGTCGTGGCGTGAGAGCAGCGCGAACCCGTAGGCGCTGAGCAGCCGCGGGCGTTCCCGGTACGTCAGGTGCGGTACCGAGCATGCCTCCGCCAGCAGGGCGATCCCCTGCCCCATGGCCGTCTGGTCACGGTCGACGATCCCGCGCATCATTAGCCCGCTCGCGGCCTGCGCCGCCAGCGCAGGGTAGTCAATATGGTCACGGCGCATGGCCTGAACCTGGGTCAGGATCGCGGCGAACGCATCCCGCTCGGGCTGCCCCAGGGACATGGCCGGCCCGCGTGACGGCGCCCGAAGCTCCCGCATGGCTCGTACCGTCTCGAGCTCCGCGACCATCCGGGGCCTGACCCCCTGCGCCGTCTTCGTCAGCTCGGCGGCCCGTTCCATATCCGCCACCGTCTGCGTCAGGTCAAGGCCGGCCGGCTCATGCTGGGCGTGGGCCATACCGATGATGGTCTGGAGGTAGGCCAGCTGGCCGCGCATCGAGTCAAGCGCAGCCGATTCGCCAGGGACGTCCCTGGCCGCGGCTTCCTCGATGACCGCGGTGGCTCTCTTCATTTCCTCCTCGGCCTCTTCGAGCAGCCGCAACTCGCCGGTCATCGCATACCGCTCGATGAGCGCGGAAATTACGCCGATGAGGAACACGGGACGGACAATGCTGTCGGCGGGCAGCCGGGCGCCGCGCTGCCTGAGCTCGGTGGTGGCGTCCTTTACCTGGTCTGGCTGGTGCTCGATCGCCGCCTTCGTGCCGATCGCGGCCCAGCGCATCGCCTCGCCGAGGTGGCGGGCCGGATCATCTGGCGGGAGCCGGGTTGTCAACCGGTCCAGCTGGGCGATGAGGCGGTCGAACGGCACCGCGGCCCGGTGACCGGGCGTAGCGCTGAGGAGGTGCACGGCCGCCAGCGTCAGCGCCCGGGCGAGCTGGGGGTCGTCCGGGGGTACCTGCTCCAACATGGCCATGACCGGTTCGACCCCGGCCGCGAAGTCGCCCGCCGAGTCCGCGTGATCCACCTGCTGCCGCAGAGAGCGCCCCAGCTGATCGGCCAGCGGGCTCCGCATCGGGTGGCCTTCGGGCAAGAGGGCCGCCGCGTCCTGGAGCGCCTCCGCGGCCGCCCCGAGTTCGTCCTGATGTCCGTCGCCTTCGGCCCGCGCCGAGAGCATCGCGGCCCGCAGGGCGAGCATCTCGCCCCGCTCCGGCGTAGCGGCCGACCGCTCGCGGGCGACGTTCCGCAGCTGATCGGCCACCTGGCCGATATCCTCGCTGACCTGCCCGTCCCTCATCAGGACCAGATGCGCCAGGCCGGCCAGGCTAGGCGCCATCGCGCCTAGGTCCTCGGCGAGCTCGGCCCCGTCGGGGACCTGGCGCAGGTGCCTTAGCGCGGTCCGGGCGTCGGAGGGATCGATGCGCACGTCTGTCAGCGCGGCGAGCATGGCATCGGCTTTACCTTGGCGGGCCGCCTCCATTTCCTGCTGCCTTAGCATGGCGGAGCGCTGCTCACCGGTCAGCTGCCGGGTGAGGGCCAGCCATGCCACGATCACGTGACAGCTGGCGGTCTCATCCTCGGTCGCGCCCGGCGCCGCCAGTCCCTCGGCCGCCAGCGCCAGCCCGGCCAGCCGGTGGTCCTGGGTGCCGTCGTAGCCGACGTAACGCAGGCCGAAGCACCACGCCAGCCCCATGATCAGACCCGGGCGCACCGACGCATCGGACGGCGACCACGCCAGCGCGGCACGCAGCGCCGCGCTGGCGGCGTCCAGGTCGTCAACGTCGCCGTCTGACCTGGTCACGCGCTTGAACAGGGCGTAACCGAGCTTGACTTCGACCTCGGTCATGATCTGCCCGAAGTCCAGGACATCGCCGGTGCCCATGGGCTCTGCGGTGTCCATGGGCTCTGCGGTGCCCATGGGCTCTCCGGTGTCCATGGGCTCTGCGGTGTCCGCGGGCTCTGGCTCCGCGGGATCCGCCGCGCCATCGGGATCTAGTGGTTCGGCCAGCAGGTCATCTCGGAGTTCCCGTAGGCACGCGATCGCGTCGTCGAGGTCGGAGCCGCTATCCCGCAGCAGGCAGGCCTGCGCGACCAGGTAGAGCGTGAAGGCCTGGTCGTCCGGGTCCAGGGCAGACCCGGCCGGGGCCCGCAGCTCGCACAACTCTCGCAGCACGCCGTCCAGGGCCGCCTTGGCGTCGGCGGCATCGTCACCGCCCGTCTGGCTGAGCTCAGCGGCCAGGTCGATCATCTCGGCCAGGACGGGCAGTCTTTCGCTGGCACACGAGGCTCTGGCCAGGTCTTCCCGCAGGACCGGCATCCGTTCCGGCGTCACCGGGTCACCCGGCCACCCTCGTCCGGGGCGCTGCCGACGTAGCGGTACACCGCAATCCAGGCCGGCGCGACCGCCCGGCCGCCGTCTGCCTCCGCGTAGCCATCGCTCACGATGCCTGCGACCAGGCCGTCCAGGTCCCGGTCGCCGGTTTCGACGACGGCACTAATCTGCTGCTGACGCGGATCGAACTTGCTGTCCCTGACCGGCCTGACCACGACGATCCCGCAGCGTTCCAGGATCAGCGCGACGCTGTCCGCGTGGGACTCGAGCAGCAGGGTCACCTCGTCGCGGGCCATTGCCTCCGGCACGGAACTAGCCTGGGTGAGCAGGTCCTCCCGCAGTCGCCGCAGATCGGTGACTACGGGCCGCAGGAGCGCGCGCACCTCACCGGCCCTGAGCCGTTCCACCTCCCCGCGCAGCCGGTCAATGACGGCCTCCCTCGCCCGAGCCCGGTCATGATCCCGGGCCGCGTGAGACTCCAGGCTCGCCAGTGACACGCGCAGTTCACCGACCGCGGCCAGCGCCGCACGGGCCAGTCCGCCTCGGTCGTCATCCGCGGCTCCGGCCGGCCGTTCTGCGGCTCCGGCCGGCCGTTCTGCGGCTCCGGCCGGCCGTTCTGCGGCTTCAGCTGCGCCCGCTGGGCCATGGCTCATCCGAACCAGCCCTTGGCGTACAGCTCATGAACCAGCTGATTCGACTGGCTGGCGCGAGCACCCAAGCTGCCGAACGGTCCCAGGCTGGCCAAGCCGAGTCCGATCGTCAGCAGGATCAGCACGGTGATGGTGACCGTGACCAGCCGGAGGGCGATGACGTGCGGAAGGGTTTTCATGACCTCGCCCTCGTGGTCTCGCCGAGCGGCTGGTGCGCGTGGCGGCCGGATGCCCTCTCGGCCGGCAGCCGCACGCCATAGGACCTGAGCAGCCAGCGCACCGGGGTTCCCGGGTCGTCAGGACCGCCGTCTCCCCTGGCTGGCTGTGACGCGACCGCGAAGAAGCGGGTCTCCGCGAACTCGCGGCGAGCCGAGAGCACCAGGTTGTGAGCACCCGCGTCCATCAGCCAGTCGGCGATCAGGCCGGACTCCGCGGGCAGTTCCATCCCCGCGGCCCGGAGCAGGTCCGCCTTGGACACGATGACGGCCAGCCGCTGCTTGCCTGCGGGTACGCCGCTGTCGCGCAACCGCTCCACCACCTCGCCGTAAGCCGCCTCCGGGTCAGCGACAACCCGGGAGCGGTCCCGGCCGCCCTGGGGCGGCAGGTGCCGGCGAACCGGGCCGATGGAGTACGGATCGATCACGTACACCAGGCCGTGGGAGTTGCCGAGGAAGCCGAGGGAGTCGTGCATCTGCGGGTCCCTGAAGTGCTCGCCCGCCGTGTCGAACAGGCGGGCCAGCGTGGCCCCGGCCCCGGTGCGCAGCTGAACGGTAACGGCGCCAAGCGCGTTGCCTGGCGTACCGGGGGTGTCCTGTCCGGACCCCAGCCGCTCCAGGCCAAGCTCGGCCTGCTCCCGCGACGACTGGTCAGGGAAAAGGACGGCGATCCCGGCCCGTTCCGCTGTGGTCATCAGGCTGCTCAAGGCGGCGTACATGAACCGGGTCTTGCCGGCCTTAGTATCACCGAAAACGCTGATCCGGAGGTCGCGAACGGCTCCCGCGCCGGGTGGAAGCGGCTTACGGCAGCGCTGGCACGCCGCCTTGAGGCGCCACGCGGCCCGCAGCGGCATCGTCGGCAGCAAGGTCCCGCATTCACAGCGGCGCATGATCAGGCCCTGCCGGCCGGGCCGGATGTCACGGTGCAGGATCGAGCAGCCCGGGCAGCGATACGCCGGCCAGGGAGTCACGTGGAAACACCGCGGGCAGGACGCCTGCGTTCGCAGCAGCCTGCGCCGCCCCGACTCCAGGCCGAGCAGGATGCCCGCGATCGGGGCGAACACCGCCACGGTAACGGCCAGGCAGCCCAGGCTGACCAGCGCGAGCAGGCCGAAGAACAGGGCCGAGGCCAGCCCGGCCGCCAGCAGGCAGACGGTGATCGTCAACGGGATGGGGAAGATAACCCACCAGCCGCCCGAGCCGCTGTAGAAGGCCCTGGCCGGCCACCTCCACATCGTCCGGTAGCTGACGTTTGTCTCTTCCCAGACCCTGGCCAGGTCGGCCTGCGCCTGCCGGAACGGGTAAAGCGGCCAGGCCTTGTCCAGCTTGAACTCGCCGGTCCTGGCCGGCTTCGCCTTCTCCCGTTCGTTCCGGTAGACCGAGGGCGTGATGAGATGGGGCCTGGTGCCGAGCCCCCTGACCATTCCGATCATCAGCAGGATCATCCCGCTGACGATCCCGGCGGTGGCGGCGGCGATGAGGGCGATGACTACCATGACCGGTTGCCGTCTCTGGTCTTCCACAGGTTGATGCGCGGCTTACCTGCGTCCTGAGCAGCGACCTCGGCCCAGGTCTCGCGCTCGTCCGGCTGGAGCCTCTGCTGCACCTCCCGGTACAGCGTGTCGCGGCGTTCCTGGCTCAGCGAGTCCCGGAACGTGCGGACGGCCTCGTTGATCTGCTCGCGCCTTCTCGCCGGAAGGGCCGGGTCCCCGAGGCAGCGGACCCCCCAGACCATGGCGTCGATCGTGTCCGGTCGGCCGAGTTCTTCCTGCCACAGGCCGAGCAGGAGCCCGCCCGGGCTGGGACGAAGTTTCGTGGCGTCGAGCACGGTCAGTACCTCGGACCCAAGGTACGGATGGCGGCACTCCAGGCAGGCCCGCAGGACGGACCCTAGTCTCAGCCGCAGCACCACGGGTGCCGCCCGGCCGAGCCGGGCCACGGTGCCGCGGAAGTACCGCTGGTCCACCACGAACTCGTTGGTGCGGGTGGCCTCGAGGAAGGCCCTGATGTCCCGGTCGGCCGCCAGGAGGTCGGCAAGCGAGCTCGACCGCAGGGTGATACGGCGCCGATCCAGGCTCGCCAGGATCTCCAGCATGTGCTCCGACGGCTCTTCGGCCTCCAGCTGGGTCACCGCCGTCGTGACGACCTCCGGCAGGATCTCGACCTGCTCGGGCAGGCGGGTGATGAGCAGATCAGCCTCGGCCGGCCCGATTGCGCCCCAGCCGAGCAGGGCCTGCTGGAGAGCGACCGCTGATCCCTCCAGGGACCGGGAGCGCAGCAGCGGGCCGAGCATCGTGTCCAGCTGAGCTGACCGCTCCCGGGCCGGGCGGTCCGCGACAGCCGCCGCGGCCAGGTGACGGTCGAGCGGATCGCTGGGATCTCCCATGCGGTCAGCGAAGTACCTGAACAGCCGCTCCAGAGCGGGCCGCACCGCGGTGAGACCACCGTCGTGCAGCCGGGCCCGCAGCGCTTCCTGCGTACTGTCGAGGATCTGGTCACGGTGCACCCACTGATCGGGGTCATACCTCAGAGCGTGGTCAATCCAGTTGCCGACGAAGTCCTCAATGCGCCGCAGCATGGGCGGGGCCGTCAGCTCGGGCTCGACGCCGTGGCGGCGGGCCAGCCTCAGCAGCAGGTTCACCTGCGCGTCGGTGCCGAGCAGGATCGCGGAAGACAGCTCGCTTTCCGCGTCCCGCCTGGCGTCGAAGCCGAGGTCCACCACGGTCAGCACATCGCCCGAGGGAGATCTCCCCTCGCGCGCCTCGGCCAGTTCGGCGGCGAGCAGCCGGAGGCGGACTGGGCCCGCGTCGAATTCCATCACCCCGCGGGCCAGGCTCTGGTCGAGCCAGCGCAGCACGTCGGCGGACGGATCGGCCGCCAGAATCATGCCTGCCACCGCCGGGCCGTACTCCCGCTGAAGCGCCGGTTCAGCCTGTGATAGCCAGCGGGCCAGGGCGTGCGGATCGAGGAGCGGATCGGCTGGACGCGTCAGAGCCCAGGCGGTTAGCGTCGCGTTCATTCCGTCCCGCTCCAGGCCGCCGCCGAGCGACTCGGCCAGCTCGACGGCGTCGATGACGTCGTAGGGGTCGTCCGCGGACAGCAGCTGGTCGACGAGGAAGCCGGCCCGTTCGGTGGTCTCGATCTCGTCCATGGCGCATCCCTCCGCGTCGAGGACGAGGACCGAATCGCTACGGGCGGGCGCGAGCTGAGCATGCAGGTCCCTGGGCACGGCCACGATCCGGTGCTCGGCGCGGAATGGGTTCGAGCCGAACACCTTGAAGGAAACCTCGAGGGCCCGGCAAGTCGGCAGCAGCAGGGTCGCCGCCGCGACCCACCTCAGGGCCTCGCCGGCCTCGGCTGCCACGATCATGACCCGGGTGCCCGCTTGGTCCTCCAGGACGCTTAGCAGCCTGGTCAGGACGGATCCGCGCTCCTTGCGGTCCTTGAGCCAGTCGGTGACCGCGTCGACCGTCAGCGGTCCGGGCGGCAGGTCGCCGGCGAATGGCGGGCAGTCAGGGGTGTCCCAGGGCCGGGCCCGCCACAGGTCTGAGCACCAGAGCTGGGCCGGCCGGATGGAGCCGTACAGGTCCCGATCACGGGTCAGCAGGCAGTCAGTGAGGTGATTGCCCTGGCGGCCGCCCGTTGCCTCCTTGCCCAGATAGCAGCTCTGCGCCGTTCCGTAACCCTCGCCGCAGGCGTGAGCGAACCCGGGCGGGAAGTCTTCCACCGGGCGCCGCTGCACGATATAGGCGTTCTGCGCTTCGTAGAGAAGCCAGCTCACAGCCATCCGCGCCTGCGCCGCATCCACCCCGGCGGACTGCGCCTGGATCTGGAAGCCGCCGCCCGCGCCCCGGCCCGTCCCGGCGCGGCAGTCGGTATAAACGAGACGGCCGAACGCTCCGGCGGTCATGCCGTCGGCACCGTTCCCGATTTGGCCAGCAGCCAGAGCACCGGGTCCTCGACCCGGTGCGGCTGCACCCCGCCGGGAGCCACGACGCCGCCGCCGTAATCCGGTTCCGCGCCCAGCGCCGACACGCCGAAGTAGCGGTAATCGGTGTAGTTGAGACGCATGTGGTTGTCGATATCGGCGGCGTTCCACTCGTGCAGCACGGCCAGCATGTGCTCGTGGACGGCCAGGCCGTCGGCGTTCTCGTAGGCCGGGAGCCCGGAGGCCGTCGTCATGAGGGGGTTATGCCGGTCAAGCACCGGATAGAACGCGTCGATCTTGGTGAACACGATCGCGACCGGCATGCTGATCCGCTTCTTGTTCTTGATCTTGCCTTCGGTGCGGAGCAGTTCGGTGATGTGCGAGACGACGTCGAGGGGCACGTCGTCGTCGACCTGGATCGCGGCTTCCGGCAGGTTGAGCCGGGCCCGCGCGCCCGGCAGGGCGAACGGATCGAGCGTGATGATGAGGGCGTCGCACACCGAGACGTATTCCAGGGTGAAGGCGGTGTCCAAGTCGTTCAGGTCCTCACCCGCGGTGTCCACAAAGGACAGCACCGTTGAGCGCAGCGTTCGGCCGCCGACCAGGCGCCCGGCTTCCTGCCGCCAGCGCAGGACGACGGGCGTGGCCCGATGCCGGTCAGCGCTGCCCTGCTGGGCCGTGCCGACCGGCAGGGTGCGGCCGCTGTACAGCGGTACTTCCCGGTGGGCCTGGTAGGCACTGAGCCCCAGCTGCCCGTCGGGATTGTCGGTGGCGATCCTGATGTCCGCGCCGAACCGCCGGCCGATGACCTCTCGCAGGTGCTTGACGAGCACGGTCATCAAGACCGTCTTGCCGCTGCCCTTGGCCCCGACCAGCCCGATCATAGGGCTCTTGGAGTCGACGAAGTCGATGGGCAGGGCCGTGTGGCACTGCGGGCAGGCGCGCCTCCTGGCCGGGCCACCGCACGTCGGGCAGTCGGTCGAGCCGTTACGGCCCGGCGCCGGCATGAAGGTGGGAAAGGTCTCCTGCGCGCTTCCGGTCAGCCTCTTCCTGACCTCGTCCTCTTCTCGCTTGCAGTCGATGTTGCCCCGGCCGGCACACTGGTACGCCAGGTGCGACGAGTCGATCCTGCGGAAGCAGAACGGGCAGACCGTGATGGGCACTACGTCTCCTTCAGGCTCGAGATCGGCGGTTCGACGAGCTTGGCCCGACCGCCAACGACAAAGCACCGCACCCAGTAAGGCCGTTTGACCGACCGCGGCACGGTGACGTGCTGTTCGACAGGGACGCCGGGCTGAAGGGTCAGGGTGGCGTCCAGCAGCGTGATCCCGGCGGCCGCGTCGGTGGGCATCACCCGCCCAGGTGAGGCGACCATCCGGACGCGCACGTTCTCGCAGCCCGCGTCCGAGCGGAACGAAACTCTCTTTGAGCGCCCGCCGAACGGCCCGACGCCCAGGCCGGCCGAGACCGTGTAGCTGATGGCGGAATCCAGCACCTGGTCGATCACGGCCCGGGCGGGCGGAGCGGTAAAGGTGGCGTCACCAACCATGATCACCGCGCGGACTTCGACGGTGCAGCTCCCGCGGCCGAGCGGAACACGCGCGCCGCCGACCGAGCGGTACTCGGCCCGGCTGAGCAGGACACAGTCCTCGTTGCCTTCGATCTCCCAGGCCACCTCGGCGAGCTGGGCCGCCGGCGGCCACTCCCAGGACACCGTGGCGTAGGTGGCGAACGGCGTCACCTTCAGGTGCCGCACCGGATCGGTGACCGCGACCTTGGCCGGCCGGCCCACCACGATGCCGGTTCCGCCGATGGAGAACGGCACGAGGTAGTGCACGCCGGGCGGAAGCTCCGCATCCAGGGCGATCTCGCCGCGGACGGCGGCGACGTGTCCGGTCACCTCCTGGCCTGCCGCCGCCATCTGCTGCCGCGACACCCACGTCCCCAGCGTCAGCTCCGACGGGGTATCGGAGCGCACGATGCGTACCTCCGATTTGTCGACCGGCGTCCAGGAGATCCTGACCCGCATCGTTCCGGCTGCTTCGAACGGCTCCGTCCGCAGCTTGCGGATCGGCCTCGCCTCCGAGCGCGGGATGGCGTTGATCTGCTCGGTCGCGGAGGCCAGCTCGCTGCCGTCACGGCCCCGGTAGAGCGCGGTGACCTCGAAGTGCTGGTCTTGCCCCTCGGTCAGGCCCTGTACGTGGCATCCGCTGCCGGTCACCGGCACCCGAGCCGGGCGGCCGCCGGACGCGGTCCGGGTGACCCGGACCGCGTGCGCGTCCGGATGCACCGTCCAGTGCAGGGCGATCGTGGCCGGGCCCACGTCGGCTTCCAGCTGCATGACCGGCGGCAGCACGGTGACCGGCACGGTCGCGCCGCGCGAGCTCGGCCGTCCCGCGCCGAGCGCGAACAGGCCGTACTGCAGTTCCCGGGCTACCGGCGCCCGGGCGTCTGTGCACGCGTCGCCCGGGCCACGGAACACCACCTCGCCGTCGGTGGCCGCGGCGGGCGGCCGCTGCTCGGTCCGGCAGGCCACGTAGACCGTCTCGCCGTCGTGGCCGGCCGCGGGCCGCCAGAAGAGCTTGACCGCGGCGCCGTCATAGACCGCGCGCAGCCCAGCCGGCGGCGGCAGCGGTATAGCCGCCAGCGCCTCGTCGGCGTCATCCAGGCTGATCTGGGCGGCGTCCTTGAGCAACTGCGCGGCCTTGACCTCGTCGGGAATCCGCGCCGCCGCCCCGGCCTGCGCGAGCAGCGCGTCCAGTCGTGCCCTCGCCTCCGCCACCAGTTGCAGCGCCTCGGCGCGCTGGCCGCTGTGCTCGGGCATGCTCTGCGTCGCCTGGCTGGCCTCACGCAGCCGGCCCGTCTTGAGCAGGTTCTGCACCTCGCCGACGCCGGCCGGGCCGGTCGAGGAGTCCTGCTCGCGAAGCACGACCGCGATGATGGCGGCGTCGGTGCGGTCCAGCCCGGTCTTGCGCAGTTCGTCCACGGCCAGGCTTGCGGATAGCTGCGCGGCTTCCCTGGCCATGACGACCAGGTGATAGAGCGCCAGGTCACGCAGGTCGACGCCGTCCTTGACCGCCTTGCGAAGGATCTTCAGCGCGTTGCGCCGTGCGTTCTCGGTCGCGGAGACACCGCGTTTTTCCGCTTCTGCGCTCTGCGCCTCCACCGCGACGGCGTCCAGGCGCTTGCCCTGGTCCGCCAGGCACACGTACCGGTCCACCAGCCTGAACGGCCCGGCACCGGGGTGGATCAACTCGGGCACGCTGGTCACACCGCACTCCGACATGCTCTTGAGCAGGGCGGCAAAGGCAGCGATCGGCGCGGATTCCGGCAGCGAAGGCCCGGCCACCAGCTTCAGGCCCGCCCGCTCGACCCCCTGGGTCGCCTGTGGTCCGGACAGCCCGAGCCTGGCCGCGAACTTATCAACGATGCCGCTGGTCACGACGCCCAGCTGGCCGTAACCCTGGCGTAGTTCCTCGGCCAGCCGCGTGATCGACGCCTCGGCTGCGGACTGCCGCGCGGCCTGCTGTTTCTCCCACCAGGCGCGCTTGTCCATCGCGGGGCCGTGCTCGGCGCGCAGCCGCTCGTCCTCGGCCCGGCACATGCTGGCCACCTGGGCCGCGGTCGACTTGCCCAGGTACGTCTTGTTCCAGTAGGCGCGGACCGTCTTGAGCTGCGCGGTGATCTCGGACTCGGTCGCCGGAAGCGTGATGCCGTAGCGGGTCAGCAGATCGTCGGGCAGCACGCTGGCGCGCCGCTGCTTCTTAATGAAGTTCTGAACGTAGGCAGCTTCGTCGAAAGGCATGGTGCTATGTGGTGACGGTCAGGCCGGCGTGCGCGATCTTCGCCTCGGCCACCTGCTCTTCGGACAGGATGCTGATCCGGACGCGGATGTCGACGTCATGGGAGCTTTTCGGCTCCACGGCGTGCAACTGGACCGTGCCCTCCGCGTCCACCGTGATATCGATGTTGATCGGCGAGCCCTTCGGCAGCGCGAACGGTCCCAGGCCCCTGATGACCCCGCCCTCGTCGACCCGGTGGTTGGCGGCCATGTCGCGGCTGGGGCTGGCGCCGGCCTGCTCCCAGATCTCGATCTCGATGGCTTCCTGGTGGGTGGACAGGGTGTTGGCCACGAAGGTCCGTCCCGGGAAGGGGAGCTGGGTCTGGGCGTCGACCAGGTGCGCGATGTAGAACGCCGAATCGATGTCGTTTTCCCAGTTCGCCTGCGTCGTGTCGACCAGCTTGATGCCGATCGACTTGGGCAGGACGTTAACGACGGTGCGCTTGGCCAGGTCACGTACCCGGTCTTCGGTCAAGCCGGACTGAGCGGCGACGGCACGCACCGCGTCGTCGGTCACCGTCCCCGGGGCGGCCAGCCCCGCGTTCGGAGTCCCGCCGGACTGGCTGCCATCAGCGGGGCCCTCCACGAAACGCACGGTCTGACCCGCGGCGTACAGCGCCGCGCCCTTGGCCACCGCCAGGTCGGGATCGGTAAGCTTGGGTTCCCAGTCGAACTCCTCCGTCAGCCTCTCGCTCACAGCCGGCATCCGGCTGGACCCTCCGACCAGCAAGAGCTGGCTGATCTGGCCGCGGATACCCGGATGCCGTTCCTCAGCCTCGGCGAGCGTTCTGGCGGTGATGCGGACCGTCTCATCCAGCAGGTCGGCGGTCATCTCCTCGAACTGCTTGCGGGTCACGGTGATCTTGGCCGCGGTCCCGGTGTACCTGACGATGATGGTCTTGTGCTCGGTGGTAGACAGGTCCTTCTTGGTCTTCTCCGCCAGCGTCCGCAGTTCCTGCAGCATGGCCTCGTCGTCCCGGAGCGAGTCATCGCCGCACTCGGCGATGGTCGCCTCGACTATGTAGTCGAATAGCTTCTCGTCCCAGTCCGCGCCGCCGAGCCGGTGGTCACCGCCCACCGCCACCACTTCGACCGAGGTCTCCGTCATCTTGATCAGGCTGATGTCGAACGTCCCGCCACCCAGGTCGTACACCAGGAAGGTGACGCCATCGGCGCTCCCGGTGACGCCGTAGTGCAGCGCGGCGGCCACCGGCTCGGGCACGATCCCGATCACGTTCAGTCCGGCGATCTCCCCCGCTTGCCGGGTGGCGTCCTTCTCCAGCAAGCCGAAATAGGCCGGCACCGTGATCACCACGTCCGTGGCCTGGCGCCCGGTGTCGGCCTCGGCGTCCTTGGCCAGCGCGCTCAGGATCAGCGCGGAGATCGACGGGGGCGTGTGCTCGATGCCGAAGAACGTCCGCTGGTAGTCCCGGTCGCCCATCTCCCGCTTGATCAGCGAGACCACCTGGTCCGGGTACAGCCCGACCGACTCCTTGGCCACCTTGCCGACCACGACGTTCTCTTCGCTCTCGAAGTAGACCACCGACGGCGTCGTGTCATCGCCCTCGCTGTTGCGGGTTACCGCCGCGCGGCCCGTCTCATCGATATAGCCGACCACCGAATACGTGGTGCCGAGGTCAATGCCGAAGATCCCCTGCTGCGGCTCGCTCACTGTTCTTCACCCTCGTCTCGACGTGATGGCTGAGCAGCGGCGGCGAACACCACCACTTCTGCGGGTGCGATCGGGCTGTTCGCGTCGACGTCCAGGTAGCCATCCCGTCGTACCTGGGCAATCCTCCCGATCAGAGCGGGGTCGGGAGCAGGCTCTCCGCCGACCCGCCGGTGCATCCGCGGGTCGAAGGCTCCGCCGCTGTCTGGGACGAACGAGACGACGCCGTTATGCTCGAGTGCGAGTTCGACGGATTCGGCGTACGAGCTGAGCAGCAGGGCGGCTCGCTCGGCGTCGAAGTTCTCGGGCAGTTCTCCGGCCTGACGCAGCAGG
>JBEKKH010000139.1:0-22809 GCA_050010815.1 Streptosporangiaceae bacterium | reverse complement strand
CGGATCCCCCACGATTCCACCAGCCGGAACAGCGCCACCTCGATCGCGAACAACGCGGGCTGGGCCATGCCGGTGTCGTCGAGCGCCGCCGGGTCGCCACCCCAGATGGCCTCCCGCAGCGGACGGTCGAGCTCGGTGTCCAGCCGGGCCGCGACCGCGTCGAACGCCTCGGCGAACACACCGAACCTGGCGTACAGTTCCCGGCCCATGCCGGGGCGCTGGGACCCCTGCCCGGAGAACAGCACGGCCAGCCGGCGGCCGGCCGCGGGGTATTCGCCGCGCGCCACCTCGGCCACGTCATCGCCGCTGGCCAGCAGCACGGCCCGGTGCGGGAAGACGGACCGGCCGGCCAGCGAGAAGCCGACGTCGACCGGGGCCGGGGCCCCGGGGACCGACGGCGCGGCGCAGGCCAGCAGCCGGCCGACCTGGTCCTGCAGCGCCGCCGCGGACTTGCCCGACACCGGCCAGGGCACGACGTCGGGTCCGCCTGCTGGTGGCGCGGCCGCGGACGGCGCGGACGGCGCGGCCGCGGCCGGGACCGCCGGGGCCTGCTCGATGATCACGTGCGCGTTGGTGCCGGAGATCCCGAACGAGGACACCCCGGCCCGGCGCGGCCGGTCCAGCTCCGGCCACGGCTGCGGCTCCCGGGCCAGCGACACCGTGCCCGCCGACCAGTCGACATGCGAGGAGGGGGTGTCGACGTGCAGCGTGGCCGGCAGCTCCCCGTGCCGCATGGCCATGACGACCTTGATGATCCCGGCCGCGCCGGCCGCCGCCTGGGTGTGCCCCAGGTTCGACTTGACCGAGCCGAGCAGCAGCGGCCGTTCCCGGTCCTGGCCGTAGGTGGCGATCAGCGCGTGCGCCTCGATCGGGTCGCCGAGCATGGTGCCGGTGCCGTGCGCCTCCACGGCGTCCACGTCGGCGGGCGTCAGCCCCGCGTCCGCCAGCGCCGCACGGATCACGCGCTGCTGGGCCCGGCCGTTCGGCGCGGTGAGGCCGTTGGAGGCGCCGTCGGAGTTGACGGCCGAGCCGCGCAGCAGCCCCCAGACCGGATGACCCTGCCGCCGGGCGTCCGACAGCCGTTCCAGCACCAGGATCCCGATGCCCTCGGACCAGGCGGTGCCGTCGGCGGAGTCCGCGAAGGCCTTGCACCGGCCGTCGGGGGCCAGCCCGCCCGCCGCGGTGAACTCCAGGAACGCGTCCGGGCTCGACATGACCGAGACGCCGCCCGCCAGGACCAGCGAGCATTCCCCGGCGCGCAGCGCCCGCACGCCCATGTGCGCGGCCACCAGCGCGGAGGAGCAGGCGGTGTCGACCGTGATGGCCGGGCCCTCAAGGCCCAGGGTGTAGGAGAGCCGGCCGGACAGCACGCTCGCCGTGGTCCCGGTGGCGGCGTGCCCGCGCACGTCGTCGCGGCCCTGCCTGAGCACCGAGCCGTAGTCCTGGCCGTTGGTGCCCACGTACACGCCGGTCCGGCTGCCGCGCAGGCCGGCCGGGTCGATCCCGGCCCGCTCGAGCGCTTCCCACGAGGTCTCAAGCAGCAGCCGCTGCTGTGGGTCCATGGCCAGGGCCTCGCGGGGCGAGATCCCGAAGAAGTCGGCATCGAAGCTCGCGGCCCCGGTCAGGAAGCCGCCCTCGGCGGTGGCCGAGCCCGCGCGGGCCAGGCCTTCTGTGTCCCAGCCGCGGTCGGCGGGGAAGGCGGATATCGCGTCCTGGCCGGCCGCAAGCAGCCGCCAGAGGTCCTGCGGTGACTCGACCCCGCAGGGGAACCGGCACCCGATGCCGACGATCGCGATCGGGTCGTCCGTGACCGCCGCCCCATGCTCGGGCAGGCCGGCCTCGGGCAGGCCGGCCTCGGGCAGCGAGCCGAGCAGGCCGGCGAGCAGGAACTCCGCCAGGGCCTGGGGGGTCGGGTAGTCGAAGACCAGGGTGGACGGCAGCGCCAGGCCGGTCGCCGCGACCAGCGCGTTGCGCAGCGCGAGGGTGGTCAGCGAGTCGAAGCCCAGGTCGCTGAACGCCTGGTCGGCGGCGACGGCGCTCGCATCGGCGTGTCCGAGCACCGCGGCCGCCTGGCCGCGGACCAGGTCCAGGGCGCAGCGGTCGCGAGCGGGACCGGTCAGGGCGGCCAGCCGCTCCCGCAGGGCCAACCCGGGCGGGCCAGACCCGGTGGCATCGGGCCCGGCGGCATCGGGCCCGGCCGCGCCGCCCCGGCGGGCCCCGGGCAGGTCGGCCAGGAGCGGGACCGGCCGCAGCCCGGCGAACGCCGCGGCGTAGCGCTCCCAGTCGACGTCGGCCACGGTCACCGCCGTGTCCTCCTGCTCGATCGCGCGGGCCAGCGCGGCCAGGGCCAGGTCCGGCGCCATCGGGGTCAGCCCGCCGCGGCGGACGTGGCCGTCGACGGCCTGGTCGGCGACCATGCCCGGGCCGGCCCAGGGGCCCCACGCGACCGAGGTCGCGGGCAGTCCCTGAGCGCGCCGGTGCTCGGCGAGCGCATCGAGGAAGGCGTTGGCGGCCGCGTAGTTGCCCTGCCCGGGCGCGCCGAGCGTCCCCGCGGTCGAGGAGAACAGCACGAAGGCCGTCAGGTCCAGGTCCTTGGTCAGCTCCTGCAGGTTCGCCGCGGCGGTCAGCTTCGGGCGCAGCACGGCGGCGAACTTCGCCGGGGTCAGGGTGTCGATGATGCCGTCGTCGACCACCCCGGCGGCATGGATCACCGCCCGGAGCGGGAGTTCCTCGCCCAGGCCGGCCAGGACGGCGGCCAGCGCGTCGCGGTCGGCGGCGTCACAGGCCGCCACGGTGACCTGGGCGCCGAGTCCGGCGAGCTCGGCGGCCAGCTCCGGCGCGCCGGGCGCCTGCATCCCGCGGCGGCTGACGAGCAGCAGGTGCTCGGCGCCGCGGCGGGCCAGCCACCGGGCCACGTGCCCGGCCAGGGCGCCGGTACCGCCGGTGACCAGCACGGTCCCGGTGGGCACGAACTCGGCCGCGGAGGCCGGGCCCGCCGGGCCGGCCGGGCCGCGGGTCAGCCGCCGCCCGTAACGGCCCGACGTCCGCACCGCCACCTGGTCCTCGCCGCCGGTCCCGGCGAGCGCGGCCGCCAGCCTGCGCCGCACGGGCTCGTCGAGGCGGGCCGGCAGGTCCACCAGGCCGCCCCACCGTTCCGGATGCTCGAGGGCCGCCACCCGCCCCAGTCCCCAGACCGCGGCCTGAACCGGATCAAGGACGGATTCCGAACGGCCGACCGCTATTGCGCCGCGGGTCAGGCACCACAACGGGGCCCCGATCCCGGCATCCCCGAGGGCCTGCACCGCCGCCACCGTGGCCAGCAGCCCGGCCGGCCCGTCGGGCCCGTCAGCTTCGCTGGCTCCGTCAGCCTGCTGGTCGCTCCCGGTGACGGCGAGCAGCGACAGCACGCCCGTGAACGCCGTCCCGGCCAGCTCCCGCAGCTGGGCGGCCAGGGCGTCCCGGTCCGCGTCCGCCACCTCGACCAGGACCTGGCCGACCGCCAGGCCGTCCAGGACCGAGTCGATCCACTCGTCCCGCTCGGCACCGGGGACGAGGACCAGCCAGGTTCCCGCGGCCGGAGCTTGCGGACCCGTGACCGGCCGCCACGTCACCCGGTACCGCCAGCCGTCCACCGTGTCCTCCTGGCGCCGCTGCCTGCGCCAGGAGGACAGCGCGGCGACGGCCCGGTCGTCCAGCTCCAGGCCCGGCCCCAGGGCCGACAGGTCGGCCCGTTCGACCGCGGACCAGAACGCGCCGTCGGTGGCGTCGGCGGGTCCCGCCGCGGCCGGAGCGGGCGGCTCGGCCCAGAAGCGCTGCCGCTGGAACGGGTAGGTCGGCAGGTCGACCAGGCTGGCCCCGCCCGACACGGTGTCGTTGAAGACGGGGGCCCAGTCGGCGCTGACCCCGCGGGTATACAGCCGGGCCAGCGCCGACATGATCGCCGGGAGCTCGGCCTGGTCGCGGCGCAGCGCCGGGCCGCCGGCCGCGGGCGAGTCGTCGCCGAGGGTCTCGGTGACCGCCGCGGACAGCACGCCGTCCTGGCCGAGTTCGAGGAAGCTGGTCATCCCCTGCTCGGCGAGCCTGCGGGCGGCGTCGGCGAACCGCACCGGGCGGCGGACCTGTCCGGCCCAGTAGGCCGGCTCGCACAGCACCTCGGCGCCGGCCAGGTCACCGGTCACGGTGGACACCAGCGGAATCCGCGGCGGCTGGTAGGACACCGTGGCCGCCAGCCGGGCGAACTCGGCGAGCATCGGGTCCATCAGGGGCGAGTGGAAGGCGTGGCTCACCCGCAGCCGCCTGGTCCGGCGGCCGCGGGCGGCCAGCGCGGCGGCCAGCGCCACCACCGCGTCCTCCTCGCCGGACAGGACCAGCGCCGACGGCGTGTTGACGGCGGCGACGGCGACCCGGTCGTGATGCCCGTCGAGCAGCGGCAGCACCTCATCCTCACTCGCCTGCACCGAGACCATCGCGCCGCCGGCGGGCAGCGCGGCCATCAGCGCGCCGCGGGCCACGACCAGCCGGCAGGCGTCCGCCAGGCTGAACACGCCCGCCACGTGAGCGGCGGCGAACTCACCGACCGAGTGCCCGGCGAGCAGCCGGGGCCGCACGCCCCAGGACTCCGCCAGCCGGAACAAGGCCACCTGCAGAGCGAACAGGGCCGGCTGGGTGTAGGCGGTCTGGTCGAGCAGCGCGGCCTCGGGCGTGCCCGGCGCGGCGAACATGACATCGCGCAGCGGCCGGTCAAGTTCGGTGTCGCAGCGGGCCAGCACCGCGTCCAGGGCCTCGGCGAATACGCGCGACCGCTGGTACAGCTCGCGACCCGTCCCCGGCCGCTGGGCCCCCTGGCCGGGGAACAGGAACGCCACCCCGCCTCGGCCGCCGCGGCCGGGCCGGCCGGTGATCAGCCCCGCGTCGGGCAGGCCGTCCCGCAGCGCCGCCAGGCCGCGCTCCAGCCCGGCCAGGTCCGCGGTCAGGACGGCGGCCCGGTGCTCGAGCCCGGCCCGGGACGTGGCCAGCGAGAAGGCCAGGTCCGCCAGGGGCAGGCCGGGCCGCTCGGCCACGAAGGACAGCAGCCGGGCCGCCTGCGCGCGCAGCGCCTCGCCGGTCCGCGCGGACAGCACCACCGGCACCGCCAGCGGCTCGGCCAGGTCGGCGGGCACGGGCAGGTCGGCGGGCACCGGCAGGTCGGCGGGCTCGGGCGTGGGCGGGACCGGGTGCGGGGCGGCGGCTGGGGATTCCGGGGCCTGTTCGAGCACGGCGTGGACGTTGGTGCCGCTGAGGCCGAACGAGGAGACGCCGGCCCGGGCCGGATGATCGGTCTGCGGCCAGGGGCGGGCCTGCGTCAGCAGCTCGACCGCCCCGGACGCCCAGTCCACGTGCGAGGAGGGCTGGTCGACGTGCAGGGTCTGCGGCGCGATCCGGTGCCGCATCGCCATCACCATCT
This sequence comes from Streptosporangiaceae bacterium, assembly GCA_050010815.1. Classification (GTDB taxonomy): domain Bacteria; phylum Actinomycetota; class Actinomycetes; order Streptosporangiales; family Streptosporangiaceae; genus Palsa-504. Next base: position 17,366 of record JBEKKH010000139.1, on the reverse strand, counting down.
TGATGACGCTGGCCACGCCCGATGCCATCTGGGTGTGGCCGATATTCGATTTCACCGAGCCAAGCAGCATGGGCCGTTCGGCATTATGCCCTTGACCGTAGACGGCGAGCAGCGCCTGGGCCTCGATCGGGTCACCCAGCCTGGTCCCGGTGCCGTGCCCGTCCACCACGTCGACCTCGGCCGCGGTCACGCCCGCGTTGGCCAGGGCCTGGCGGATCACCCGCTGCTGGGACGGGCCGTTGGGGGCGGTCAGGCCATTGGACGCGCCGTCGGAATTCACCGCGCTGCCGCGGACGACGGCCAGCACCCGGTGCCCGTGACGCTGGGCGTCGGACAGGCGTTCCAGCAGCACCAGCCCGACGCCCTCGGCCAGGCTCATCCCGTCGGCGGCCTCGGAGTACGCCTTGCACCGGCCGTCGACGGCCATCGCCCGCTGCCTGCTGAAGCCGACGAAGGCGCCGGGGGTGGACATCACGCTCACCCCGCCGGCCAGGGCGAGGGTGCTCTCCCCGTTCCGCAGCGACTGGCAGGCCAGGTGCAGCGCCACCAGCGAGGACGAGCAGGCGGTGTCCAGCGTGACCGCGGGGCCTTCGAGCCCGAAGGTGTAGGCGAGCCGGCCGGACAGCACGCTGGAGATCGTGCCGGTGACCAGGTGCCCCTCCGCGCCGTGCCCGTCCGCGCCGGTCCCGCCGCTGGCGTAGTCCTGGTAGCTGGCCCCGATGAAGGCACCGGTGGGACTGCCGCGCAGCGCGGCCGGATCCAGCCCGGCCCGTTCGAGCAGCTCCCAGGAGACCTCGAGCAGGAGCCGCTGCTGCGGGTCCATCGCCACCGCTTCCCGCGGTGAGATGCCGAAGAACGCCGCGTCGAAATCCGCCACCCCGTCCAGGAAGCCGCCCCGGATGCTGTACGTCTTCCCGGCCCGGTCCGGATCGGGGTCGTACAGGCCCGCGACATCCCAGCCCCGGTCGGCGGGGAATTCCGAGGTGGCGTCACCGCCCCGGGCGACCAGGTCCCACAGGTCCTCGGGCGAGCCGATCCCGCCCGGATAGCGGCAGCTCATGCCGATGATGGCGATGGGCTCGTCGTCGGCCAGGCGGGCGGTCCTGGCTAGCGGGAGCGCTGATCCGTCGGTCCCGGCGCCCTCCAGCCGGGCGCGCAGGAACTCCGTCAGCGCGAGCGGGGTCGGGTAGTCGAACACCATCGTGCTCGGCAGCGCGAGCCCGGTCACCGCGGCCAGGCGGTTACGCAGGTCCACCGCGGTCAGCGAGTCGAAGCCGACGTCGCGGAACGCGCGGCGTTCCGACAGCGCGTCCGGTGAGGCGTGACCGAGCACGATCGCCGCCTCGGCGAGCACCAGGTCAAGCACCACCCGGTCCCGCTCGAGGGCGGGCAGCGCCCGCAGCCGGGCCGCGAACTCGCCGTCGGCCGCGTTCTCCGCCGCCGCGACCAGCTGCGAAACCTCGTCGATCTCGTCGAACAGCGAGGTGGGACGGACCGAGGTGAAGACCGGGTGGTACCGCTCCCAGTCCACGTCGGCGATCGTGACGGCCGGCTCGTCGTCGTCGAGCGCCTGCCGCAGTCCGGCCAGCGCCAGCTGCGGGTCCATGAAGACCAGGCCGCTGCGCCGGATCTGGGCCGGGTCCACCCGGCCGAGCGCGATGTCGTCGGCCCAGATGCCCCAGGAGATGGCGGTGGCGGGCGCCCCGCGGGCCCGCCGCGCCTCGGCCAGCGCGGTCAGGTAGGCGTTGGCCGCCACGTAGGCGGCGTGCTGGCCGGTTCCCCACATGCCGGCGGTGGAGGAGAACAGCACGAAGGCGTCGAGTTCGGCCTGGTCCAGGAGCTCGTCGAGGTGCCGCGCGCCGGTGACCTTCGCGTCGACCACCCGGGCGAACTGCTCCAGGCTCATGTCCGCCAGCGGCGCGAGCTCGATGACCGCGGCGGCGTGCAACACGGTGCGGACGGTCCGGCCCTGCGCCTTGAGCTCGTCGAGCAGCCGCCGGACGGCGTCCCGGTCGGTCACGTCGCAGGCCTGCGCCTGCGCCAGGCAGCCCAGCTCGGCGAGCTCGGCGATCAGCGCGGCGGAGCCCGCCGCGGCGCCGCCGTTGCGGCTGATTAGCACGACGTGCTCGGCGCCCTGGGCGGCGAGCCAGCGGGCCAGGTGCGGCGCGAGCGTCCCCGTGCCGCCGGTGATCAGCGTGGTACCGCGGGGTGACCAGCGGCGGGACGGGTCGCCGGCCGGGGCGGGCGCGCGGACCACCCGCCGGGCCAGAACCCCCGACGGGCGCACGGCCAGCTGGTCTTCGCGGGTCCCGCCGGCCAGGATGGCGGCCAGCCGTTCGGCGCCCCGCTGGTCCAGCTGCCCGGGCAGGTCGACCAGGCCGCCCCAGCGCTCCGGGTGTTCCAGCGCCGCGGTCCGGCCCAGCCCCAGGACCTGGGCCTGGACCGGCCGGGTGAGCGGGTCGGAGCGGCCGGTCGAGACGGCGCCGCGGGTCAGGGCCCACAGCGGGGCGCCGACGCCGACGTCGCCGAGCGCCTGGATCAGCGAGACGGTCAGCGCCAGCCCGCGGGCCAGCGCCGGATGACGCTCGCTGGGCTGCTCGGCGGCGGCCAGCAGGGAGACGATCCCGGCCAGGCCGCCCGCCTCGTCGTCCGCGTCGGTCAGCACCGCGGCGGTCAGCGCCGCGTCGGTTAGGCGCGCGGCCAGCGCCGCGCGGTCGGTGTCGGCCTCGTCGAGGTCAAGCCGCCGGACGGTGGCGCCGTGCGCGGACAGAGCGGCCGCGACGTCGTCGTCCCCGTCCCCGTCCCCGGTGGTGACCAGGAGCCAGGTACCGTTCAGGGCCGCCGGCGGCAGGCCGGTGACCGGACGCCAGGCGGCGCGGTAACGCCACGTGTCTACCGTGGAGAGCTCACGCCGCGGCCGGGGCGCGACGGCCCAGTAGTGCTCGTGCTGGAACGGATAGGTGGGCAGCGCGACCCGGCGCGCGCCGGTGCCGGCGAAGGCGCCGGCCCAGTCCGCGCGGGCGCCGCGGACGAACACCTCGGCGAGCGAGGTCAGGAACCGCGCCATGCCGTCCTTGTCGCGCCGCAGCGTGCCGGCCACGACCGCGGGGAGGCCGGCTTCCTCGGCCACCGCCTGGACGCCCATGGTCAGCACGGTGTGCGGGCTCACCTCCACGAACACCCGGTGGCCGCCGTCGAGCAGCGCCGCGATCGCGGGGGCGAAGCGGACCGTGTCGCGGAGGTTCCGGTACCAGTAGCCGGCGTCGAGCTGGGTGGTATCGGTGAACTCACCGGTCACGGTGGACATGAAGGGCACTCGCGCCGGACGGGGGTGAACCGGCGCGAGTGCCGTCAGCAGGTGGACGCGCAGCGGGGGGCCAGCGGGCCCGCCCGCCCCCGGGGTGCGCCGGACCCCCCGGGGCCCCGGGGGGGGTTGCGGGGGGCCCCCGTGTTGGGCGGGCCGGCCGCAACATCGCGCTCGGCCGGGAGGTCCCGGGCGACCGCCTGCAGGCGTTCGGTCACCTGCGCCAGCGGCAGCGGCAGCGAGGCCATCGCCCCGGTGCCGGCCAGCACCTGGCTGATCGCCTGGCTGCGCAGGGCCACCACCCGGGCGCCGTCCTCGAGCGAGAGCGCGCCCGCCACCACGGCCGCGGCGATCTCGCCCTGCGAGTGGCCGGCCACGGCGTCCGGGGTCACGCCGTGGGACTGCCACAGGGCGGCGAGCGAGACCATCATCGCGAACGAGACCGGCTGGACGACGTCCACCCGGTCCAACGGCGGCGCGCCGGGCCGCTGCCGCAGCACGTCGGCGGGCGACCAGTCGATGAACTCGGACAGGGCCGCGGCGCATTCGCCGAAGCGTTCGGCGAAGACCGCGGACTCCTCGAGCAGCCGGGCTCCCATCCCGGCCCACTGGCCGCCCTGGCCGGGGAAGACGAAGACGACCTTGCCGTCCACGTCGGCCACCCCCTCGACCACCTGGGCCGACGAGCGGCCCGCGGCCAGCTCGGCCGACTCGGCCCGCAGGCCGTCGAGGCTGGTGCCGATGACCACGGCCCGGTGTTCGAACCGTGACCGGGCGCGGATCAGGGAATACCCGATGTCCACCGGGCTCGGGTCAGGGACGACGGAGGTGTGAGCGGCGATGTTGGCGGCCTGGGCTCGCAGGGCGGAGCGGGTCCGGGCGGACAGCACCCAGGGGATCACGCGCGCCGCCTCCGGGGAGGCCGCTTCCGGGGTGGCCGCGTCCGGGGTAACCGCCTCAGGGGTGGGGGCCTGCGATGGGGGGGCCTGCTCCAGGATCGTGTGCGCGTTCGTCCCGCTGATCCCGAAGGAGGAGACCGCGCAGCGGCGCGGCCGGCCCGCCGACTCCGCGGCCGGCCGGCCGGCCGGCCAGCCGGCCGGCTCGGTCAGCAGGCGGATCGTGCCGGGCGTCCAGTCGACGTGCGAGGACGGCGCGGTCGCGTGCAGGGTACGCGGCAGCACGCCGCGGCCAAGCGCCAGCACCATCTTGATCACGCCGGCCACGCCTGCCGCCGACTGGGTGTGGCCGATGTTGGACTTGACCGAGCCGAGCAGCAGCGGCCGGTCCGGGTCCCGGCCGTCACCGTAGACGGCCTGCAGCGCGCGGGCCTCGATGGGGTCACCGAGGGCGGTGCCCGTGCCGTGCGCCTCCACCGCGTCGATGTCGCCCGCCGACAACCCCGCGCTGGCCAGCGCCTGCCGGATGACGCGCTGCTGGGAGGAGCCGTTCGGCGCGGTCAGGCCGTTGGACGCGCCGTCGGAGTTGATCGCCGAGCCGCGCACCACGGCCAGCACGTCGTGGCCGTGGCGGCGCGCGTCGCTGAGCCGCTCGAGCACCAGGACGCCGATGCCCTCGGACAGGGCCATCCCGTCGGCCGCGTCGGAGAACGCCTTGCAGCGGCCGTCGGCGGCCAGCGCCCGCTGGCTGCTGAACGCGACGAACGGGATGGGACTTGTCATCACCGTGGCGCCGCCGGCCAGCGCGAGCGAGATCTCGCCGTGGCGCAGCGCCTGACAGGCCAGGTGGAGCGCCACCAGCGAGGAGGAGCAGGCCGTGTCCACGGTGACCGCGGGTCCCTCCAGCCCGAGCAGGTAGGCCAGCCGGCCCGACAAGATACTCGGGCTGCTGCCCGTCACGGCGTACCCCGCGGCCTCCCCGTCCAGGCCCTGGCCGTACTCCTGGTACGTCGACCCGATGAACGTGCCGGTCAGGCTGCCGTGCACGGACTCGGGATCGATCCCGGCCGACTCGAACGCCGCCCACGTGGTTTCCAGCAGCAGCCGCTGCTGCGGGTCCATCGACAGCGCCTCGCGCGGGGAGATGCCGAAGAAACCGGCGTCGAAGTCACCCGCGTCGTGCAGGAAGCCGCCCTGGGTGGAGTAGGTCGTGCCGGCGTGGCCGGGATCGGGGTGGTACACGCCGGCCACGTCCCAGCCGCGGTTGACGGGAAAGTCCGAGATCGCGTCGGCGCCGTCGGCCAGCAGCCGCCAGAACTCCTCGGGCGAGCGGACGTCGCCGGGGAAGCGGCAGCCCATTCCCACGATGGCGATCGGCTCGTCCGGGCGGGCCGCGGGGGCGGCGGCCTCGAGCGCAGGGTCCGTTCCGTCATTAAGGATGCTGGCCCGCAGGTGGGCCGCCAGCGCGACCGGGCTGGGGTGGTCGAACACGATCGTGCTCGGCAGCGCGAGTCCGGTCAGCGAGCTCAGCCGCTTGCGCAGCTCCACCGCGGTCAGGGAGTCGAAGCCCGCGTCGTGGAAGGCCCGCCGGGGGGCCACCTCCTCGGCGGAGGCATGCCCGAGAACGCCCGCCACCTCGGCGCGCACCAGGTCGAGCAGCAGCCGGTCCGCATCGGCCGCGGCCAGACCGCGCAGCCGGGCGGCGAACTCGCCCGCCACGCCGTCCTCCCGCCGGGATGCCCCCACCCGCGCCTCCGGCAGGTCGCTGAACAGCACACTCGGCCGGGCCGAGGTGAATACGGGCAGGTAACGCTCCCAGTCGACGTCGGCGACGGTGACGCACACGTCGCCCTGCACGAGCACGCGGCGCAGTTCGGCCAGTGCGGTCGGCGGGCTCAGGAACCGCAGGCCGCGCCGCCGCATGGCCTCCGCCGTGGCCTCGTCGGTGGCCATGCCGGCCTGCGCCCACGGACCCCAGGCCACGCTGGTCGCCGCGCGGCCGCGGGACCGGCGATGCTCGGCGAGCGCGTCCAGGTAGGCGTTGGCCGCGCCGTAGGCGCTCTGCCCGGCGCTGCCCCACACCCCGGCGACCGAGGAGAACATCACGAAGAAGTCCAGCTCGTGGCCGGCCAGCAGGTCGTCCAGGTTCGCCGCCCCCGCCATCTTGGCCGATACAAGCTCGGCCACGGCCGACAGCGGCGTCTGCGCCAGAGCCGAGGCCTGGCCGGCCCCGGCCGCGTGCACCACGCCCGCCAGCGGCAGGTCGGCGGGCACCGCCGCCAGCACGGCGGCCAGCGCGTCCCGGTCGGCGACGTCGCACGCCACCACCGATACCCGGGCGCCCAGCTCCGTCAGCTCGGCCCGAAGCCCGGCCGCGCCCGGCGCGTCCGGCCCGCGGCGGCTGGTCAGCACGAGATGGGCGGCTCCGCTGCGGGCGAGCCAGCGGGCCACGGCGGCGCCAAGCCCGCCGGTCCCGCCGGTGATGAGCACCGTGCCCCGGGCGGTGAAGGCCCCGGCCGCGGGCAGCTCACCGGCCCGGACCCGGACCAGCCTGCGGCCCATGATGCCGGTGGCGCGGATGGCCACCTGGTCCTCGCCGCCGCTGCTCGCCAGCACGCTGGCCAGCTGCTGGGCCGCCATCGGGGTCATGGTCTCCGGCAGGTCGATCAGGCCGCTCCAGGGCTGTGGCCGCTCGAGCGCGACCGCCCGGTTCAGCCCCCAGCTGGCCGCCTGGACCGGGTTGACCAGCGGATCGGCCGGCCCGGCCGATACCGCGCCGCGAGTCAGCGTCCACACAGGGACCTGCAGGTCCGCGTCGGCGAGCGCCTGCGCGAGCAGCACGGTCAGCGCCAGGCCAGGCGGCAGCGCGGCCGGGTCGCGGCCCGAGTTTGAGCCCGTGCCCCAGCCTGGCTCCGAGCCCGAGCCCAGGCCCGAGCCCGAGCCGGGGCCCGGGCTTGGGGGGTCGGCGAGCGGGAGCACGGATAGGACGCCGGAAATGGCTCCCGCGGCGCGGAGCCTGGCGGCCAGGGCGTCGCGGTCGCGGTCCTGCCGGTCGAGCACCAACCGCTCGAACCGGGCGCCGTGCCCGCGCAGGGCCGTCGTTATCTCCTGGTCGCCCGTGTCCTGGGTGCCCGTGTCCTGGGTGCCCGTGTCCTGGGTGCCCGTGTCCTCGGCGGTGACGACCAGCCAGGTACCGTCCAGGACCGGTGCGGCGGTCGCCCGGACCGGCCGCCACTGCACCCGGTAACGTGCCGCGTCGAGCCGGGCGGCGTCCTGCTGCCTGCGCTGCCACGATGACAGCGCGGGCAGCAGGGAGTACAGCGCCGCGTGCTGCTCGTCGGCCAGGCCGAGCAGCCTGGCCAGGTCGCCGGCGTCCTCGCGCTCGACCGCGCCCCACAGCTCGGTGTCCGGCAGGCCGCCCGTGGCCTGCTGGCCGCCTGTGGCCGACTGGCCGCCTGTGGCCGACTGGCCGCCTGTGGCCGCGGGCTCGGGCCAGTAGGGCCGGTGCTGGAACGCGTACGTCGGCAGCTCGACCGGACGGGCGCCGGTCCCGGCGAACAGCGGCCGCCAGTCCACCGCCGCACCGCGCACCTGCAATCTGGCCAGCGCGGTCGTCACCGACCACTCCTCGCCACGCTCGGGCCGAAGCAGCGGGACGGCGTCCGCCTCGGATTCGGTGCCCAGGGTCTCGTCGACGAGCGCCGACAGGGCCCCGTCCGGTCCGAGCTCGACGAAGGTGGCCACGCCCTGGGCGGCCAGCGTCCGCACGCCGTCGGCGAAACGGACCGTCTGGCGCGCCTGGTCGGCCCAGTAGTCCGGCGAGCACAGCTCGTCCGCCTCGGCCCGGCGCCCGGTCAACGTGGACACCACGGCGATGACCGGCGGGTGATAGGTCAGGTCCTGCGCCACCGCGCGCAGCTCGGCCAGCATGGGCGCCATCAGCGGCGAGTGGAAGGCGTGGCTCACCCGGAGCCGCCTGACCTTGCGCCCCTGGGCCTCGAACCGAGCGGCGATCTCCTCGGTCGCGGCCTGCTCGCCGCCGACCACGATCGAGGCCGGGCCGTTGACCGCGGCCAGCGAGACCTCATGGCCGCGCCCGTCGAGCAGCGGCGCGACCTCCTCCTCGGTTGCGCGCAGCGAGATCATCACGCCGGCCACCGGCAGCGCCTGCATCAGCCGCGCGCGGGCGGCCACCAGCCGGGCCGCGTCCGGCAGCGTGAAGACGCCCGCCACGTGGGCCGCGGCGATCTCCCCCACCGAGTGGCCCAGCACGAAATCCGGCCGCACGCCGAACGACTCAAGCAGGCGGAACAGCGCGACCTCGACCGCGAACAGCGCGGGCTGAGTCCACCCGGTCTGCTGCAGCAGTTCCGCCCCGGCGGTCCCTTCCCCGGCGAACAGCACCTCGCGCAGCGAGGCTTCAGGCCGCGAGGCTTCGCGCAGCGAGGCTTCAAGCAGCGAACCTTCAAGCAGCGGGTCGAGTTCCGCGATCACGGCGTCGAGCGCCGCGGCGAACACGCCGAACCGCTGGTACAGCTCCCGGCCCATCGCCGCGCGCTGGCCGCCCTGCCCGGCGAACAGCATGGCGCTGCGCCCGGCGCCGCCGGTCTCGCCTTCGATCAGCCCGGCGGCGCTGCCGTCGGCGGCCAGCGCGGCCAGACCCCGCAGCAGACTTTCCCGATCGCCCAGGACGACCGCCCGCTGGTCGAAGCGAGTGCGCGTGGTGGCTAGCGACAGGCCGACATCGACCGGGCCCAGGTCGGGGTGCGCGCTCACGTGGGCGTACAGCCGCGCCGCCTGATCCCGTAGCGCGCCCCGGCTCCGGCCCGAGATCGCCCAGGGGATTACCAGCCCGGACGGCTGGTCATCGCGACCGCGCTGGCCGTCTACGGGGTGATGGCCGTCTACGGGGTGATGGCCGGCGGGCTCCGGCGCCTGCTCGAGGATCACGTGAGCGTTCGTGCCGCTGAACCCGAACGAGGACACCCCGGCCCGCCTGGGCCGGCCGGCCGGCGGCCACGCGATCTCGTCGGTGACCAGCTCCACCAGCCCGGACGGCCAGTCCACGTGCGATGATGGCCGGCCGGCGTGCAGGGTCCTCGGCACGGTGCCGTGGGTCATGGCCATGACCATCTTGATCACCCCGGCGACACCCGCGGCCGCCTGGGTGTGCCCGATGTTGGACTTGACCGAGCCGAGCAGCAGCGGCCGGTCCGCGTCGCGATCCTGCCCGTAGACGGCCAGCAGGGCCTGAGCCTCGATCGGGTCACCCAGGGTCGTGCCGGTGCCGTGGCCTTCCACGACGTCGATGCCGGCGGGTGCCAGCCCGGCGCTGGCCAGGGCCTGCCTGATGACCCGCTGCTGAGCCGGGCCGTTCGGGGCGGTGAGTCCGTTGCTGGCGCCGTCGGAGTTGACGGCCGAGCCGCGCACCGTGGCCAGCACCCGGTGACCGTGGCGGCGTGCGTCGGACAGCCGCTCGAGCACGAGCATCCCGACGCCCTCGGCCCAGCCGACACCGTCGGCGTCGTCGGAATACGCCTTGCAGCGGCCGTCCGGCGACAGGCCCCGCTGCCGGGAGAACTCGATCAGGGCGGCCGGCGTCGACATCACGGTCACGCCGCCGGCCAGGGCCATTGAGCACTCCCCCGCCCGCAGCGCCTGCATCGCCCAGTGCAGGGCGACCAGCGACGACGAGCACGCCGTGTCGACGGTGACGGCCGGGCCCTCCAGGCCGAGGGTGTAGGCGACCCGGCCCGAGGCGATGCTCGGCGAGGTGCCGCTGCCCTGGTGGCCCTCGAACTGCCCGCCCGCCAGGACGGCGGAGTAGTCGCTGTACATGACGCCCGCAAACACACCGGTCGGGCTGCCCCGCAGCGAGGCGGGGTCGATGCCCGCGCGCTCGATCGCCTCCCAGCACGCCTCGAGCAGCAGCCGCTGCTGCGCGTCGGTGGCCAGGGCCTCGCGCGGGCTCATGCCGAAGAACGCCGGGTCGAACTCCCCCGCGTCGTGCAGGAAGCCGCCGAACCGCGTGATGGACGTGCCGAGGTGATCCGGGTCCGGATGGTACAGCGAACCGAGGTCCCAGCCGCGGTTGCCCGGCAGGCCGGAAATGGCGTCGGTACCCTCGCTGACCAGCCGCCACAAATCCTCCGGAGAAGCCACCCCGCCCGGATACCGGCAGCTCATGCCGACGATCACGATCGGGTCGTCCACGCTGACGGCCGTGGGCCGCAGCGGCGCCACGGCTGCCACGGCTGCCGCTGCCGCCGCTGATTCGGTCAGCTCACCCAGCAGGTACTTCGCGAGCCTGGTCACCGTGGGATAGTCGAAGATCACCGTGGCCGGGGTGCGCAGCCCGATGGCGGCGGTCAGCCGATTGCGCAACTCCACGGCCGCGAGTGAGTCGAAACCAAGGTCCTGGAACGACCGGGCCGGGTCGACCTCCGCCGGGTCGGCGTGCCCGAGCACCGTCGCGACCTGACCGCGGACCAGGTCGAGCAGCAGCGTGGCGCGCTCAGGCTCAGGCCGCCCGGACAGCCGTTGCCGCAGCTCGGCCGCGGCCGCCCCGGCGAGCACCGCCGTCTGGGCCCCCGTACGCACCAGGCCCCGCAGCAGCGGGGGGACCTCGCCCTGGGTCCTGATCGCCTGCAGGTCGAGCCGGACCGGCAGCAGCACGGCGTCGTCGCGGGCGGTGGCCGCGTCGAACAGCGCCAGCCCCTGCTCCGGCGACAGTGCGGGGGTGCCAAGCCGGGCCATCCGGCGCTGCTCCTGCTCTGACAGGCCGCCGATCATCCCGCCGGCCAGCGCCCACGGCCCCCAGCCGAGCGAGGTGGCCGGCCAGCCTGACCCGCGGCGCAGCTGGGCGACCGCGTCCAGGAAGGAGTTCGCGGCCGCGTAGTTGCCCTGTCCGGGGGCGCCCATCGTGCCGGAAAACGAGGAGCAGAGCACGAACGCGGCCAGCTCGAGGTCAGCGGTGGCCTCGTGCAGGTTCCACACGGCGTCGGCTTTCGGCCGCAGCACGGCGCTGAGGCGGCCGGGGTCCAGCGACCCGATCGTCGCATCGTCCAGCGTGCCCGCACAGTGCACCACCGCCGTGACCGGGTACTCCGGCGGTACGCTCGACAGCAGTTCCCCGACCGCGGCCCGGTCGGACAGGTCGCACGCCTCGATGCCGACCTGCGCGCCGCGCTCGCGCAGGTCCGCGACCAGTTCCTCGGCTCCCTCCGCGGCCGCGCCACGGCGGCTGACCAGCAGCAAACGCCGGACGCCGCGCTCGCTGACCAGATGCCGCGCCAGCGCCTGTCCCAGCGCGCCGGAACCTCCGGTGAGCAGCACGGTGCCGTCGGGCTCCCACGCCGGGGGCGGCGAGCCGGTCTGCGGCCGCACCCGGGCCAGCCGGGCGCCGAGCACCGCTCCGTCCCTGATGATCACCTGAGGTTCGTCGGTGTCCAGGGCACGCAGCGTGGCGGCATCCGCCGGCCGTTCCGGATCGAGGTCAAGCAGCCAGAACCGGCCCGGGTTCTCGGCCTGCGCGGAGCGCACAAGCCCCCAGACCGCGGCCGCGGCCGGGTCGGCGACGCCGCTATCTGCGAATGCGACCGCGCCCCGGGTCACGATGACCAGCCGGGCATCGGCCCGCTCACCGGCCAGCCACTCCTGGAGGTGCCCGAGCACCCGGGCGGTGAGCGCGTGGACCGACGGCACCACGTCCCGTGCGTCACCGGCCACGGGCAGCAGGAAGATCCCGGCGGTGTCATCCGTAACCGCAGGATCAACCAGGCCCAAAACCTGGGTGAGGCCGAACGGCTCCGGCCCGAGCACCACGACGGGCCCCCGGGCGGCAGCGGGGCCGGCCGGCACCGGCGTCCAGGTCAGCGTGAACAGTGAGTCCCGGCCGACCCGGGCCGGGGCGGCGGACCGCTCGTCCGGCGCGGCCCGCAGCACCAGCGATCCGACCGATGCGACCGGACCGCCGGCTGAGTCGGTAAGCTCGATCGACAGGGCGTCGTCACCGGCCGGGGACAACCGCACCCGTACCGACGACGCACCGCTCGCGTGCAGCGTGACGTCCTGCCAGGAAAACGGCAGCCCGTGCTCGGTTCGGTCGACGTACGCCGACGCGTGCAGGGCGGCATCGAGCAGGGCGGGATGGATCCCGAAGGAGGCCGCCTCGGCCGCCGCGGTCTCGGGCAGCGTGACCTCGGCGAAGATCTCTTCGCCCCGTCGCCAGGCAGCGCGCAGCCCCTGGAACAGCGGCCCGTATTCGAAGCCAGCGGCAGCCAGCTGGTCGTACAGCCCGCCGGTGTCAATCGGCTCGGCGGCGGCCGGCGGCCAGGGGGTGGCCTCGAACGCGTGCCGGTGAGCGGCGGTGGGGCCGCTGGCGGCGCTGGGGCCGCTGGCCAGGGTTCCGACGGCGTGGCGGGTCCATGGCTGCTCGTCGGCGTCATCCGGGCGGGAGTACAGGCTCAGGCTGCGGCGGCCGGCCTCGTCGGGGCCGCCGATCCACACCTGCACCTGCAGGGCGTCCCGCTCGGGCAGCACCAGCGGCGCGGCCAGCGTGAGTTCCTCGACCCGGTCGCAGCCGACCTCGTCACCGGCGCGGATGGCCAGTTCCAGGAAGGCGGCGCCGGGCAGCAGCACGGCACCGCGCACGGCGTGGTCGGCCAGCCAGGGGTGGCTGCGCCGGGACAGCCGGCCGGTCAGGAGCAGGCCGTCGGAGTTGGCCAGCGACACGGCGGCGGCCAGCAGCGGATGGCGGGCTGCGCCCAGTCCCGCGGCGCGGACGTCCCCGCCGGCGTCATAGCCGCCCTTCGGCCAGTACCTGCGCCGCTGGAACGCATAGGTGGGAAGCTCTACCCGGCGCGCGCCCGTGCCGTCGAAGTAACCGGCCCACCTGACCGGCACCCCCCGCACGTGAAGCTGCGCCACCGCCTCGGTGCACGTCCGGACCTCATGTCCGCCGCGCCGCAGCAGCGCGAAGGCCGGCCCGTCATCACCGCCAGGATCGAGGCAGTCGCGGGTGAGCGCGGACAGCACGCCATCTGGGCCGAGTTCGAGGAAGGCGCCGACCCCGTGCTCGTCCAGCCAGGTGATCCCGTCGGCGAACCGGACGGCGTCGCGCACCTGGCTGGTCCAGTAGGCGGCGGAGGTCAGCTGCTGCACCGTTCCGGGCAGGCCGGTCGCGGTCGAGACGATGGGAATCCGCGGAGCCTGCAACGACAGGCCCGACATCACCGCGCGGAATTCCTCCAGCATCGGCTCCATGAGCGGTGAGTGGAAGGCGTGCGAGGCACGCAGCCGGCTGACCTTGCGGCCCAGCGCGGCGAAATGCTGCTCGACCGCGGCCACCTCGTCCCGTACGCCGGCCACGACCACGGCGTCAGGACCGTTGACGGCGGCGATCGACACCAGGTCCAGCCGGGACTGGAGCACCGGCCGCACGTCCGCCTCGGTCGCCTGGATGGCAATCATCGCGCCGTCGGCGGGCAGCGCCTGCATCAGCCGGGCCCGGGCGAGCACCAGGACCGCGGCGTCGGCGAGCGACAGAACCCCGGCCACGTGCGCCGCGGCGACCTCACCGATCGAGTGGCCGAGCAGGAAGTCCGGGCTGACGCCCCAGGACTCCATCAGCCGGAACAGCGCCACCTCGATCGCGAAAAGGGCGGGCTGCGCGTACCCGGTCTGGTCGATGAGGGCAGCCTCGGGCGAGTCCTCGGCGGCCAGCAGCACGTCCCGCAGCCGCGGCTGGAAATCAGTGTCCAGGACCTCGAGCACCTCGTCGAGCGCCTGGGCGAACACCGGGAATCGCGTGATGAGCTCCCGGCCCATACCCGGCCGTTGTGACCCCTGGCCAGCGAACAAGAAGGCCAGCTTGGGGCGCTCCCGCGTGCTGCTCTCCACCAGGCCGACCGCCGGGTGGCCCTCGGCGAGCGCGGTCAGCGCGGCGATCGCGCCATCGTGATCGGGGGCGGTCACCACGGCCCGGTGCTCCAGCGCGGCCCGGCCGGTGGCCAGCGAGAAGGTCACGTCCGCAGGACGGCGCAGCGGCTCGCCGCCCAGGTAGGACGCCAGGCGCGCGGCCTGCCCGCGCAGCGCCTCACGGCTCCGGCCGGAGACGAGCCATGGGAGCGTGCCCGCGATCGCGGGCGGTGGGCTCCCCCCCGGCTCGGCCTGCGGGGCCTGCTCGGCCTGAGTGGCCTGCTCGACCTGAGGGGCCTGCGGGGCCTGCTCGATGATCACGTGAGCGTTGGTGCCGCTGAGCCCGAACGACGAGATGCCCGCGCGGCGGGGCTGCGACCGCTCCGGCCAAGGCGTGGACTCGGTGGCCAGGCGTACGGCGCCCGCTGTCCAGTCGACGTGCGAGGATGGCGCGTCCACGTGCAGGGTGGCCGGAAGGACGCCGTGCCGCAACGCCAGCACCATCTTGATGACGCCCGCCACCCCGGCGGCCGCCTGGCTGTGGCCGATGTTGGACTTGATCGAGCCGAGCAAGAGCGGCCGGGCCGGGTCGCGGTTGGCCCCGTACGTGGCCAGCAACGCCTGCGCCTCGACGGGGTCGCCAAGGGTCGTTCCTGTGCCATGCGCCTCGATCACGTCGATCTGGTCGGCGGCGAGCCGGGCGTTGATCAGGGCCTGCTCGATAACACGCTGCTGAGACGGGCCGTTGGGCGCGGTGAGCCCGTTCGACGCACCGTCGGAGTTGACGGCTGAACCCCGCACGACCGCGAGAACCCGGTGGCCGTTGCGCTGGGCGTCCGACAGCCGCTCAAGAAGCAGGACGCCCACGCCCTCGGCCCAGCCAGTGCCGTCGGCGGAGTCGGCGAACGAGCGGCAGCGGCCGTCCGCGGACAAGCCGCCCTGGCGTGCGAACTCCACGAACGTGGTGGGGCTCGACATCACGGTGACGCCTGCGGCCAGGGCCAGTGAGCACTCCCCCAGGCGCAGCGAGTGCGCGGCCAGGTGCAGCGCTACCAGCGAGGACGAGCACGCGGTGTCCACCGTCATGGCCGGGCCCACGGTGCCGAAGAAGTACGCCAGCCGGCCGGACAGGATGCTCGTGGCGTTGCCGGTCAGCTGGAAACCCTTGATGTCGTCCGCCGGACCTACGCGATAGTCCTGGGGCATGGCCCCGACGAACATAGCCGTCCGGCTCCCGCGCAGCGATGTCGGATCGATCCCGGCCCGCTCGAACGCCTCCCAGCACGTCTCGAGCAGAACTCGCTGTTGCGGGTCCATGGACAGGGCTTCACGCGGCGAGATCCCGAACAGGCCGGAATCGAACTGCGTCACGTCATCCAGGAACCCGCCGCGCACCGCAGCTAGCGCGTCGTCGCCAGCCAGGTCCCATCCGCGGTCGTCCGGGCATGGGGAGATGGCGTCTGTCCCGTCGATCAGCATGGCCCACAGGTCCTCCGGGCTGGCCACACCGCCTGGGTACCGGCAGCTCATCGCCACCACCGCGATCGGTTCGCTCGCGGCTGCCTCCAGCTCACTGACCCGGCGCCGTGACATGTGAAGGTCGGAAGTGGCGCGCTTGAGATAGTCCCGGAGCTTCTGTTCCTGGCTCATGCGGACAAGGACCTCCCTAGGCCTGTATTTCGCAATTGCATCAACCTGATTTCAAGCGTGCTCGTCACCAGCAGGTCTGGCGCCATCCTCCAGCGGCTAGGGCATGGAAATCATTAGCCCTAACTGGCCAGGCAATTTACTACCGCGCGATAGCGGCGGCAGGTGTGGCGGACGGGCGGGATCGGCCGCCGCACGCCCAAGCCACCTCCAGGAAATCACTAGTCTTTGTCCAGGTAATCCTTAGTTCTTGCCGGTATGAAATACCGTCTGCCGAGGCTAGACTAGCGATCAACGTTACGATACCGGATTCCTCGGCGGATCTGGGAGTAGCAACTTATTACCCGGGCATAAGACAAGTATCGAGGTGGCCCATGAAGCTCGCGGAGAATCTGCTATCCAGTAGCTCCCGCCGGGGTCAGATAGCACGTTATCCATTTATTGATGAGAATTCCAGCACCAGATTCGACGATCTTGGCGTGTCCGGCCGTATTTTGCTGACCTCCGACGGCACGGTCACGGCCATGCTTCAGCAAATCGTTGACGAACAGATAGTGACGGCGCAGCTTGATCAGTCAGTAACTGCGGTGGACCAGGACATCCAGGCTCTCATGTCCGACCCTGTGGACCGTTTGGTGACTCGTTGCACGCTGCTGGTCGGGGCTATTACGAACACGATTTACGTGCGGGCGAAATCGGTGTTCTCCATGAGCGCCATGCCCCGGCTGGTGCGCGCCGAACTGCTGCGGACAGGCGAGCCGATCGGGCGGCTCCTCCGTAAGCACCGGATCGAGTCTTTTCGCGAGATCATCTCGGTGGACATTCCGACGTATCCGGCCCCAATGGCACCAAGCAGGCGATACCTCATCTTTATCGGCGGATCACCCGCGGTGCTTATCGAGGAGTCATTCACGGCCGAATGCTTTCAGTACTGCGGCTGAAGGAGCGCGCCGGCCTGGCCGGCCCGACGGGGCCGGCCAGGCCGGCGCGTACGGAGATGAGCAGGGCGTAGCCCGGGCCACTACTGGCCCGGGCTGTGGTTTGCTGGTCCGGGCCCCTGCTGGTCCGGGCCCCTGCTGGTCCGGGCCCCTGCTGGTCCGGGCCCAGGGCGTGGCCGCTGGTCCGGACCAGCTAGGCGGCCTATTCCGCGAACCGGGTCTTGCCACACCAGCGAAACACCGGCAGGTGCTCGCCCTCGACGAACGACATCTCACCGCTGTGCGAGAAATGCTCGTAACCGTCGCGGAGGACGATCTTAACCTTTTCCGTAAGGTCGGCGACGAGCTGGAAGCGCGCGGACCCGGGAAAGTAGTCCGGGCCACCAACGAGCATAACCTTCTGATTGACCATGGCAGGCTCCCTTCACGGCGGACCATAACATTAAATTAAGTACCGCCTGAACGTCACTGGTCAATACTGACCGAATATGGCTATCATGCACAGCACATTAGCTTAAGGTCAATATGAACATGGCTGGTACGTGGCGCCAAGAACGAAGACTAGCAATTCTGCCAGCTTATACAGAATGATCATTGCGGACCGCATCTAGACCCAATGTCATTGAGCCTGAGTTGATCTTCGTGGCTGGCGTCGCCTGCCGT
>JBEKKH010000138.1:0-14042 GCA_050010815.1 Streptosporangiaceae bacterium | reverse complement strand
TGGACGACGTGATCCGGGTCGGCGTCTACCTGACCGACATGTCGCAGTTCGGCGCGATGAACGAGGCGTACCGCAGGCACTTCACCGAGCCTTACCCGGCCCGCACCGCGATCGGCGTGGCCGCCCTGCCGCTGGGCGCGGCGGTCGAGATGGATGTGGTGGTGGGCTGAGCCATGGGGTTCGACTTCAGCCTGGTCGACGTGTTCAGCGACCGGCCGTTCGGCGGAAACCAGCTGGCGGTCTTCCGCGATGCCGCCGGGATCGCCGACGAGACCATGCAGCGGCTAGCCCGGGAGTTCAACTTCTCGGAGACCACCTTCGTGCTGCCGCCCAGCGACCCCTCGTGCACCTGCCGGGTCCGGATCTTCACCCCGCGCCAGGAGCTGCCGTTCGCTGGTCACCCCACCCTGGGCACTGCCGCCGTCCTCGCCCGCCGGAACGGGGCACAGGCCGCCCGGCAGTTCGTGTTCGAAGAGGGGATCGGCCCGGTCACGGTCACCGTCGACGGCCCGGAAATAAGCCTGCACCTGCGCTCCCCGCGCTACCAGACCACCGACGAAGCGCCGCCCGCGGCCGCGGTCGCCAAAGCCCTCACGCTGCACCAGGACGCCATCACCGAGTGCTGGTACGCCGGGGTCGGGCTGAGGTTCTGCTTCGTGCGCCTGGCCGGCCGGGACCTGGTGGACCGGGCCGTGCTGGACAAGGGTGCCTGGGCGGCCGGGATCGCCGGCAGCTGGTCGCCGGAGTTGTACCTGTTCGCTGGCGACCACCGCGACGGGGTACCCCTGCACGCCCGGTTCTTCGCCCCGGGGGCCGGCGTGGACGAGGACCCCGCGACCGGATCGGCGTGCGCGTCGCTGGTCGCCAGCCTGGCCCATCGGTCACCGGAACGGGACGGCACCTACCGTATTCAGATCGACCAGGGCGTGGCCATGGGGCGCCCCAGCGCCCTGGAGGGCCTCGCGCACAAACACGACGGCCGGATCACCGAGGTCATCGTCGGCGGCCATGCCACGATCGTCGGCAACGGCACCATGACACTCCCTGCCTGACACCCCAGCCTGCCCAAACCCAGGACACACAGCAACCAGGCCAAACAACGCACCGTCCGGCACGCCGCGGCTGACGCGTCCAATGGCGCCGATGACCGCACCGAATCGGGCGGCTACATGCGCGATGGCGCTGGCCAGCGCTAGTTACAGACGTGGCTGGAGTGCATCCGGTAGTGGTGCGAGCTGGTTACCTGCATCGAGGTGTGGCCGGCGGTCAGGTGATCTCTTGTTGCCCGTGGGCGTCGGATTCTTCCTGCCCGCGGGCGTCGGACCGGCGCTGGAGGTAGCGGGCGATCTTCGCTGCTTTCCCGCAGTCGTCCATGCTGCACCATCGGCGGCTGCCGTTCTTGCTGTGGTCGATGAACAGGGACCGGCATGCGTGGCATGGCTTGATGTGGCCGGTCGTCCCGTGGGTTAGCAGCTCAACTGCCGCGGCGACGATGGGCCACAGGGGGGCCAGGAGGCCGCTGCCCGGGTCCCATGTCCACGCGCAGCCCTCCGTGCCGCCGGTGAGATGGCCCTGCGCGAGGGCTTCGATGTAGGCAAGGTGCAGGCGCCGCAGGGCTGGATCGGGTGGCGCTGAGCCGTCAGCCAGCGCGAGGAAGATCTCATACATGTCGTCCCGGCACGCCTGCACGCGTGCGAACGCCGCGATCGCGGCCGGGCGTGGTGCGGTTTCGCTGGGCGCGGGGCTGGGGTGGCCGACGTCGGCATGGCGGCTCCAGGCCGCGAAGTCCTCGTAGCTGGATAGCCACTCGGTGTCGGCCGGGGCGTGCCTGGGGCCGGCGCGGGTGTTGACGAAATTCAGTGCCAGGTTGCCGCCGACGATCCGCAGGTCGGTGAGGGGCGGCCGTGTCAGTGTTGTTCCCATCAATACTGACTATACCAGAAACATTGCTTGTGCTTAGTGAGCGTTTACGTGGATCTCTGCATCTGTGTTACCATCAAAGTACATTACAGTGGAAACAGGAGGTCGGACGCATCCTGTTCGCTGCGACCCCGGGTCTTTAGTCTCCGGACGGCTGCTGACCGCAGGCGGCGGGATGGCAGGGACATCGCCGCCGGGACGGGCCCGTACCTCCACCGCAGAAGATCTCGATCGCCGTCGCGATGACCGGCGGCACGCCATCGCCATGAAGGCGCACGGACCCACGCAGCCCGCCGACTGACGATCACTCACAGCGAGGAAGCACAATGTCCTATTACGGTTACATGGTCTATGAGGCAGAGCGCACCAGGAGCCCGGCTGAGCAGAGGGCAGCTGACGCTCTGCTGGGTCAGAATTCCGCAGCGCTTGCCCGGTTGTTCCGTTCACTCGCCAGGCCAGCACGCGCCCTGCGCCGCCAGCCAGGCACGAGCCTGCCCGCCGGGCGAGCGTGCCTGCCAGCCAACAGCCGAAGCTAGCGGCCAGGCTGCTGCCGAACGTGCCGCACAGAGGAGCCAGCACGACACGAATCAGCGACAGAACATCCAGCTCCGCGGACATCAAACAGCCGCGCCGCCATGCCCCGGTGGCCGTGCATATCGGTTCCTGTTCACGGTTAGGTCGCGGATTGTGACGGCCTCGCGGCCGTGGTCATCGGGTGGCTGCAGGCCTGCCCGCCTGGCGGCCACGGCCGCCAGGCGAGGCTTTATCAGGCGGTGTGGTTACCGGGCGGCGCCAGCGATGTAGGCCGCGACGATATAGGTGGCGTGCCGGTCCAGGCTTCCGCGGGCCCGGTCGTACCGGATCGTGGTTCGCGGGTCAGCGTGGGAGGCGGCCTCCTGAACGTCGCGCAGCGGCACGCCGGCGTCCAGGGCTGCGGTGATGAACGCGTGCCTGAGGGTGTGCGGTCCGACGGGCTTGGTGATCCCGGCGCGGCGCGTGACCTTGCGGACGATCCGCCCGGCGCCGTGCCGGTCCAGCCGCCGCCCGTCTGCGGTGAGGAAGAGCGGCCCGTCACAGCGTTCGCCGGTGGCCAGGTCGACCGCCCGGGCGGTGCGCGGGGCAAGCGGGATGGTGACGACCTTGCCGCCCTAATAGGATGATCGTCAGGGTCCGGTGGCCGCGCTCCAGGCCCAGGTGCTCGATATCAGCGCCGGTGGCTTCGGAGACCCGCAGCCCGTTCAGTGCGAGCAGCGAGATCAGCGCATGCTCGGTCGGCGGGCCGAGCCCGGCGGCGACCAGGAGGGCGCCCAGCTCGTTGCGGTCCAGGGCGGTGGCATGAGACTCGTAATCCAGCCGCGGCCGCCGGACATGCGCGGCCGGGGAATGGTCCAGGAGTACCTCCTGGACCGCGTACTTGTAGAACCCGGCAATGGTGCGCAGCCTGCGGGTGACGGTCGCGCGGGCGCGGCCCCTGGCCTCGAGTTCTCTGGCGAAGCCTTCGATGTCGGCACGGCGGACCGCGAACAGCGGCAGGGAGCGGGCCCGGCACCAGGTGGTGAACTGGCGCAGATCCAGCGTGTAGCGTGGGTGCCGAAAACACCGTCCTAGCCCTTGACCTGCAGCGTTCGGGAGCGGTGCAGGAGTCAGGCTCAGCTCGTTCATGGCGTTGGCTCAACTACTTGAACATGTTCAGAAGCAGCGCCGGATCTTCATCACGCTGTCAGGGAAACCCCAGCTCACAGTGTGGGGTCGCGTATTGGCCGCCCACATAGCTAGGGCAGCTTGGCGACGGCGAGGATCGCGAATTCACGGGCCAGTACCGCCGGAGAGCCGCCAGCGCTCGCCACCTGCACAGCGGCGAGCGTGCTCTGCATCCGCATCAGTATCAAAGTCTCGTAAATCGGGACGCCGACTCCGGTGACGACAATGGCAGCTGACCAGGACTGGCTGCCCAGGGCAACCGCGCCCGATGGCGTGACGGTCTCGCTACCGGTCGCTGCCGGGTTAGTCCAGCCGATGGTGAACCGGCCGCATTCGGTCAGCGCCCGCGTGATGGCCGCGAATGCCGGAGCCGCCTCCTGCGGCGGATACGAGCGCAGTACCTCCTCGAACTGCGGCCCCGCCTCGCCCGCGGTGAAGGCCACGCCAGCCTGCCTGGTCGTAGCGCTGGGAGGGGTGGTGACGCTGAGTCCGTTCAGCACCGATAGGCAACTGGGCTTGTTGGTCGTGGCGGGCAGGTCGGATGGCAGTGCTGCCTGGCTGACCCCCGACGGCAGAGTGGCCGTGGTGAGCAGGTCAGCTCTTAGCTCAGCCGTCGTCAGCTGCACGCAGTTCCCTATCTGGTCTGCCAGGAGGCTCGTAGATTTCCTATTGGCGGTCACGCTACTGGCCAGCTCACTGAGGCCCGCTGCCGATCTGCCCGCGAGGTAGTCCCGTGACCCTGCGATGAGATCGTTCATGGCCGTGACGTAGCTGTCTCGCGCGGTGCCCGGCGGCGGGTCATGCAGCGCCACCGTGGCCGCCGCGACGAGCACCCTCGAGTTACTAGCCAGGCCCGGGGCGGCCAGCAGGCGCCTGGTAGCGGCCTCCGCGTCCTCCTTGGCGTGCAGCCCGCCACCGTCGTTCCACGCGGCTAGCTGCGCGCAGGCGCTCGGCGGCCTGGATTCCGAGACGAAGTTTGCCGGGATCGGGGCGAAGGAAGCGCCCAGCAAGGCGGCGGGGATGACGGCGGCGGCGAGGTAAGGCGGCCACGGCAGTCGCCCAGCACCGTGTGCAGGAACACCAGAGACCCCGAGAGAGCCTGAAGACCAGAGCCGATCCCACGGCCACGCCAGGACTGGCCACAGCAGCACGAGGACGAGCGCGGCAATTGTCAGGATCCTGTTGCTGACCAGGAAGAGCCGCGTGCCGGCGAGCAGGTTGACACCAGTGTCGTGGGACGACGTGCTGATGAGGAGGTAGGCGATCAGCGCGCCTGCGATGACCACGGCAAGCTGCGCGATCAGCGCCGCAGGCCAGGCCGCGAGCAAGACGGCTATGCTCGCCTGACGCGCCTCGGCGAGGCGCAGCCGGAGCCGACGCGGCGGATGGGACAGCAGTGCCAGTGACCTGGCGGCGAAGGACGCTCCGCGGCTGGAGGTCATCGCCAGCAGGGCGTCCCGGAGCGCCTGCGACCCGGCGATCTGGGAGGTGAGGCTGTCGGCGTTGAGTTCGGCGAGCCACAGCGCCATGACCGGGAGGATCAGCAGTACGGCGGGCTGCACGAGCTGCAGCCCGCCCTGGCCGCCGACCGCCTGTGCCAGCTTCCCGCCGCCGAGCGCGGCGTAGACCAGGATCGGCACTAGACCCAAGACGATGAACGCAGGCACCCAGATCCGCAGGAGCCAGGTGAACGGGCTGCCGAGACCCACGACGAACTGGTCGCCGTGTCGGCGATGCGCGACTTCATGCAGCAAGATCGCCTCGGCCGCCGGGCGATCCGTGTTCCACAGGCGACTGAGGGGAAGAAAGACCGCGATACGCGCCACACGCCAGCCGACCGGGTAGATGCGGGCCGCCTGCCGGTTGCTGACGCCGACGCGCAACTGGATCGCCGGGTCGTACTGACCGACAAAGCGCTGCATCTCGGCGATCACCGGATCGTCGCTCTCGGCCAGCCGGTGGCGACTCTCAACCCAGCGGCCCCGGATGTGCGGGAACACGGCGGCGATCGCGCCTATGGCGAGGATGGCGTAGGTGAGCGCCGCCAGCAGAGCGAAAAGGAACAGCAGCTTATACGAGACCCCTGCGGTGAGTTGAGGGGAAACGTCCCCGTGGCCTGTGTACTCGGCGATCTGGTAGCGCACGTCGCTAATCTCGGCTGGAATCAGGATCGCGACGTCGCCAATCAGCCACACCCACAGCCAGGGTGGCATCAGCTGCCGGGTTTCCCGCGTGCCGGGGTTCATCAGGCACCCTTGCGGTGCCTGATGAACCGCGGGATAAGCCTCTCTCCTTTCGGTGGCTTGTCCGGCACGGCCGTTATCACATCGATGAACTGCGCTGCACTCGCCGCGTCTGACAGCATTTCTTCAAGCAGCCCGTGTGCGAGCTCATTCGCCCTCGGTGGGGCGAATCCCGCTTCCGTCAGGCGTCCGCGCAGCGTCTTCAGGCTCTGCTCCAGAGCCTGCCTCTCATTAACAGGAGAAGGGCTGCCGATTGCCTGCTCGTCCTTCTCACTAGCCGGCTTATCCCTGTGGCCCTGGCGGAGTGCGACCAGCAGGCTCGTCACCCCGACGGCGTTACCGAGATAATTGCTGCCCAGCAGGCTCAGCAGCACTGGCCCGGCCTGGGCTAGCGCATGCAGGATCATCGGCAGTTCGGCTATGAGGCCGCCCGGCCCGAATGCTCCCGGCTGGGTCTCGTCCCCAGGGAAAAGATCCCTTCTCCGGCTTCCGCCTGCAGCGTAGGCCGTTCCTACCTCGGCGGCAAATCCAAGCTCCTCCGGAGTGAACCGCCTGGCAATGCGCTCCGCCCACTCACCCGCGACATCCATATTCCCCTCCCCGTCAGGAACCTACCGCCTTCCCGCCAAGAAAACCAGGCCTCGCGTTACATGGATGATCATTCATATCCGGAAGACATTGGACGCGCAAAAAGGCCTGCGCGGCGTTCGCCTTCGCCGACATTGTCCGGATCAGGTCATGGGGTCGCCTGTGGGGTGCCGAAACCGCGCTAATAGCCTCTGACCTGCAGGTTCCTGAAGCTCACGGCCGACTCACCGGCCACGTGAGGCCGCAGGTCTATGCGGGGTACTCCTGCGCCACGAGGCGCAGTTCCATATACCCCGCCAAGCGGGGAGAGATCGGAGGCATATCCCTAGATCCGATGGCTAACCCGGAGCCGAAAGGCCACCCCGGGAAATAGCATTGTGGGTGCCGATTAATCATCCGTGCTGGTCAGGCGGCATGCCGGTACTCGTGGAGATTGCCGCCGAGCCGGTCTCGTCTGCGGGCATTGGGGTGCACGACCCGTTCAGGATTGGTAATCGGTTCGGGTAGCGGACGCAGTGGTGACGCTGCGGTGCGGCAGCTCGGAGAGTCCGGTGAGGCGCGGTGCTCGCGAGCGACTCCCACCTGGGCGGATGAGATTTTTGGCACAAAGGCAGCGGCGGTGACGACGGCTAGCCCCGAGCAAGAGGCTAGCCGTCGAACCACCCCGACCCTAGGATTAGCCGCAAACCGGTACATCAGTAATAGGGGTGGGGATTATGGGCGGTTCTGGCCCTGGCGGCCGTCGCAGCAGCAAAGAGAAGATTGCCTGGATCGGCGCGGCCGCGGTAGTCGTGGCGGCCCTCGTCTCTGGACTATTCCTTTATTTCTCGCAAGGATCAGCAAAAGCATCAGCAACAAGCGATAACAACGTAGTCGTCAACATGCCACCTGCGGCTACTCCGCCGGCCACGCCCACCTTCCAGCCATTCCAGGCCACGGTATACAACCTCCCGGCCGGACAGTGCGCGAATGTGTATTCTGAACCGTATCTGCTGTCTCAGGACTTCATAGGCATCCTCTGCACCGGGACGACCGTCTATATCTACTGCACCGCGGAGGCCCAGCAGGTGGGAAGCAGCAGCGTCTGGGACCTGATCGCCTACAAGACAAGCTGGGGCAACGGAGGGTACATCCCCGACTATTACGTCTATACCGGAACTAATAACGCCGTGGAGCCCTCGTGTTCCACATAGCGCCTGACGGGGTCGCGTAGGTCAGCGACACAGGAAAGCTTCCTGGCCGCTGACGCTCGGGTACTTCGCCGCGGTGCTCGGCGTGCCGTCGGCGATCGCGGCCATCCGCTGGCCGGATATCGCCAGGCATCCGGTGGAGGGCTCGCTGCTGCTCGCCGGGCTCGCGGTGCTCTTCGGGCTGACCGGGCTCGTCCTATCAGTGCCGAAAACCTGCGCCACCTCGGCTGATGCTTTACGGGACGCCGCCGGCGCGGTCGCGTGAACGGTGCCTGCCGGGCAGGGCTGGCGTGGGATGATCTTCGGCTTGTGGGCTTGAAGCTGATGTTCCTCGTCGTGACCCGGGCCGTGTCGGTGCTGGGCTTGTCGCGGCGGGAGGCGTGGTGGAAGGACGCCGAGATCCTGATGCTGCGCCACCAGCTCGCGGTGGCCCTGCGCGAGCGGCCGAGGGCTCATTCGCGGTTGACGTGGCCGGACCGCGCGTGGCTGACGTTGCTCGCCGGGACGCTGCCCGCCGGGCGCTTGGGCGGGTTGCGGCTAATCGTGACCCCGGCCACGATTGTGCGCTGGCACCGCGACATCGTCCGCCGCCGCTGGGCGCGGTTGTCCCGGCGGGGACGTTCCGGCCGACCCCCGACGCGCCGTAATGTCCGGTCGGTGGTGCTGAGGCTGGCCTGGGAGAATGAGTCGTGGGGCTACCGCCGGATCCACGGCGAGCTCGCCGGGCTCGGCATCATCGTGGCACCGTCGACGGTGTGGCAGATCCTCAAGGACGCCGGGATCGACCCGGCACCCCGCCAGGAGGGCCCTGGCTGGGCGGAGTTCCTGCGATCTCAGGCACAGGGAATCCTGGCGCTGGACTTCTTCACCGCCGACCTGCTCAATGGCACGAAAGTGCATGTCCTTGCGGTGATCGAGCACGGCAGCCGGCGCGTCCGGGTCCTGGGCGCCACCGAGCACCCGGTCCAGTCCTGGGTCGTCCAGCAGGCCCGGAACCTGCTCATGGACCTAGAGGAGGCCGGGGCGGGCAAAGTTCGTCTTGCATGACCGGGACGCCAGCTTCACGCAGGCGTTCGATGCTGTGTTCCAGGCGGCCGGGAGCCGGGTCATTCGCTCCACCGTCCAGGCACCTCTCGAATGAATTCGATCATGGAGCGGTGGATTGGCAGCTGCCGGCGTAAGCTGCTGGACCCGACCCTGATCTGGAACCAGCGCCACCTGATTATGCCCCGCCACTGTCGATTCCGTACGATGCCGAGCATCACCGTTCCGCTGTCGGGTGGCACTCAGATTGCCTGGTTCTGCACATGGCGGGTCGCCGAGCGGACGATCCGCCCACAGCAGCTCAGGAGCCGACGGGCGCAAGCACGGAGCCTGCCGAGTTGTTGTTTGGCCGGTCCTCTTCGGCGAGCTACGGAGGCCGCGGGCTAGCCGCGCCGTCGCTTGTCCCGGCGGGCCTCGGGTGCTTCGCCTCTTCCCCGGCAGCCTGCCGCAGTACATCTAGTGCCCAGCGGAGATCCATCGCCTGACTGTGGGTAAGGAGGCGTGCAACGCCGGCATTGTCCACGGCTTCGGGACTCCAGTTGTCCGAGCCAGGCCCGAAGAAGAGATCGAGCCAGGGCGAACCTCCCGCACCTGCTGCGGAGCGCATCAGTCGAAGGGCAAGCGATGGGTCACCGACCTCACGCACCCAGCCGAAGAGCGACATGAGGCACATGCCATCCCGGGCGGTCAGGTCTCCAGAGGAGAGTTCCAGCCAGAGATCGGTCGTCTGGAGAATCCGTTCCTGATCGTTTACCGCGCCGATCCGCAGCGCCTGCGCCCAGAAGTGCGCCAATGCGTCCATGCCGCGAATATCATCACGGTCGGCAACACTTGACAGTGCTTCCGCGACGGCCGACTCGAGAAGTACCAGGAACCTGGCTTTACACGCGCCGATGACCGGATCGGGCGAGAGGAAGAGGTCGGCCAGCCCCTCCCAGGTCTGCACGGGGATATCTAGCAGGTGCCAGGCACCTTGGTCGCACTTCTCGACAATTACGTCTAGGAGCCGGGCACACATACCGGTGCCGCCCCCCAGATAGCAGAGCACCGTCAGCGCGGACGCGGTGTCGATGTCGATGACCTCAATCGCACCATCAGGGGATGGGGGCCAGGCCGCAGCGATGGCGAGACCGGACTTCTTGCGGTCAAGTCCTCGCGCTGCGGCCCGGAGCACCGGGGCCGCCGCAGGACTGCGCACGAAGTCCTCCCATGTCCCTTGTTCCCGTCCCGATGCCAGGAGGCCCTGAAGCCAGTCGGGGTCCAGCCTGGCCCGGGCATCGACGGCGGCCTCCGCTTCGTAGCGGGACAGGTACCCGAGGCTCGACAGGGCATCATCGACAACGTCAACTCGCCGCCGTTGGGGGGGCGTATGGGCCATCCGCGCGACCGTGTCGGCGAAGTCGAACGCGACTTCGGCCCCCGGCTGGAGAAGGTCGAGAGACAATCGCAGGTCGGCGTCCTGCGACCCGCCGGAAGGTGCCGCAAGTTCGTTGCCGTCGGTCGCGTACATCTTGAGCCGCAGCACAGTGGCGGCCGTTTCCAGCTCCGGGATCGCGTCTCCGAACTCTCCCCAGAAGGCTGCGAAGATGCTCTCTGGCATCCTCGCGAACGGGACGATGTGCAGGCCGACAGAGGCGGCGGTCACCCGGTCGGCGAGCGCCACTGCGGAGCTGTAGAGATCGGTGAGCGGCGAACCCGTCCCCTGAGCCAGCTCCGACCGGGCAGGGACGATCGCGATCAGCTGATCGCGGCGGATGGCGGTGAGCGCCTGCGCCAGCGCGCCAAGGCTCTCCAGCGTGAACCAGGAGCGCCAGAGGTTTGCGAGGCCGTCCCAGGGACGGCAGGCCCCGGCCCACTCGCCCAGCGCGCTCTCCTCCAGGACGTACTCCTCGTCGCCGCCCAGGTAGGCACGGAGCAGGACCAGGTTCAGGCTGTAGATGGCTAGGTGCCCGCGCCGGGGCAGCACGGGGTACGGCGACCGGCCCCGCCGCATGGGGTCCGGGTCCGGAATGACCATGTCATTCAGGATCACGCGAAGCTGCGCGGCCGTGATCGCGTCGAGCGCGGCCAGGACGTGGGAATGTGACCACTGGCGGTCGCCCAGCCGGTGGCTGCCCCACTCGCGGATCATGTCCAGGATCACCGGGCGGGTGTGCAGCGGCGTGTGCAGCAGGGCGCCGAACCAACCTTCGCTCAGCCCCTCCAGCCTCTGACCGCGCGTCGTCTCCAGCCTCGGGTTGCCGGCCAGATGGCAGATTACCTGGGCTTCCTCGACGGCGCGGCGGAGGATGAAGTCGGCGGCCAGGAACTCGCCGAAGGTGTTATGCAGGAACTCGAACGCGACCGACCCGGCGGCGGGTTCGGCCGACTCCTGCTGGAGCCTGCTGCGGGACTCGTGGATGAAGAAGAAGCTGCCGAGCAGCATGTCCGCTTCGGTCAGCACCCGGCCGCCCGCTCCAACATCCTTGTCCAGGGCGAAGTAGCTGATGTCGGCGTTCAGGTCCTCGCGGCGGATCTTCACGTCCTGCCTGCTGAACATGCCGATGGCGGCGACCCCAAGCCGGTCCATCTCCCGGTCGACCGCCGCCTTCCGGTCGGCGTCGGGGCCGGCCGCGAACTCGCGGCCGGCCTTCCCCTTGGACAGTTCCCGCTCGATGAACCGGCGCAGCAGCCTGTCGTACAGAAGGGTCTGGTCGATCTCAGGCTGCCCGCTCAACTCGTTGCCCAGCGAGTCGTAGATCGCCAGCATCAGGAGCAGCAGCGGCTGCCGGGCCAGTTCCAGCAGCTTCCCGTTGTCCGGTACGGCAAACGACCGGATTCCGTTCTGGCTAAAATATGCCTTATTCTCCTTGTTCCACACCTCGCACCAAGCGTCGCGGCGCTGCCGGTCGAACTCCTCCAGCTTGACGACCGTGGTGCCGAGCGGGACGGACACCTTATCAATGAGCGTGAGGCGGCTGGTCACAATCACCCGCACCGGCCGGTGCTGCACGGCCTGCAGGTGCTGGAACAGGCGGACCTCGTCGAGGTAGCCGGCGAACACCTTCCCGGTCGCCTGCAGGAGCTCGTCGTATCCGTCCAGAATCACCACCGGCGGGCACATGCTCAGTCCCTCGGCGAAGTCGGCCCATTCGATGGAACGGCCGCCGGTGTCCGCCTGGATCTGGGCCTTGAGCTGGGTGAGGAGGCCGACATCCGGATCGACGTCACGGAGCTTCACGCGGACGGTCGTGTAGGCAGGGTAGCCGAGGTGGCCGGCCAGCATCTCGGTGAGCAACGACTTGCCCGAGCCGGGCTGGCCTAGGAGCAGCAGCGGCGTCTGCACGCTGTACGGTGATTCGAGGTACCGCAGGATGAACACTCCGATGTCCCCGTGGACCTCGCGCCCGCTCCAGGCGTCCTCGTCCTCTAGGCGCATGTCCTTATCGTCGTACTGGGCGATGCGGTAGGCCTGCGGGATGAAGCCGTCGATCTTCCGCGGGAACCCAAGGCGCGCCCCGACGTCGTCCACCGCGAACTGGTCATCGATCACCTGCTGCTGGAGGATGTCTGCGTAGGTCCGGTACAACCCCTCGGCCACGGCCTGCACGTGGGGCTGCCCGGTCCCGGCGAGGGCAGTGTCTCCAGAAGCGGGGCGAGGCAGCCGCGCTATAGCCTCGGCCAGTCCCAGCATGCCCAGGTCCAGCGAGTACATGGCCCGGCTGATCAGCTCGAACCAGGTCCGCTGGTCCCCGGCCAGGTGCCGGATCTGTTCCTGCCCGGCAACCTGGTCCTGCAGCACGCTCCAGACGAAGAACTGCTGGAACTCGACCGCCATCCCCAGGTACTCCGCCTGGTAGAGCGCTTCCGCCCGGTCCATGATGTCGAGCGTCCATCCATCACGAGCGCCCACTGCCTCACGATCCGGCAGGTGCCCGGTCGCTGGAAGCGCGTCCGAGAGAAAGCGGGTGGCCAACCACGTGTAGATTACGCGCCTGACTCGCTCGCTCGACAAGGAACGATCAGCCGGATGCGGAATCTTGACGGCCAAGTCGGCAACAGACTCATCACTGATCGGCCGGGCGCGAGCACTGGCCTCCACCAGCGCCGTCTTCGCTTCTTCCTGGGTAAGGCCCAGTTCCCGGATGATGGACGGCCACCGCTGCCGTGCCGCGTCGAAGAGGGCCACGTACACGAGCAGGCAGTTCGCGGCGGCCATCCGCTCGGCCCGGTCCAGGTAGTCGCTCGGCTTTGACCTGGAGATCTTCCTGGCCGCGTTCTTGACGGCATCGATTAGCTCGTTCTTCGGTTCGATCAGTGCCCACAGTGGCAGCGCGGCGGGCCCGGCAACGGCCGGCGCCAGTGCCAAGACCACACCGAGGATCGTCCCGACAGTGTCCGCGACGTCCTCGCCGATGTTCTTGTCCTCAATAAGCTTCCGGACATCCTTGAGGCTGATCTCCGTGATAGGCCTGTCTGCCATGCCGCGCCCTCGAAGTGAGTCCGGACAAAGACAACTTCCGCACCCCAGGCTATCCCGGAGTAACAGGCCAGGAGCATCAGAGACGCTTCGGCTGGGACGAGTTCGTAGGGCGAGTCGGTGAAGACGGCATGGTGCCGCCAACCGGGAACAGCTCGCCCTGGATGCCGACGTCACCAAGTGCTCCTCGTCACCGTTTACGACGCCATCCGATTGCAGCCCCATCCTCTTGGACGGACGGACCGAAACGGAAGTCCACGAATGCTAGAGAAGGCAGCCGTTGAGCCACAGAGCTTCCTCCACAGATGAGCCCGTTATGGGCGGCGAACGGGTGAACTGCACTTCCCTTCCCAACCGTGCCGAACGGCGGTTAGCGCGCTCAACCATCGTGAGGCGTGGCCACGGTACGTGACAGACCCCGGCACCCCGCACGGGGAGCGCAGCACGGTTGGGTCATTGGTGTCGTCGCAGTGCGGCGCGTTCCCACCAGTCGATGGTTTCTGCGTCGGCGGTCATGCGATCGAGGAGGCCGGCGATGAACTCGACGTGAGCACCGCCGCCTCGGGCGAAGCAGAACTTCCACAGTTCTGCGGCGGCACGGTGGTAGTGGTGGATCGTCTCATCCGCGGCATAGGCGTCGATCTCGCCGGCGCGATAGCGGTCGATCTCTGCCCCGACGTGGCCGAGAAGTCCGGCCAACTGCGATTCGTGGTAGGCGCTCACGCGTTCGCGCGCGGCGCGCCGCTCGGCTTTGGTGGCCATGATCCGGACGGTACCGTGTTTCAACCGGGCCGACCCTCGGCCAGGGCTCACCAGCGGATATCGCGCGATGGCTGTGATCAGCAGTCGTCACGCTGCGCGACTCTTGTTCCAGAGGGTGCGCAAACCGAGCGCCGA
>JBEKKH010000137.1:0-14097 GCA_050010815.1 Streptosporangiaceae bacterium | reverse complement strand
CTCATCGACCAGCCCCTCATCGACCAGCCCCTCATCGACCAGCAGGGAGGAGAAGCGATGGACAGCTAAGCAGAACGACCCCGGCCTGGTGCGGCAACACCGGCGGCCGGGGCCGTCAACCTCACATCGATCCCGCGAACAGGCGGAACCCGAGGTCCCAGCAGTAAGAATAGCCGGGTTCTCCTCGCGGGCTGGAAAATCGCCCACAGGAGTGAATAGTGAGTTCGACCGACTATGCCATCGAGGCACATCAACTAGTCAAGACCTACGCCACCCGAGGCCACAAGCCCGGCATCCGGGCGCTGAACGGCCTGGACATCAGCGTCCCGCGGGGCATCATCTACGGCCTGCTCGGCCCGAACGGAGCAGGTAAGACCACCACCGTCAAGATCCTCACCTCGCTGGCCCGGCCCGACGAGGGCACGGCTCGCGTCGAGGGCATCGACGTGCTCGCCCGGCCGGGGCAGGTGCGCCAGGTGATCGGCGTCGTGGCGCAGCGTTCCGGTGCCGACCCGACCGCCACGGCCCGGGAGAACCTCATGCTGCAGGGCCGGTTGTACGGGCTGCGCGGCCGGGCCGCGGGGGCTCGCGCGGACGAGCTGCTCGCCCACTTCGGGCTGGCCGAGGCGGCGGGCCGGATGGTCAAGACGTACTCCGGCGGCATGCAGCGTCGCCTGGACGTGGCGCTCGGGCTGATCCACCGCCCCGCGGCGCTGTTCCTGGACGAGCCGACCACCGGCCTGGATCCGGAAGCCAGGACCGCGATGTGGCAGGAAATCGCGCGGCTAGCCGCTCATGAGGGGCTGACCGTGCTGCTGACCACGCACTACCTGGAAGAAGCCGACCGGCTGGCAAGCCGGCTGGCGATCGTGGATCGCGGCCGGGTGGTCACCTCAGGCACGCCCGACGGGCTCAAGGGGGCGCTGCGCGGCGACGTCGTGCACGTGGAACTGCCCTCAGGCACCGACGCGAGCGGAGTCCGGAGCGTGCTGGCGGGCCTGCCGCAGGTACGGGAGGTGGTGATCGCGGGCCGGGACGTGTCGGCCCGCAGTGACGACGGTGCCGCCGCCGTCCCGGTCGTGCTGGCCGCACTGCAGCGGGCCGGGATCGACGCGGCTTCCGTGGCCGTGGCCCGGCCCTCGCTGGATGACGTGTACCTGCGGCATACCGGGCGCCGCTACAGCGAGTCGGGGACCGCGGCCCGCATCGACGCAGAAGACGACCGTGAACTGGTGGAGGCGAGCAAGTGATGGCGACCGTAGAACTCGATCCTGTCTCGTCGGGCCCAGCGGGCGCCGGTTCCGCCGGATTCCACCCGGCGCGGGGCGGCGGCGTGTCGCCGCGCACCGCCCTGGTCCATACCTGGTACCTGACCGGCAGGAAGCTGCACGCGCTGGTCAGGCAGCCCTGGGTGCTGACCTTCAGCGTCATCCAGCCGGTGATCTGGCTGTTCTTGTTCGGGCAGCTGTTCCGTAAGGTCATCGACATCCCGGGCTTCGCCTTCGGCGGCACCTACCTGGACTACCTGGTGCCCGGCGTGATCGCGATGAACGCCATGTCCAACAACATGTGGGCGGGCATGTCGATGATCGAGGAAATCGACCGGGGCACGCTGAACCGGTTCCTCGTCTCGCCGGCCAGCCGGATCGGGATCATGAACGCGACCGTGGCCGAGCAGGCGGTCAGCACCGCCGTGCAGTCGTTGATCATTGTCGGTCTCGGGCTGGCGGGCGGCGCACGCTATCACGGCGGGGTCGCCGGAGTAGCGGTCATGGTCGCGGCGTCGATCATCGTCGGCGTGGTGTTCGGCGGGCTGTCCAACGCGGTCGGCATGACGCTGCGCTCCCGCGAGGCGATCATCGGCGTGTACACGTTCTTCATGCTCCCGCTGATGTTCCTGTCCTCGGCCTTCATCCAGACCAGGCTGATGCCGGGCTGGATGCAGGCCATCGCGTCGCGCAATCCGCTCAACTGGGCGGTGCAGATCGGCCGTTCGGCGGTCTCTGCCTCGCCTGACTGGAGCGCGATCGGGATGCGCTGCGGCGGCCTGCTGGTGCTGGCGGTGGCGTGCGTGGCTGTATCGGTGCTGACGTTCCGCTCGTACTCCAAGAACGCCTGATGCCTGCCTAACTTACCTGGGCAGTCCTGGCTTAGAAGCCTTGCGGGACGCGGACCGCCGGGGTCAGCACCTCACCGACCGCCTCGACCATCCGCGTCATCTCGTAGGCGACCAGGTCAGTGTCGCATTCCGGCGAGGCGAGGACGGCCACGCTGGAGCCGTCGCTGATCGCCTTGACGAGCAGCAGCCCGCCTTCCATCTCGACCAGCGCCTGGGTGGGCTGGCCTGCCGCGAAGATCCGCGCCGCGCCTTGCGTCAGGCTGACCAGCCCTGCGGTGATGGCCGCGAGTTGTTCAGCGAAAAACTGGGGGATGCCCTCCGACACCGCTAGCGGCACACCGTCCGCGGACACCACGACCGCGTGCGCGACGTCCGCGACGCGCGCGGTGAAGTCGGTGATCAGCCAGTTTAGGTCCTGGCGCTGGACGTAGCTCAATGATCCGCTCCCTCTGCTGTGCGGGGTGTCTGGCCCTCGGCCCGGTGAGTTCCGCGCTGGAACCCGCTCAGGCGGCGGCGAGCCATCTCAGGTGTTCGCTGCGGCCTCGACGCCGCTGGCGTCTGCGCCTCGTGACCATCTGCCGGACGGCTTGTCACGCCGATGTCTGCATGGCGGCCGCGACCTGCAGAGCCGGAAATGAGATTCGCCTGCGGGACGCGCACAGGCAGCCCGGCGATCTCGCCGCTGCCACGGACCGGATCGGCGATGATCTGAGCGGCGTGCCTGCCTTGAGCCGACTCATACGTGTCGGCTAGCCGACCGCCGCCCGTCTGCGGGGCTGGCCCGGTGCCGCTCGTAGGAGTTGCGGCCGAACGGGGGTTGCGAAACCAACTGGACGTCGGCAAGGCGGCTGCCTGCGCCGTCTCACGCGCGGACGCGGCGTCGGGCGTGCCCGCGCCGATGGGCGTGGACGCGGCGACGGCATCTGGCCGGTCGTTTGCGGGCCGGCCATCCGAAGCGGAGCGTACGGCCGTGCTGTGCCGGCCGGCCGGCCGGCTGGCCTGGAAGTCGGCTTGAGCGGCGCGCGGCTGCGACCACCCGCCGTGCGGGCCGGTTTCCCGCTCGGTAAGGCTGTCGGGCAGCCATACCAGGACGGTCAGCCCCTGCGGGGATCCGGGCCGTATCCGAACCCGTACCCCGTGCCGCTCGGCTAGGCGC
Source organism: Streptosporangiaceae bacterium (assembly GCA_050010815.1). GTDB lineage: Bacteria > Actinomycetota > Actinomycetes > Streptosporangiales > Streptosporangiaceae > Palsa-504. Next base: position 10,822 of record JBEKKH010000137.1, on the reverse strand, counting down.
GCCACCGCGAACAGCCCCATGTGCCGGGATACCGAAACGTCGATCACGGGCGGGTTGGCCAGGCGCAAGTTGATCTCCGTGAGCCGCGCCTCGGAAAGGCCGAGCCCGCTGTCGCTGACCTCGACCAGCACACCTCCGCTGGTCAACCCCTGGGCTGACACGAGCACCTGGGTATCCTTGGGGGAGAATGTCGTGGCGTTCTCGATGATCTCGGCGAGTAGGCGCACGATGTCCGATACCGCCTGCCCGGAGATCCAAATCCCCTGCTGAATGCTCAGCGCCACCCGAACGTACTGTTCGATCTCCGAGGTCGCGGCCCGGATCACGTCCGCCAGCGACACCGGTTCGCTCCACTTGCGGGCGCTGTCGTGCCCGGCGAGCAGGAGAAGATTCTCGGAGTTCCGGCGCATCCGGGTGACTAGGTGGTCCATCAAGAATAGGTAGGACAGCCGGTCCGGATCTTCCTCGTTCTGCTCCAGGGAATCGATTGTGCGCGCCAGCCGCTCGATCAGCGTCTGGCTACGTCGTGACAGGTTGACGAACATCGCGTTGAAGCTGGCGCGCAGCATCGCCTCGTTGCCGGCGAGCCGTACCGCTTCGGAGTGCACCTGGTCGAACGCGCGGGCGACCTGGCCGATCTCATCTATGGATAGCACGTCGATCGGCGCCACCTCCAGGCTGGTGGCAGAGTCCGCGATTTCGGCCAGCTGCCGCACCCGCTCCGGCAGTTGCACCGTGGCGATATTAAGTGCGCCTGCCCGCAGCCTGCGCAGTGGCAGGACCAAAGATCTAGCGACGGCGAATGTCGCGATCATCACCAGGAGCAGGATCATCGCCGTCAGGATCGCGGTGAACAACGCGGACTGCTCCGCGCCCCGCTGCAGCACCTGAGCCCGCGCGACGATGTTCCCGGCTACCTCCAGCTCGACGGTCTGCATGTTGTCGATCGTGGCGGACATCGCCGAGTACCATTGCCCGGGCGCGTCTTGCGCGCTGATGTTCAGGGCGCCATTACCGATGTCCAGACGCCCGGTGCTGACCACGTACTCCTCGATGACCACTGCCTCTTTCACCAGCGATCCGGCCACCCGGCTGTTGAAAGAGCTCTGTTCGGCTGGCGTGGCGGTCGCGTCGAACGCCGTGCTGTCAGCGCCCTGCTCCGCCACCACGGTGGTCAGCGCCTGCTGCTCGCCGTTAGCGAAAAGCCCCTCCGTGAATGCGTTGAAGAGGATCGCGCGCTGCTGGGCGGCCTGGTCCTTCTCCAGGGACAGCGAGCTGAGCGTCTGGACGTCATTGGTGAGGCCGGGGTCATCGGTACCCTGCGCGATCTCGTCGTTCAAGGCGATCATGTCGTCGATGGGGATCGCGTAGTCAGCGATCACCGCCAGCGCGGACTGGCTGGCCTGGGCCGCGTTGCGCAGCTCCCCGAGGTTGCCGATCGCGGAGCGCACGGTGGCCGCTTTCGCCTGGATGTTCGCCGGGAAGGAACTGCCGACGTCGTCGGACAGCGCCTGGACCTTCGCGACCGCCGCGTCTGTCGCGTCGTACCAGTGCTGGAGGGCCTTGGGATTGATGACGGGAACGCTTCCGCACAGCTCGTCGCGTTCGTTCTCCAGGTCCTGCACCAGGCCGGTGACCTGCTGTCCAAGGTTGGCGAGCTGCGACACGCGGCCGAATTGGGCCGCGCCGTCAGTCGCCGCCGCTACCCGCAGGCCGCCGAAGACCAGGCCCATGGTGAGCGTCAGGACGATCACGGCGATCAGCCGCCACGATACCGGCCAATTCTGCAAGGTCAGCACCCGCGACCTCGAGAAATTGAAGACAGCCGATTTCCTGGCGCGCCTTTTATTATCACCGGCGCGGAGCTTTGCGCTCCCACTGGCAGGGTCTTGCATCGTTAACTTCCTCGCTGGGTACGCGCTCCCCTAAAGCTGCTTCATGACCAGCCGGACTGACGCGGCCAGACAACCAAGACCAACGGCCCTCCGGCGGCGCCATTGTAAGCTGACCGTTACTTTAGTGGTATATATACGAAATATCCGGCATACCGATCTAGTCCGTATCTTTCGTGATCTTGGTTGGGCGGCATGAGGCTGCGGCTTGGGCTCTTTCGGCAAGCAGATCAGCCGGGCTGTCGCGTCGCGCGGGCGGGGCCTAACCGGACGCGGTCTCCAGCGCGGCCGCCGGATCCCCGAGCGGCGGTGGCATTGGCGCATCGCTGCTCCGCGTGGCGCGGATGTCGCGCGGGATCAACGCCAGGGCCGAAGCCACCACGATCAGCGCCGCCGCCGTGTACTGCGCCCGAGAGACTCCGATCGCGGTACCCAGCGGGCCCGCGATCAGGGCTCCGGCCGGCATCGCCATGACCGTGCCCAGAACGTCATAAGACGACACGCGGGCCAGCTTGTCCGACGGGATGTTCCGCGTCATCGTGACGGTCCACTGCACCATCATCACCTCGACGAGCACGCCGAGGCCGAACGACGCGAGGCAGACAGCCGGAAGCGGCAGGATCATCGCCAGTGAGAGCGGAGAGATGGCCACCGCGCCTCCGGTGAGCACGACGAACAGCATCGGCCGGCGAGGTGAGAGCCGCAGTGACACCAAACCGCCGGCGATCAGGCCGAACGCGTCCGCCGCGGTAATCGCGCCCCAGGCCGCCGGACCGCCGAGGTGCCGCTCCGCCACCACCGGGCCCAGCACAGAGAAAGCCCCGTACCAGGCCATCATCACGACGCCGAACTGAGCGACGATGACCCACAGCCAGGTATGCGACCGGAACTCCGACCAGCCCTCGCGCAGTTCGGCGAGCATGCTCGGCGCCGGCGGCTGAATCGGCTCGCCCGCCTGGTCATCATCTGCGACAGGTCGCGGTTCGAGCCGCGAGCCTACGATGGACAGCAGCAGCGGAACGGTGGAGACCATGCCGACGCCGCACAGCACGAGGGCCCAGCCCGGCCCGGCCGCCGCGACAAGCAGCCCGGCGACGGCGGCGCCCGACATCTGTCCGGTGTTCATCGCCAGCCGGCTGATGGCGCTTGCTTCCTGCAGCATGCTGGGGGGGACCAAGCGGGGGAGCAGAGCCTGGGAGGCCGGGTAGAAAATGGCCAGGCCGGTCCCGGTGATGGCCTCCAGCCCCATCATCGCCCACAGCGGCGCATGGTGGCTCAGCACGAGGATGCCGAAGGTCCCCTCGCCCAGCGCCATGAGCAGGTTGGCCGCCACGATGACCCGCTGGGGCCGGAACCTGTCGGCCGCGACGCCGCCGACAAGCGCGAAGACCAGCGCCGGGGCGATCTGAGCGGCGAGAACGTAAGACAGGTCGGCGGGGGAGTTGGTGGCCGCCAGAACGGCGAACGAAACGCCGACCATGGAGAATCCCACCGAGGCCGGAGCGATCAGCCGGTCGGCGAGCAGCAGCCGGAAGTCCCGGATCGCGAGCACGGGAAAACTGCGGAGCAGCCCACCCCGTGACATTGGCTCGTCCCTTCCAGTCGGCCTGCGGCCGGTCTGGTCAGTACCCCGGCTCTTTGACGTTAATGACCGGATCAGGCCGGGGCAAATTGTTTTCCCAGCTAGCAGGGGTCAGCCGAGCTGGTCGATTCGGGTCCACACGCCCGGAGGGTTATCGTCACGGGGCAGCCACAGCATCGGCTGCCTGCCCTCATACCTGAGCTGGAAGCCGGCCTCGCCCGGATAACGATCCCTGCGGTCGGGCCAGACCACCTGAAGGTACATCGGCCTGATGTAGCCGTAGTACCGGTCCGAGACCGCGAACATGCTCGTCATCCGCCAGCTCGCGTGCACGGGACGGACGGCGAGCGAGCACGGGCAGATGCCGTCGATCTGATCACCGGCGGCGATCATCGCGCCGTTGGCGATGCGATCGGCGATCGAGTTCAAGATGACCGTCATATGCTCGACGGGAAGGCCGTACATGGCCAGTTCCGGACCCTGGTTGCTGAGCCACAAGCCCACCGTGTAGGCCCAGGGCGGCGCGACCTCGTCGCCGAGCACGGCGGGAACCGACCAGCCGACGGCCTGGATGTCGTCGGCGACCGCGGTCATGCAGGCTTCCGGATCGAGGTCGGGTTCCTCGTCCAACGCCGCGCACTCCGCGCACCGGCACCGTTCTTCTGGGGAGTTGGCGCGGCGCCTTCGTGATGGGTTCATGCCCGACACATTACGAGGGGGGTACGACATTTTCGCCGGCGATGCCGAGATGCCGCTCGATCGCGGTCAGCCGCTCCTCGATCCGGTCCAGCCGGGCGCCGATCGCCCCCTGCGATCGCAGCGTGACCGGCTTCAGGCGACTGGCTGACGGCGGAATATAGGCCGGATCGTCCTGCTCTTCCGGGTGAACCTTCAGTTCCCGTATGACTCGCGCCCGGAGCCGGCTCGGGTCCGCACCGAGCCTGCCGAGGACCTTGACCGCCACGCTGTCGTCCTGGCTGATCAGCCCGAGCAGCAGATGCCCGCTGCCAATGTAGCGATCGCCCAGCAGCAAGGCTTCCCGGAGCGAGAGTTCCAGGCACTTCTTGGCCGGCGGCGTGAACGGGATATGAGCGCCCGGCGGCCGCTCGCCCCGGCCGATGAGTTCCTGGACGTCCTGCCGGGCTGCCTCCAGCGTGATGCCGGCCGACGCCAGCAGCTGGGCGGAGGTGCTCTCGTCGTCACGCAGCAGGCCAAGCAGCAGGTGCTCGGAGCCGATGTAGTTGTGGTCGAGGCTCCTGGCCTCTTCCTGGGCTGCGACGATGGCGTAGCGCGACTGGCTAGTGAATCGCTCGAACATGGCGATCCTCCCGGTTTTTTGCCACTCCCCGGCAGTTAGCCCCTGCTCCTAGTCTGCACCCGATGACTGCTCAGGACAGCCGTGCGCGGAACGCGGCGGTCTTGACCCGGTTCTGGCACGAGGTGGAGCAGTAACGGCGGGTGCCATTGCGTGAGATGTCCACGTACACCCGGTCGCACCTGGGTGCGGTACAGACGCCGAGCCGATCGTGCAGCTCGCCGCCGAGCACGACCGCTAGGCCGGTAGCGCAGCCGGCCGCCCAGCCGTTCGGCAGCGAGTTGTCGGCGGCGTGGAAGTGAAGATGCCAGCCCTGCCCGTCGTGCCGCTCGAGCGCGGGCCGCGCGCCGGTACGGGCCAGCAGCATGTTGACGTTGCTGGCGGCTTCGTCCACGGCCCCCGCGCTGACCGCCTCGAAGACGCCGCGCAGCTCGGCCGCCACGAAGCAAAGTTCCGCGGCTTCTTCCCAGGTGGCCTCGCGGCCGCGGGCGGATCGCAGCACGGTGCCGACGGCTGTGGTGCGCTCGTCCCCTTCGGGCGCCCGGTAGCCACGGCCCCGGTCCTGGCCCGGGGTGAGCAGGTTCACCAGCTCGACGGCGACCCTGATCACCACATCATGGTGACTGTTGAAATTCACTTGACCAGTTACACCCCGCCCGTTACGTTAGTGACTATCAAAAGAAGCTTAGCCAGTAACGCAAGAGGAGGCCACGCGTGCCGGAACTTGACCGCGACACCGCCCGGGACTGGATCGAGCGTTGGGACCGCCAGCAGGAGGAGAGCCTGCCCGATCGCGAGGACCGGTTCACCGCGTTGATCGACGCCGTCGAAGAGGGCACCAGGCGGCCGGACCCGCTCGTACTCGACATCGGCTGCGGCCCGGGTTCCCTCGCCGTCCGGCTGCTCAGCCGACTGCCGCACGCGACGGTAATCGGCATCGACGCCGACCCGGTGTCGCTCGCGCTGGGCCAGGCGGCTTACTCCGACGTCCCCGGGCTGAGGTTCGTCGACCTGGACCTGCGCGTGCCCGGCTGGCCGGACCGGCTCGGCCTGCCCCGGGGCGCCGATGCCGCGGTGAGCACCACCGCGCTGCACTGGCTGCCCAAGCAAGACCTGCGTGCCATGTACGCCGAGCTCGCCACCGTCCTGCGCCCCGGCGGCCTGCTGCTTGACGGCGACCATTTCCGTCTCGATCCCGAGCAGGCCCCGACCCTGGACCGTCTGGACGTGGCGCTGCGCCACCGCGAAGACCTGCGGCGATTTCCCTGCGGCCACACCGAGAGCTGGTCCGGCTGGTGGGAAGCAGCCGCCGCCCACCCGGCCCTGGCCGGACACGTCGCAGAACGCAACCGCCGTCACGTTGACTCCGGCCACCACGGGACCGAGTCGACGCAGCTCGCCACCCACGTCGAGGCGCTTAAGGCGGCGGGCTTCGCCGAAGTCGGCACGCTCTGGCAACGTGGTGACAACCGTCTGCTGTGTGGCGTCCTGCCGGTGTAACGCTCGACCGTCGTTCCGGGGTGCCTCAGTGCCGCCGGGCGTAGGCGATGTTGATGACCGCGATGGCGGCCCAGATGAGCAGGACCATGACCGCCTGCGCACCGGAATTGCTGCCCCGAGACACGATCGCCGTGGCGGCGACGCCGAGTCCCATGGACCCTAGGGCGGTAATGGTGGTCGCCACGTTGCGCGGCCCGGCGGCGGGCGGGCGCACCGGCGGCGGCCCCAGCTGGTACCCAGGCGGCAGCATCGGCCCCACGTAACCCTGATATCCCTGATACCCGGCCGGGGCCTGGTAGCCGTGATAGCCCGGCCCGGCGGCTCCGGGAGATCCCGCCGGGGCTCCAGGACCCGCCACCGGAGGCAGCTGGGTTCCGGCGGAACCGAGCCGAGCGTCTATCCGCTTGTCGATTTCCGCGCCGATCCGCTCGACCAGGCCCTCGGCCACGGCCTCGTCATAACCCGAACCCAGATCCTGGTGCGCGGCCACGGAAGCGCGGATCTCCGCCTCGTGGTCGCTGCTCATGTGCGCACGCTACAGGCTGCTGCTGACCGCCACAACTGACGTTACCTGCGGCGGGCGTAGGAGACGTTGATGACCGCGATCACGATCCAGATCAACGTGATCAGGACCGCCGCGCCGCCGCTGAGCTGGCCGGGGGAATCGCCCGGATGAACCACCACCGCGGTGGCTCCGATGGCCAGGCCCATCGAACCCAGGCCCAGCACCACGCCGCCGAACCCGACCCGGCCAGGTACCGGGTCACGGTGCACCCGCGGACCCCGAGGCGGCGCCTGATACCCCAGCTGGCCGGACAACCGGGCGTCCACCCGCTTGTCGATTTCCTCGCCGATCCGCTCGACCAGGCCCTCGGCCACGGCCGTGTCGTAGCCCGGGCCGAGGTCGTGGTGCGCGGCCGCCGAGGCCCGGACCTCTTCCTTGATGCTCATGAGGCCAAGGTATCGGCGCGCCGCGCCGAAAACACTGGGGCTAGCACCCGCTTCCCGCCTCCGGCTGTCCCCCCCAAACGGGCAGGCCTAGGTGAGGGCAGGGGTTAGGGGAATGGGAGGAGCAGGGGTCAGGGTGCGGCCGACCAGAGGGGACAGGTGGGCGGCCACGCTGGCTAGCTCGCGGAGGTCGGATTCGACCAGCGCCTGCGGGCCGTCGCACAGCGCGGTTTCCGGGCTCGGGTGGACATCCACGATAATGCCATCGGCACCGACCGCGATCGCGGCCCTGGACAGCGGCAGGACCAGGTCGCGGCGGCCGCCGGAATGCGACGGGTCCACGATCACCGGCAGGTGCGACAGCCGCTGGACCACCGGCACCGCGCTGATGTCCAGGGTGTTCCTGGTGGCCTTCTCGAAGGTGCGGATGCCGCGCTCGCAGAGCACGATGTCGAGGTTGCCGCGCTGGGCGATGTACTCCGCGGCCATCAGCCATTCCTCGATGGTGGCGTTCATGCCGCGCTTAAGCATGACCGGCTTGCCGACCCCGCCGACCGCCTGCAGCAGCGGGAAATTCTGCATGTTACGGGTGCCGACCTGCAGCATGTCCGCGTAGCTGGCGACCAGGTCCACGTCTGCCGGGTCGACGACTTCGGTCACGATCGGCAGGCCGGTCTCGGCCCGCACCTCGGCCAGGATCCTCAGGCCGGCCTCACCGAGGCCCTGGAACGCGTAGGGCGAACTGCGCGGCTTGTACGCGCCGCCGCGCAGCAGCGACGCCCCCGCGGCCCTGGCCATCAGCGCGGCGGCCAGCGTCTGTTCGGCCGTCTCCACGGCGCACGGGCCGGCGATGACGGTCAGCGTGTCCGGGCCAATCGGCACCCCGCCCACCCTGATCACCGAACGCTCCCGGCGGTGATCCCGGCTCACCAGCTTGTACGGCGCGGAGATCCGCACCACGTCGCTGACGCCGGGCATGCCGCGCAGGTTCAGCGTTTCGAGGTGATCGACGTTACCGACCAGGCCGACAATCGTCCGGGACATGCCTCGGCTCACGAACGCGTCGCCGCCCGCCCCGCGTACCCGGTCGACGACGCCATCGACTTCCGCCTCTCCAGCCTCCGCCGTCATCACCACGACCATGTTGTCCGCCTCCATTGGTTTCTATGCATAAAGAAAGCCCCGGGCCTGCTGGCCCGGGGCTTTCGTGAGGTCGTTCCGTCAGCGCAAGGTCTGGCGGGCGACTGTCCCGAAGCCGGGCCGGTAGCCAAACCAAAACCAGAACTGCTGACGCATGATCGAGAGCATAGCGCACGCCGTCAAGGGGGAACCCGCCGGTCAGAAACCGACGTCGAGGGTGATGGTGCTGCCCCGCGGCGCCTGGCTGACCGGGCTGAAGTCGAATACCTTGTTAAACGGCCCGTACCTGTTCACCTGGACGTGGAACCCCGCCTGCTGGAGGGTCTGGGTCGCCTGGGCCACCGACATTCCGATCGGGCTGGGCACGTTGACGAGCTGCGGACCGGTGGACACGTTGACGGTGATGGTCTGGCCCTGACCGAACGTCGAGCCCGCGGCGGGCTCCTGACCGGTGATGGTGCCGCTCGCCTGCTGGCTGTTGTTGTCCGGCTGCTGCTGAAGCGTCACGCCGTGCTGTCCCGCCCACTGCTGGGCCGTCTGGATGTTGTCCCCGACGAAGTTAGGCAGCGGCGGGCCCGCGGAGACCATGATCGTCACCGGCTTGGTCTGCGGCCAGGTGGTCCCCGCGGCCGGATTGGTGCCGACGACGGTACCCACCGGGTCGCTCGAACCGACCTTCTGGGGAGTGCCGAAGGTCAAGTGGAGCCGCTGCAGCGCCGCTTCGGCCTTGGCCAGCTCGTCATGCTGCACGTTGGGGACCACAGAGGTGAAGGGCCCGCTGGAGACGACAAGCACGATGGCCGCGCCCTTCGACACCCGTCCCGCCGGGCTGGTGCCGAGCACCTTGCCCGACGCCAGGGTGTTGCTTGGCTCCCTAGTGCTCTTGGAGACCGTGAAGCCCTGCGCGGTCAAGGCGGCGGTGGCAATCGTCACCGAGTCGCCGGTCACCACCGGCACCTGCGCGTATCGGCCGCTGGTCAGCCACCAGCCGCCGAGGCCGAGGCCGAGGCCGAGCGCGACGACCAGCACGATGACCAGGAGCCTCGGGCTGAACAGCCAGCGCTGCAGGAGCGGTTCGCGGTGGCTCGCGTACTGGCCGCCGTCTTCGCGGTGCACGACCAGGGTATGAGAGCTGGCGTCATGGTCCCCGCCGCCCGCGAACTGGCCCGCGGCGAACTGGTCCGCGGCGAACTGGCCCGCGCGGATCGGACCGGTTCCGTTGCGGGACCGCCACTCGTTGGTGGTACCGGGCGTGTCCAGGTCGAGCCAGGGCGCCTCCTCCAGGCCCTGGACCCCGGCCCCGATCATGCCACTGAGCCCGCGCGACTCACGCAGACCGTCGGAGACCCGGCGGACGGCGGACAGGAACTCGCCGGCGTCGGCCGGGCGCCGCGCCGGATCCCGGCTGGTGGCCGCGAGCACAAGCTGGTCCACGGCGGCCGGCAGGCCGGGCGTGAGCGTGGAGGGCGCGGGAACGTCGGTGTTCACGTGCTGGTAGGCAACTGACAGCGGGGTGTCGCCGGTGAACGGCAGGCGACCCGTGAGCATCTGAAAGAGCATCACGCCCGCCGAGTACACGTCCCCGCGCGGGCCGGTGCTGTCCCCGGTCACCTGCTCGGGCGGCACGTAGGCGACCGTGCCGATAAGCAGGCCGGTCCTGGTGTGTCCCGCCGCGGTGAGGGCCCGGGCCAGGCCGAAGTCCGCCACCTTGATGCGGCCGTCCGCGGTCAGCAGCACGTTCTCCGGCTTGACGTCGCGGTGCACGATACCGGACGCGTGCGCGGCCGCGAGGCCGCCGAGCACGCCGGTCATGATATCGAGCGCCACCGCAGGGGGCAGCCGCCCGTTGTCCTGGAGCATTTCCTTGAGCGTGCGTCCTGGCACGTACTCCATCGCCAGGTAGAGCAGCGGGCCGTCGGCGCCCTGGTCGAAGACCGCGACCACGTTCTGGTGCGACAACCGCGCGACCGACTTGGCCTCGCTCTTGAACCTCCGGACGAAGTCGTCGTCCCTGGCCAGCTCGGCGTGCATGACCTTGAGGGCCACCTCGCGGTCCAGCCTGGTGTCCATGGCCAGGTAGACAGTGGCCATCCCGCCGTGCGCGATGCGTGCGGTCACGGCGTAACGCCCGTCAAGCAGGCGCCCGGTGAGCGGATCGGCCAGAGTATCGTCCATCGCGACCGATTTTACGATCGTTTTGCCCATCCGGCGTTGTTAATCGCGGTGTCCACCGGTAACCATCATCTGACGGGCCCGCGCGAAGCCTGGTGGCCCCGCGGATGGCCTGGTGCCCCGCGCGTAGCCTGATGCACTGTGACGGATATCGGACGGGTTGTGGTGGCGGGTGCGGGCCTGGCCGGGCTGCGCACGGTGGAACAACTGCGGGAGCGCGGCCTGGCCGGCCGGATCACCATGATCGGCGCAGAGCCGCGACCGCCGTACGAT
>JBEKKH010000136.1:0-14125 GCA_050010815.1 Streptosporangiaceae bacterium | reverse complement strand
CGATCCGGCCGATGCGGCGAAACGCATCGCCGAGCACTGGCGCGACGCCGAAGCGGCACACGACGCGCGGCGCGAGCTCGCCGACTACCTCGTCAACCGATTGCGCGGAAAGAGGTCCGTCATGTACGAAGTCGCCACCCGGGAGATACCCGAGCGGAGCCTGCTCTGCCTCAAGCGCAACGTCGAGGAGCAGGAGATGTGGGCCTTCGGCAAGGAGTTCATCGCGATCCTGCGCGAGCGCCCGCTCCCGAAGATCGAAGGACGAGAAGGCGCGATGTTGTGCATCTGGTGGGGTCTGGTGAACGACGACGGCAATGGCCCGATCGAATGGTGTATGCCAGTCCCTGCCGCGCAAGCGGAATCTCTCGCGCCGCACTATCCCGAGCTGACGTTGCGAACCGAGCCGGCGCATCTGGAGGCGTTCGTCGCGCTGCCGGACGCGGGGGACGCGGTGGCGCACTGGCAGCTCGCCGCCGGGTCACTGGAGGCTTGGGCGGAGGAGCCGAAGCCGGAGCACGAGGGTGATCGTCTTGCCCTCACGCCCGCAGACCTCGGCCTGCGCATCACCTATCTCGCTAGCGCCCTCGGCACCGAGGAGCCCTACTGCGACATGGCCCTCCCGTTCGCGGTAGAGCCATGATCGAAGCCCACGGCCTGGTCAAGCGCTACGGCTCCACTGTGGCCGTCAACGACCTGTCTTTCTCCATCCGGCCCGGCCTGGTCACCGGCTTCCTCGGCCCGAACGGCGCCGGGAAGACCACCACCATGCGGATGATCCTGGGCCTGGACGCGCCGACGCAGGGCTCGGTCACCGTCGAGGGCCGCAGCTACCGCGACCTGCCGGCGCCCATGCGCGAGGTGGGCGCCCTGCTCGACGCCAAGGCGCTGCACGGTGGCCGCCGGGCCTTCGACCACCTGCTGTGCCTGGCCCAGAGCAACGGCATCGGTCGCAGCCGGGTGGACGAGGTGATCCGCCTCGTGGGTCTGGAGGCCGTGGCCAGGCGCCGGGTGAAGGGCTTCTCGCTGGGCATGGGCCAGCGGCTCGGCATCGCCGCGGCGCTCCTGGGGGACCCGCCCGTGCTCATCTTCGACGAACCGGTGAACGGCCTCGACCCCGACGGCATCCACTGGGTCCGGACCCTCATGCGTGAGCTGGCCGCCGAGGGCCGCACCGTGCTGGTCTCCAGCCACCTGATGAGCGAGATGGCCCTGACCGCCGACCACCTGCTGGTGATCGGCAAGGGCCGGCTGATCGCCGATACCAGCGTGGACGAGTTCGTACGGTCCAGCTCCCAGCAGTCGGTACACGTCCGCAGCCCCCAGGCGGCCGAGCTGGCCGCCCGCTGCCGCGAGGCCGGCGCGACCGCCCAGGCCGGGACCGCCCCCGACGTCATCGATATCACCGGGATGGACAGCGCCGAGGTGGGAAAGCTGGCCGCCGCTCATGGCATCACCCTGTTCGAGCTCATCCCCGTCCGGGCCTCGCTGGAGGAGGCGTTCATGGAACTGACCAGAGACAGCGTGGAGTACCAGGCGGCCGGGGCGACCCGATGACCGGCGCCGCGACCGCCCTCGCCGGCCCGGACCGCCGGGCGGCCTTCCGTCCAGCCACCTTCGGCGATGTGCTGCGCTCGGAGTGGACCAAGCTCCGTTCGGTCCGGTCGACTTTCTGGGCGCTGACCGTGACCGTCGTGCTCGGCGTCGGCCTGGGGGCCGTCATCAGCGCGGCCACCGCGCACAGCTACGCCAGGTTCAGCGTCTCCCAAAAGCTGAGCTGGGACCCGACGGGGGTCAGCGGGGCGGGGATGGCCATCGCGCAGCTGGCTATCGCCGTGCTCGGGGTGCTCTGCATCAGCTCCGAGTACTCCTCCGGGATGATCCGCACCAGCCTGATCGCCGTCCCGAAGCGAGGCCGGGTACTGGCCGCCAAGTCGCTGGTCTTCGCCGTGGTGACCTTCGTCCTGGGCGAGTTCACCAGCTTCGCGGCTTTCTTCGTGGGCCAGGCCCTCATCAGCGGCCATGCCCCCCACGCGGCGCTCGGCGATCCCGGGGTAGCCCGTGCGGTGGTGGGAGCGGGGCTGGTCCTGACCGCCCTGGCGGTGCTCAGCGTCGCCGCGGGCACCTTGCTCCGGCACCCCGCCGCCGCCATCGCCTGCCTGATCGCCGTCCTGTTCGTCCTGCCCGGGATCGCCCAGGCGCTGCCGGACTCATGGCGGAACCCGGTCACCGAGTTCTGGCCGACCCAGGCCGGAAGCCAGCTCACCAACGTCTACCACGCCGCCCACACCCTCCAGCCGTGGCCCGGCTTCGGCGTGATGTGCCTGTTCGTCGCCATCGTGTACGCCATCGCCTGGACGCTGCTGGACCGCCGGGACGCATAATGGCGGTCAGGGCGAAGGCTTCCCGGCCACCGGCCACCCGCACGCCCGGCAGATCGGCCTCGGGCTGACCGGCTCGGCCAGCCAGTTCTCCCGCCCGTCAACGTTGACGCGACCGGCGGCCTGTTAGGCTGCCGGGAGCCGTCCCAATGGACTCGCTTCCGGTGGACCCGGCCTGAATTGGTGCCGAAAACGGAGGTTCGTGTTATGCGAAGCCACTCACCGAAGAGCGAGAGAACCCCGCCGCCCAGGCTTGACGCTGGCGTCGCGCACTCGGCCAGGGTCTGGAATTACCTGCTGGGCGGCAAGGATAACTTCGCGGCCGACCGCGAGATCGGCGACACGATCCTGCGGATGTTTCCCGATGTCGCCTATATCGCCCATGTGCAGCGCCGTTTCCTGGTCCGCGCGGTTCGTTACCTGGCCGGCGAAGCCGGGATCCGGCAGTTCCTCGACATCGGCACCGGCCTGCCGACCGCCGAGAACACTCACCAGATCGCTCAGCAGGTAGCGCCGGAGTCGAGGATCGTCTACGTGGACAACGACCCGCTCGTGCTGGTGCATGCCCGCGCGCTGCTGACCAGCGCCCCCGGCGGGGTCACCGGCTACGTTGAAGCCGACGTGCGCGACACGGGGGAGATCCTGCACGAAGCCGCCCGGACGCTGGACTTCAGCCAGCCCGTGGCCTTGATGATGCTGGGCATCCTGGGGCAGGTCCCCGATTCCGCCGACCCCGCCTCGATCGTGACCAGGCTGCTTGATGCCCTGCCGCCGGGCAGCTACCTGGCGGTCAGCGACGGCACCGACACCAGCCCCGCGCTGAACCAGGCGATCGCCATCTACAACCAGAACTCGGCCAGTTCTTATCACCTGCGCAGCCCGTTGCAGATCACCCGCTTCTTCGACGGCCTGACCCTGGTGCCGCCTGGCGTCGTCACGACCTCCCACTGGGGGCCCGGCCTGATGGACACCAGCAGCCCGGCACGCGAGGTCGATGCGATCTGCGGCGTCGGGCGCAAAGGCTGAGAGCGCCCGCGTCCGTCTGCTACATCCGCTCTGGAGGTGGGCCGGCGCACAAGGCTACGGCGGTGCGCCGGTATCGTCCGCCTGCCCGGTGTCCTCGTGTGCTCCTACGACGGTCAGGGACGAGCCCCCGACCTTCGGTGTCATCTCCAGCTGCGGCATGACCAGGGCCAGCGCGACCGCTGCCTCGCTGCTCAGGGCCAGTCCCTGCGCCCACAGCCGGGCGATGGCGGATCCACCAAGATGGCGGGCCGGAGCGAGGTAGTTTTCGGTACGGGCATCCGGCCGCGGTGGCAACCCGGCCGTCTCGCGCAGCGCCGTGGCCGCCGCAGCGAGCTGCACGGCCAGCTCGGGCCGGTCCTCGTGAACCGCCAGAGCCGCGAAGGCCTCAAGACCGCGCGCGACGCCGATGCGCGTGCCCGTGGCCTGGCTCAGCTGGATGCTCCTGGTGAGGTGCCGCCTGGCCTGCTCGATCGCGCCGAGGTCTATGGCCACCCGCCCCAGGCCTGCCAGGCAGCGCGCAATCTCCGTCCGGGCGCCGATTTCCTGCAGGATCGCCAGCGCCTCCACGTAGCGATCGTGCGCCTCGCCCGGATGATCGCGGAGCTGGGCCAGGTTACCGAGGCCGAGCAACACGCGGGCTACCCCCCATTGCTGGTCAATGCGCCGCATCACGCTGACCGAGGCGCTGGCTAGCTGGTGGGCCTCCCGAAGCTTGCCAGCCCGGGCCGCGATCGCCGCCCGGGTACCCAGTGCGTAACCCTCGTTCCACCCGTCACCAGCGGCCTGCGCGATCGACAACGCTTGGTCCGCGCGGGTCACCGCTTCCTCCATCCGGCCGGTGTGCAGTGCGATGTCGCTGAGCAGGTTCAGCGCGCCCGCTATCCAGAACTCATCGGCCGCATCGCGGCATAGCTCCAGTCCGGCCCCGGCCAGGGTCTCGGCCGTGGCAGGATCGCTGGACAGGGCGAGCTGCGCGCGCGCCACCAGGGCAGGACCACGGACTCGCGCGGATAGAGGGGACGTATCGAGGGCCAGGAATGAGTCCAGCCATTCGCTGCCTTCGGCGAAGGTACCCCAAACAATCCAGCGCGGGCTGACCGCGATACAGATCCGCAGCCCCGTCTCCGCATCGTCGTGCGCCAGGCACCAGGCCAGCACCTGGGAGACGTTGTCGGCGTCCACGATGTACCTGCGGGAGCAGTCGACGCGGTCCGGCCACGGGACCGGGACCTGTGCCATCCCGATCACCAGGCTGTGCTCCGCTATCCGCAGTATGTAGTCGCGGAGCGCGAGCATGAACTCCGCCGTCTCCCCAGCGTCAGCCAGGCACCCCGCCGCGTATTCCCTGATCGTGTCGAGCATTCGGTAGCGGGCCTGGCCGAGTGCCTCTGGTTGGAGCACGACCAGCGACTTATCCACCAGTGCGGCGGTCAGGCCGAGCACCTCGCCGACCGGGATGTCATCGTTGGCGCAGACCTGCTCGGCCATCTCTAGCGACCACCCCGCGAAGACCGACAATCGCCGGAACAGCGTCCGCTGGGGATCCGTGAGCATATCGTGGCTCCACTCGATCGCGGCGCGCAGGGTGCGATGGCGCGGCGCGGCGGACCGGTCGCCATCGGTCAGCAGAGCGAACCTGTCGTCCAGGCGGGCGCTGATCTGCTCCACCGACAGCACTCGGACCCGGGCGGCCGCCAGCTCGATCGCCAACGGCAGGCCATCCAGTGCGCGGCAGACCGCGGTGATGGCCGCGGCGTTATCGGGGCCGACGGTGAACCCCGGGCGGGACGCGGCGGCCCGGTCGGCGAACAGCTGGACAGCCTCATCGCGATTCGCGTCCCCGGCCCCCCGGCCCCTCTCCTCGGGCAGCACAGAAAGGGGGGGCACTCGCCATACCCTCTCGGCTGCGACGCGCACCGGCTCGCGGCTGGTCATCAGCAGCTTCAGCCCTGGTGAGCTGGCCAGCAGATGCCTGCATACCTGGGCGCACGCCTCGATCAGGTGCTCGCAATTGTCCAGGGTCAGCAGCAGCTGGCGCGGCCGCAGTGCGTCGCCCAGCGTCTCCAGCAGCGGGCGCCCTGGCTCTTCGCTGATGCCGATGGCTGCCGCAACGCGCGAGATCACCAGGTCGGGCTGCCGCAGATCGGCCAGCTCGACGAACCATGCCCCATCGGGAAATTCGGCCGCTAGCGAGGTGAGCAACCGCAGCGCAAGCCTGGTTTTCCCGATGCCGCCAGGCCCGCACAGGGTCAGCGCGCGGGTTGAAGACATCAGCGGGCGCAGCTCGGCGAGCTCGCGCTCACGACCGATGAAGTTATTTGGCTCCCAGGGCAGAAAGGCTTGAATGTCGACTACCTCATTTCATCTCAACGCCGGCAACCAGGTCCACAGTAAACCCGAACGGGTAGCCTTCTGGATCGGATGGAAGCAGTAAATCGTGGCCGGCGCCCTGGCTCTGTGCGAGCTGAAACTACCCGGCGAAGATCTCGCCATCGCGGTCAGGACCTGGCAGAGCGGCCTCGAGGGCGAGGCTCCGCTTGCCGCCCTGCTCCCCGGGCCACCCTCCCGGCGTGCAGGTTCACCCCACGCGCGTGATCACCGGCTCTGCACGTCGAAAATCTGCAACCCGCGCCTGCAACACGATGCGCCAGAACGGATACGGTGCCGCTCGGGGTAGGTGGCTGATGCGATGGCCTATCCTGCGGCAGCCGCCGTAACCGGCGATCGCGAAGCTTGGAGTATCAAGGTGTCCTCGTGGTCCGCGGATTCTGTTACCTCAAGCCGCGCGATGCTGGCGTTTGCGGAATGTTAACGTGCCCGGCGGATTCTTAAGAGGCTGTTAACGGCGAGAGTTCTACGATGTGGACAAGGAGCCCGGGTGGCGGTCACGCCGCTGCGGGCGTGCTCCGGGCAGGCCCGGCTCCTCAGCGATGGACCGGAGATTCTGTGCATCGGCATCAAGGGATACGGCAATCGCCGTCAGTGCTGTTCCAGTCCTGGGACGAACCGGGGCTGTGCGGCGCTTGTCCACGGAGCGCCGTAGCTCAGGACCGTCCCCGGAACATGGGCTAGAGCATGTCCGGGAACATCAGCCAGCCGCTGCCCGGCAGGGAACCGGACGTGCGAGGGCCTGCTGCGCCCTGGGGTGTACGGCCGCAGCTGCGCATCGTCGATGGTGGCCTGGACGACGCGGTAGTGCGCAGAAAGCGGTTCGAGGAGGCGCACCCGGAGACCGTGATCACCTCGCCCAAGACGCAGGCCTCCATGTGGACCGCGCGCCGCGATGGCAAGACCCTCGCCAGCGGATACCATCTCGATGCTCTCCTGGATTCGCTAGACCGGCTGCTCGGCAAGCAGCCATAAGGCGCCCGCCTAACCGTGGGAACAGTGACCGCAGGCACCGGGCTACGCTAGGCCGTCTCCGGGTTGAAATACGAAATCTTCGTCCATCCTGACCAGGGAAGCAAGGTTTCTAGGCAAACATAATTTCGTAGCCTTGCAGTTGTCGACGATAAACTACAGGCAGTTGCAGGGATTGCGATGTTTTGAGACTCTCGTCAGGAGTCGGGGCGTGCGTCTCTTAGAGAAGATCGGCATGTCTCCCGCTCCACTAGTGCCAATATGACACACTTGTCACGACGTTCACCTAAGCAGCGGAGCGCCTAGATGCCCACCTCCGGTAGCCCGCCGGTCCGGCGACGACGCCTTGCCGCTGAACTTCGTCGGCTCCGCAATAGCGCCGACAAGACTGCTGAGGACGTCGCGGAGGTCTTTGGCTGGTCAAAGGCGAAGATCAGCCGGTACGAGTTGGCGCAAGGCGGCCTGAAGCCCGCTGACGTCGCGAGGCTCCTGGAATTCTATGGAGTCCAGGGAAGCCAACGCGAGCAGCTATTGGCGCTCGCCGAGGAAGCCACCCATAAGGGTTGGTGGGAGTCATACGACGACGTCTTGACCGAAGGAAGTCTGGAGTATATCGGTCTAGAGGCTGAGGCTACGTCAATCCTAGACTGGCAGATCAACGTGGTTCCCGGGCTGCTGCAGACCGAGCAGTATGCAAGGAATGTCTTGTCCGCTTACAAAGAGGTGGCAATAATTTCACCCAGGGCAATCGAGCGCCGCGTGGAGACGCGCCTAATCCGCCAGCAGCTCCTGACTCGCGATGAGCCGCTGGAATATGTGGTGCTCCTGGATGAGTCCGTCTTGTACCGGCAGCGGGGTGACCAATCAGTAATGTATGCACAACTTCAGAGGCTAGCAGATGTCTCCGAGCTGCCAAACGTCACCATACAGATTCTGCCGCTTAAGAGAGATCACGGACTTGCAGTAGATTCTTTTTCCATTTTCCAATTCGGAAAAGCCCACGAGACTGTGCTTAACGACGTGGTTAGCTTGGAACACATAGGCAACGAATTGTACGTCGAGGGCGATACCGACACTCATCAGTTCACGCTCGCGTTCAACCGTCTTGCCGAGGAATCTTTCTCTCCGCAGGAAAGCCGAGAGTTGATCTTGACAACTTCCAGGCAAGTGTGGGATAAAGCATAGCTGTGCCACTCATAGTGGTGATCTGATTCGTACGTTACGTTACAGTTTCTACGCAACCAGACCGAAGGGTTATCTATGGGCGATAGAGCCCCAACAGGGGAAAATGAGGATGAGTGTAACCCCGGTGGAAACTGGCGGAAAAGCTCATACAGCATGAGCAATGGACACTGCCTGGAGGCCGCGGGCCTTGCAGGCGGCCGCATCGGTGTCCGCGACAGCAAGGCGGCAGAAAAGCTCGTGTTGCGTTTCGAACCAGAAACCTGGACCGCCTTCCTGGCGGAACTCCGGAATTCGCCATCTTTCAAGAGCTGACCTGTGCAGCGCAGAGGCCGCCGCCCTGAAGGGCGGCGGCCTCTGCATATCCGGCATCACAGCCGCTCCCGGGATCCGACCCATACCGGTGCACCCATACCACCGCGATGTATGCGCGGTGAAAGAACCCGCGAAATTCGTTTTTGGCCTCGATATGCTGGGCAACCGACAACAGGAATAAAATACAGGCGATATATCGGATAGAGCTTATCATCCACGGCCGTTCCTTCTTATGGCTACATTTGTTCATCCGGTGGGCGGCCCAGTGCAAGTTGCGTAGAACCTTTCGGCGAACGGGCCCGTAAAATTTGCTGATGCCATTCAAGCAATCTTTCACCGCATGGATAGCTATAATTTGCTTTGAGCTTCTCGTCGAGGCATGGGAAACTCAAAAAGATTCTCATCCGAACGCGTGAAATCCGAAAATGGGGCAATAACTCCAGATGCCGAGATACGTCGTGCTGGGCGGCCTGGAAGGCGGCGACCGTGATTCCGTTCCGAAGGAACTCCTATATGGTTCAGGATGTCACCAGCTGGCAAGCGGCCACCAACGACCCGGTCTACCGGCTCGTCGTCTCCCAGGTGGCCATGCTTCCCGTGGAGGACATGCGATGCCTCGGTGACCTTCTCAGCACGAGCGATTCCCGCGGAGTCTCGCAGAATCAATGCCGGGCGTGGCGGCGGTCTCGCCCACGATCAGGTGCTCACCACAAATCGGATGCTGGCTGTCGGCCGCGCTCTCCGCGCGGATGTCTCGCCGCAACTGCGCGCGGAGGAAGAGTTGATCACCTTCTGGGCCGACAAGCAGACGGCTGCATCGTAGCCACCCGACCCATCTCACTTAGGGGCGAGCGATGACCCGTCCGCCCGGCAGGACACTTGCCCCTCCGGTTGGCGGGCAGGTATGCGCCTTGTTCGCGGTCGACATGGCGGAATTTACCCGGCCGGACCGTGACGACGACGTCCGCATGTTCATGCGTGAGGAACTGTACAGAATCCTCGAGCGTGCCTTCGACGGATCCGGAACGCCCTGGACTGCCTGTTTCCGAGAAGACCGCGGCGATGGCGTGCTGGTCGTCGTCCCACCTGGCATCGCCGCCACGGGCATCATCGACCCGCTGCCCGAGCGGCTCCGTAGCCTGATCCGGCGCCATAACCACGTTTCCAGTGCTGCTGCTCATATACAGCTTCGCGTGGCGGCCCATCTCGGGCCGGTCGACCACGATGGGCACGGGTTCGTCGGAACCGACGTCGACTTCCTATTCCGCATGCTGGACGCCCGGCCGCTTAGGTATGCACTTGCCAGCACCGGAGCCGATCTTGCGCTGATCATCTCAGACTACGTCTACCGCAATATCGTCTCCCGCCACCCGAGCCTGGTCAGCCCGGCCGCCTTCTCGCCCGTCAGATTCCAGGTCAAATACACCAGGGCCCGGGCATGGACCTACGTCCCCAGCGCACTACCCTCGTCAGCGGCGCCGGCCCCATAGCTTGTCCCGGAACGATAAGCCCGTTGTAGGTTCTCATCACAATCCCGCCGTCCATCACGATCCGGCATGCCGCGACTGGATCGAGCTTCACCTGCGCTCTCCGGCAGACCTCGACCGTCTCGGCGTGCTGGTGGCCGTCGCGATGGCAGCCAACGTCTGACCGGCAGAATCGCTAGCCGCAGCGCAGGTGCACTATGCGGCAGATGAGGACATTCACGCCGAGCGAGCGATGCATAAACATGTGGCCTGGCCGCCTGCCGTGCCGCGCGGGACGAGCTGGGGCATGGCAGGCTCGCAGGCAGCGCGGCACTCCGCTGCACTGGCGTCGGCAGGAGGAGCAAATGTCCCGGACCGGATTCATCGACCACATCGGCATAGGCGTTCCCGACCTCGCGGCGGCCAGGCGGTACTACGACGAGCTCATGCCGGTCCTGGGGCTTACGGCCTGGTTCGCGACGACAGAAGCCGGAGAGTTCAACTACGAGGCCTGACAGCCGGTGCCCTGGCTCAGGCCCGGCGCTCTGGCGGGTGTTCCCGTCATGGAAGCCGTCGATCGGTCGCTCTCGACGCGGCAGATAAGGGCGCTGATCCGGCCGTTCGCCAGTGGGCTGATGGCGGCGGCCGTGCGGGTTCGTCCGCTGCCCGTCTCGGGTCCTGGGCCTGCTGATTGGGTGGGGCTGGTTCGCAGCTGGTGGTGTGCTCGTCAGGAGACCTTCGTGATCTCTGCTAGGCGGCGCTTGAGGTAGTGGCGTTCGGGGTCGGTGCCGGCCTGGTCGATTGCCGTCTGGTATGCCTGGGCCGCCTCGGCGGGCCGGTCGAGACGGCGGAGCAGGTCGGCGCGGACGGCGGGGAGCAGGTGGTATCCGGCTAGCTGTCCGCTGGCGGCCAGGTCGTCAGCGATGGCCAGGCCCGCCGCGGGACCGTCGGCCATCCCTACCGCGACGGCGCGGTTCAGCTCGGCCACCGGGGACGGCGCGAACGCGGCCAACTCGGCGTAGAGCCTGGCGATCGAGGCCCAGTCGGTGTCCTCGGGCTGGGCGACGCGGGCATGGCAGGCGGCGATCTGCGCCTGAATCCGGTAGGCCCCTGGCTGCTCCCGGCCCGGGATGCATGCCAGGATTCTGAGGCCTTCCTCGATTGCGGCGCGGTTCCACCGGTCACGGTCCTGCTCGGCCAGCGGCACCGGCGCGCCGGAGTCGTCGGTCCGCGCGGTCCGGCGCGAGTCCTGCAGCAGCATGAGCGCCAGCAGGCCCATCGTCTCCGGCTCGCCGGGCATGAGAGCGGTCAGCAGTCCGGTCAGCCGGATGGCCTCGGCGGACAGCTCCGGGCGGATCAGGTCAGGGCCGCCGGATGCGGTATAGCCCTCGTTGAACAGCAAGTAAAGAACCGCGAGTACACCGGTCAGGCGTTCTGGCAGCAGGCTGGGCGGCGGGACCCGGTACGGTATCCGCGCCTTGTGGATCTTCCGTTTTGCCCGGACCAGCCGCTGGGCCATGGTTGGCTCGGAGACCAGGAACGCACGGGCGATCTCGGCCGTGGTCAGCCCGGCCAGCGTGCGCAGCGTGAGGGCGACCCTTGCCTCGAGCGGCAGCGCGGGGTGGCAGCAGGTGAAGATCAGCCGCAGCCGGTCATCGGTGATGTCGCCCGGCTCCGTCGCGGGTGGCTCCCCGTCCGGGGACAGGAGCAGCGCCTGGTGAAGCTTGACCGTCTCGTTCGCGCGGCGGCGCAGTACGTCGACAGCGCGGTTGCGGGCTGCTGTGGTGAGCCAGGCGCCGGGGCGGGCCGGCACGCCGTCGCGGGCCCACGCCTGCACGGCGCGGGTGAACGCATCCTGGGCGCATTCCTCGGCAAGATCCCAGTCGCCGGTCGTCGCGATCAGCGAGGCCACGATCCGTCCCCATTCCTCACGGAATACGGCCTCTACTTGGCTGCTGGCATCTGCCACCATTCCTCCCTTTTGCTATCTCGATCAGGATAGGGCGAGCCGGAGGTGTCGATCCAGCGGCTGGCCGTTCGTCGTCAGTGCGAAAGGCAGCCCGTCACGATGACGGCCACAATGAAGGGAATCGATCATGCACAACCTCGGCGACCTAGCGACGATAACCCACGATGAGAAGCTGCGGGACGCGGCGCGGGACCACCTGCATGGCACCCCACGTGCTGCCCGTCATACCGGAAACTGGGGCACCACGGCTCGCCGCCTCGCAGACCTGCGCGTCCTGCGCGGCCGCCGCGCCGCCCAGACCTATTAGGAGGAACCGTGAAATTCATGATGACCGCCTGCCCCAGCCCGTCAGCCGGGCGGCTCCCGGCCGGTCGCAGCGCGGCCGCCGGGTCCTGGGTGCCGCGCGAGCACGCGATCACCGGCTACGTCTACGGGAAGTGACACTGAGATGAAGTACCTGCTTATCGTCGGTTCTGAGGGCCCGTCGGCACCGGAGGAGGTGGCGGTCATGCAGCGCGAGATCCCCGGCTGGGACGAGGAGATGGAGCGCCGCGGCGTGCTGCTGCTCGGCCGGCCGCTGAACCTCCCGGACACGGCGGCGACGGTGCGCGTGCGCGACGGCCAGACGCTGGTGACCGATGGCCCGTTCACGGAGGCCAAGGAGTGGATCGCGGGCTTCGACCTGGTCGAGTGCGCCGACCTCGACGAGGCGATCGAGGTGGCGGCCAAGGGCCCGGTGTCCTGGTTCAAGATGATCGAGATCCGGACGTTCGCGGACGGGCCGTGGCTCGGCGAGGGAGCATCGGCGTTCGGACGCTGGGAGGACGGCGCCGCCAGCCCGTATCTGCTGGCCACCTGGGCGAGGGGCACCCCGGCGGCGCCATCCGGCAACCAGACGGTCACGCAGAAAGCCGAGGCCTGGCGGCAGGACCTGCAGACACGCGGCCTGCACATCCTGGGCGGGGCGCTGGACGGCGCGGACACGGCCACCACGCTCCGCGTCCGCGACGGGAAGACGCTGCTCAGCGACGGGCCGTTCACCACGACAGGAGAGTACATCGCCGGCATCGACGTCGTCAGCTGCGCTGACCGCCAGCAGGCCATCCAGCTCGCAGCCGCACACCCGGCCGCCCGGTACCAGGCGATCGAGGTGCGCTCGTTCCAGAACGGATGACTACACCGCGGCAGACCTGCGCCCGGCCCTTCCGCTGGAGGGCCGGGCGGCCCTTACGCTGCAGAGCCCACCAACCCCAGCACCAGCCGAGATTACTAACGGTCGGCAGCCGGACGCTCCGTGGCACCCAAGCTGGTGTCACGCCACCGTACCGTCGCCCGGCTCCCGCGCAGACTCGGTGCATGCAGAACGGCGCCTAAAATATGAACTCGCGATCACCTACATATCGAGCATGACCGGATGTTTGCCGGTCCTAGGCGCGATCTGCTCCAAAGTGCTTGTCATCAGGCCCTCAGCACATCTAGGACGGGGGTCACCATAGGCTGCCCGCGTCGGCTAAGGGGAGGGACGTCCCGGCTGCCCGGACGCCGGATCCCCTGCTAGCCTCGGGCTATGTCGCAGGGATTCCGGACACAACGGGATAAGACGCCGTTTGACAAGCTGGCGCAGGCGTTCGCGCGGACCCGGCTGGGCGGCTGGCTGTTCGTGAACGTATTCCCGGTCATCGACCGGCGTCTCATCCCGCTGACGGGCGGGCGGCTGACGGTTGCCGTCGGGCAGCCGGTGCTGCTCTTGCATACCCGCGGGGCCCGGTCCGGCCAGCCGCGCAGCACTCCGCTGCTCTATACGCGGCACGGCCGCGGGTACGTGATCGTCGCCTCCAAGGCAGGCGCGGACCATCATCCGGCCTGGTACCACAACCTGCGCGCGCATCCGGATGCGGTCACGATCGAGGTCGGCGGGCGGCACATCCCGGTTCGCCCGCGTGAGGCCGAAGGCGCCGAGCGCGAGGAGCTGTGGCGGCTGGTCAATGACAACTACAACGGCTACCAGGTGTACCAGCACCGTGCGGGCCAGCGGACCATCCCGGTCGTGCTGCTCGAACCCGCGTGACGGCGCCGGGCTCGCGGGACGCTCGCAGGCGCCGCGGCGAGCAGAGCGCCCTGTATACCAGCGGCCAGAAGTGGCAACGCATTCGGTGACTCCGGGCATCCTCTCCTTACGGTCAGATGGGTGAATTCTGCCGACACCCTGGCGGGACAGCTGAAGTTCCCGGACGGCTTCGCCACTTCGTGGCGGCTGCGCGCCGGCTGGCCCGGTGGGATCTCGGCAGAAGAGACAGGCCATGCTTTGACATAGTCGCGGAAGGCGCGGCGCTCGTCGTAGACGGGTTCACGGCCCAGGGTGCGCGTAGGCGTGGCCGGCTAGAGATACCTGATCGTCATTTGCCCGCTGCCGGCTGGGTATGTATGTC
>JBEKKH010000135.1:0-14205 GCA_050010815.1 Streptosporangiaceae bacterium | reverse complement strand
GGTTCCCGAGAAGTCGCCGGCCAGCAGGGACCGGACCACCTGATGCCCGACGTTGCCCGGGTGCCGTCCCGCTCCGACCACCGCGATCGACCGCGGCCGCAGGATCGCCGCGACGCTGGCGACCTCCGCCATCGCCTCCCGCTGATCGCACGCCGCACGGTACGCCCGCGTCGGCCGCAGGTCGATCTCGACCCGCACCGTCACCGGGCCTTCGCGCCGGATGCAGCGCAGGCCGGTCGCGGCGAACAGCTCGAGCATGGCCGTGTTCTGCGCCCTGACCTCGGCGGTGAAGCGCAGGATCCCCCTGGTCCGCGCGTACTCCGCCAGGCTCTCGAACAGCAAGGTGGTGACGCCATGGCCCCGGCGGTGGCCGGCCACAATGAAGCCGGCCTCGGCCGCCGGCACCCGCGCGTCGAGACGGTCATAGCTGGCCAGCCCGACCATCTCGTCCGACACCAGCGCGACGAAGGCCATCCGGGCGTCGTAGTCCACCTGACTGAAACGAGCAACCGCCTCGAGGGTCAGAGCCGGGCCAGCCAGAAGCACATGCTGGTGTGTGCCGGGCGAGGTGGCTCCCCGCAATCCGGCCAACGCCGGCGCGTCGGCCGGCCGGATCGGGCGGACCGCCACCGCTTCGCCGTTCCTGAGCAGCCCATCGAATTCCCACTCAGCGGGATATCCAGCCGGTTCCGCATCGTCCGCGATAGCCATCGTCGTCGCCTCCGGCATCAACCTCCTCGCCTCACCGTGATATCGCCAGGGCCTGAAGTCCCGAGACACCGCCGTGGCGTCATCTTGCCCAGGCCTACACGTCGAGGACGAAGATGAGTTCCTCGATGCCGTCGTCGGGTGCCGGTGCCTTAGCCTCCCGCAGGCGGTCCCGCCGGAAGGCGCACTTTTCCAGGACCCGGATCGAGCTGGCGTTGTGCACCGCGACGTGGGCACAGAGCGGCCGGGCGGTCACCTGGCGCGTGAACTGCGCGAGCGCCTCCGTCGCGACGCCGCGGCCCCAGTGCTCGCGACCAATCCAGTAGCCGAGCAGGCGCTGCCCGTCCTGCTCCCAGCTCACGATGTTGCCCGCCACCGTGCCATCTGCCACGATCGTGCGCAGGACTACGGTGTCGTCGGCGCGCGTCTTCGCCCAGTGCGCCGCGAACTGGTCCTTGTCGCGAGCGGGGAACGCCGCCATCTTGATCGCTTCGGGGTCGGCCTGGTGGTCAAAGAACATGTCGAGGTCCTGGTCTTCAACCAGCCTGAGGTGCACCTCGTGTGTCGCGTCGCGGACTTCGGCCATATCCGTTTCGCCCCCTTCGCCTCCACCACCTCATTGTCGCACCGGCCACTTGACGCTCAGGGCAGGATGAGGCGGATCAGGGCATCGAGCCACCACCGTTCGATCCGCTCGGGTGACCGGCCTCGTTCCTCGGCCAGGATGCGGTAGACGTCGATATCGGAGAGGGCGGCGTAGGTGTCGGCGGCCAACCGGGGTTCATTCCCGCACGGAAGGCGTGCGGCGGCCAGGTGCCCAGGACCCGCTGGCGGACCCGGTAGGCCTGGGTCCGGCCCTCCCGCCGGGGCCCCGTAACGGGAGGGCTTGGAACGCTGCCAGCGACACGTAACAATGCGTAGTACCCTGTGACAGAGGAGCCATCATGAATCTGGGAACGGGCTTCAACCGCAGGCATCGGCGTGGCGTGATAATTATCCGGGTGCTGGTCACGGCCTGGCTGCTCGGCCTGACCGGCATCCTGCTGGCCAACGGCTACTGGGGCTGGGCGCTGCTGACGCTCGCGGGCGCGATAGCGAACACCGTGCTGGCCTATCGTGTCTCCCGGACGGCAACGCCCTAGACCCTGCGCGATCAGCAGGCGCCCGCGACATCCCATGACCCCGTCGCGATCCCGTCACGCTCGGATCTAGGCGGGCGGTTGTGCGACGGTGGCCATGGTGCCGATCAGTTGCCGGAATCGCTCGACTGGCCCGGTTTCGCCGGCGATGTCCATGTCGCGGTCCGACCCGGCGAAGATCAAGGCGGTCAGGGCCTGGGTGGTCGCGGTGATCGTGACATCGGCCGGTTCGGTCGAGGTCTGGGCGGTGAGGGACCAGTGCTGGCCGTCGCTTTCGGCTAGGTAGTCCGCGCCGTCGAGCCGGAAGTGCCAGCGGGTGAGTTCGTGGGCGTCGGTGGCGAGGTCGATGGCCTGGATGGCGGCGCGGAGCAGGTGCTCGCCGTGCAGCGGCTCGCCGGCCTGGGGTCGGCGCCAGGCGTGCCGTAGCCCCCACCAGCCGAGCGCGTCGATGACGGGTCCGAGGTCGGCGCCGGCCGGGGTCAGGCGGTACCAGACCTCCCGGCGGCCCTTTTCGCGGTCGGCGGTGACGATCCCGGTGTCTTCCAGTTCGCGCAGGCGCTGGCTGAGCGTCTTGGGGGTGATCCCGCCGAGGCGGTCCATCAGATCGGTGAACCTCTTGGCCCCGCTGAGCAGGTCACGGATCACCAGCAGGCTCCATCGGTCGCCGACGCGCTCCAGCGCGCGGGCGACCAGGCAGAAGTGGTCGTAGGTGCGGACGTTCCTCATCACGTCCTCCATAATACTAGTTGACAGTTACTATCTAAAAAATACTATCTTATAGATATTCAACTCAGCTAGAGGAGGCTGTCATGTACGACCCGCCTGGCTATCTGTGGGCGCTCACCATCGCCGGAATCATCGCGATCCCGGCCTCGACCTGCGTCGTGCTGTACGGCGGCGCGGTCCGCGCCGGCCTGGGCCGAAGGCGCGCGGCGCTGCTCGCCGGCGGCGCGGCCGCCGTGCTCGGCGGCTGGTTCACCGCCAGCGCGGTGATCGCGGGTCACGGCTGGTACCACGCGCGGCTCGGCCACGGGGTCCCGTGGATGCCGGTCGCGGTGGCCGGCTTCTTCGGTACGCTGCTGGCGCTGCGCCGGATCCCGGTGGTGGCACGCGCCCTGGCGGCGCCGGGCATGGTGAACCGCCTGGAGCTCCCGCATTCGTTCCGGGCGGCCGAGGGGACGGCCTTCCTGGCCATCATGGCCCTCGGTCATCTGCCCGCGCTGTTCGCCCTGCCCGCGGGCCTGGGCGACATCGCCGCCGGTATCGCTGCGCCGTTGGTCGCACGCAGGCTCACCCGCGGGCAGGGCCGCCGCGCCGCCCTGTGGCTCACCGCGTTCGGCATGACCGACCTGGTCGTGGCCCTGACCCTCGGCGCCCTCACCGGATTCCAGCTGATCAACGTCACCCCGTCCGGGGCACCGATCAGCGAGCTCCCGCTCGCGCTGATCCCGACAGCCGCCGTGCCGCTGCTGTTCGCCCTGCACATCACGTCCGTGTCCGCGCTGCTCAGGGCGCCGCGAACACCGCAGCCAAGCACCGTCCAGCTCACTGCCGCCGCTAACTAGGAGAAAAAAATGCAGCTAGAGATCGATGCGCTCAAGGAGGCGGCGGCCTGGCCGGGCGCCGGCCAGCGCACCTTGATCGTGCTCGCGAGCCAGCTCATGGCCGCCGAGCTCTACCAGGAGGGCTTCGGCTATTTCGCGGCCCGATCGGACGCCGCACCCGCCGACGCGCTCGGGCTGGCGCTCGCCGGAGCCTTCGAATCCCGCCTCGGCGGCCGGACCGAGCAGGCGATCGCCAAACTGGACGCGGCCACCGGCCTCGGTCTCGGGCTGCCGCACTACTTCCGGGGAACCTCGCTGGCCAGGCTCCCCGGCTGCGCGGGCCGCGCGGAGACCGTCGCCGCCGACCTCGAGTTCGTCCTCGCGGTCAAAGACCAGTTCCCGCCCGGCCTGCTGAGGGCCGCATACGAGGGGCTGTCCCAGGCGTATGGCGTCCTCGGCCGGAGGCAGGAAGCAGAGGCGGCCCGGAGCCGGTCCGGACGGCTGATCACCGATTCCTGGGTGACCGCCAGCGACGGGTTCCGGTTCGTCCCCCGCAAGCTCGCGGAACTCTCGCCCGGCGTGCACGTCGCCCAGGGATACGACTTCTCCGACCTAGCCTTCGTCCGCACCGGCGAAGGGATCGTCGCCATCGACGCCGCCAGCACTCCCGAGCACGCGGCCGCGGCCCTGCGCGACCTCCGCGAGATCACCAGGCTGCCGATTACCCACGTCATCCTGACCCACGCGCACTTCGATCACATCGGAGGACTTGGCGCCCTCACCACCGACGGCGCCACCGTGATCGCACAGGCGAACTTCCCCGGCGAACTACGCAACCAGAACTCCGGGCCGGCGCCCTTCCGGTACCTCCTGCCCGGCGGCCGCAGCCATCGCGTCCAGGCCGTCCCGGACCATCTCGTGAGCAAGCCCGAGACGCTGACCATCGGCGGAGTCGAGTTCGTGCTCATCCCGATCACCGGAGGCGAAACCGACGACGGCCTGATCATTCACCTCCCTGATCGCCAAGTCGTGTTCACCGGCGACATGAGCATGCCCTACCTCGGCGCCCCGTTCTTCGCCGAAGGCTCCGCCGAGGGCCTGTTCGAGGCGATGGAGACCGTCATGGCGCTGCACCCGCGGCTGCTGATCCACGGGCACGCCGGGCTCACCGACACCTACACCATCGAGGTCTTCCCCGGACTGCTCGCAGCCCTTCGCGACCTGGATAACGCGGTACGGACCGGTATCGCCGACGGGCTGACGCTCGCCGGGATCCTGCAGCTCAACCACCTGCCGCAGGTACTGAAGGAGCACCCCGCCGCGGTCATCCCTTACCTGGTGACCCGCGATCACCTCATCCAGCGTGTCTACCGCCAGCGGACCGGATACTGGCACCCCGGCGGGGACGGCGTCGAGCATTTCACGCCAGCCGAGCTGGCGGCCGCCGCCGACCTGCTCGGCGGCGGAACCGCAGCCGCCTTCCACGCCGCGGGCGCCGAGCT
The DNA here is from genome assembly GCA_050010815.1 of Streptosporangiaceae bacterium. GTDB lineage: Bacteria > Actinomycetota > Actinomycetes > Streptosporangiales > Streptosporangiaceae > Palsa-504. Next base: position 9,312 of record JBEKKH010000135.1, on the reverse strand, counting down.
CACCCGCCGCGGCGAGCACGCGCTCGCGCTGCAGATCCTCGACCTGGGACTACTCAGCCACCCCGGCACCTCCGGGCTCATCGACCTCCGGCTGAGCGTCCTGCAGCGGCTGGTCGAACGCCACCAGCTGCTCAACCCGTTCAAGTTCGCCTACTACGCCGGCCTCACCGACCTGGAGCTGGCACCTCCCGGCTGATCCTCAGGATCCCGCCCTTGTCTGCCGGGCCGGTTTGCCCGGGTGCGGATCTTCACCGAGGACGAGGAGCTGGACTTCGCCGGTCATCCGGTGCTGGGCGCCGCGGCCGTGCTGCACACCCTGCTGGCTGCCCCTGCGGCGGAAGAGAGCTGGACCCTGGCGGTAGCGCAGCGCAGCGTCGAGACCCGGACCCGCGGTGCGGCCGGATGGGTGGACGCGGCCATGGATCAAGGTGTCCCGCAGCTCGGCCCGGCCATAGCGGGCGAGCTCGCGGAGGCCTACCGCGACGCCCTGAACCTGGGCCACGGCCAGCTGCATCCGGCGTTGCCGATGCAGGTGGTCAGCACTGGCCTGCCCTACCTGATCGTGCCGGTTCAGGCCGGACTAGACAGCGCCAGGATAAGCCACCCCGACTTCGAACGGCTTCTCGACGTTAGCGGAGCGAAATTCGTCTATGTGCTCGACCCGGATCGCCCGGAGGGCCGCACCTGGGACAACGCCGGCCGGGTGGAGGATGTCGCGACCGGCAGCGCGGCCGGTCCAGCGGCCGGCTATCTGCTGCACCACGGCGTCCGTCCCGCCGGGGAGCCGCTGCTGGTCCATCAGGGCCGGTTCACCGGGCGGCCCAGCACGATCGAGGTTCGCCCTGGCCCCGATGGCCGGCTGTGGGTCGGCGGGCCGGTCGCGCCGGTTGCGGCGGGACGCTTCCATGCCTTCGTGACCTGACCGCCGCGCGGCGGTGCGGGTGAACCGGCAGGCTGGTGCCATAGCCCGCGTTAAGCTGGACCTCGTGGTCGAACCGAGTTACGCCGTAAAGGCTCTCGATCAGTCGACGTGGGCCGCGTTCGCCGCGTTGGTGGAGCGCAACAACGGTATCTTCGGCGGCTGCTGGTGCCTGTCCTTCCACCCCGAACAGACTTGGACCGACGTACCGGCCGAACGTTACGCGGAGAAACGTGCCGCCAAGGAACAGCGAGTCCGGGAGGGCAGAGCCCACGCTGCGCTCGTTTTCGAGGGGGAGGACTGCGTCGGCTGGTGCCAGTTTGGCGCACCCGCCGAGCTGCCCCGGATCAAGAGCCGGGCGGCGTACGAAAAAGGCCGGACGACCTCGCCGGACTGGCGCATCGCCTGCTGCTACTCCGGTAAGGGTCACCGGCGTCAAGGTGTGGCCACGGCGGCCCTCGCCGGTGCGGTCGATCTCATCGCGGGCCTGGGCGGGGGGACCGTCGAGGGATACCCGGAGGCGGCTGGCGCGGTGCCCGCCGGCTTCCTCTTCAATGGCGCCCTGTCGACCTACGAGAAACTCGGGTTCACCCGTGACCGCCAAATCGGCAAGCACCGCTGGGTTGTGACCAGGGTGGTCGAGCCGTGCTAGATGGCCGATGAGGCGATCGCGGGGCTGCCGGGCCAGCACACGCAGACAACCCGATCAGCCCGATCATCGGGCAGCGCACCACAGACTGGGCGGCGGCGGCCATCCGCGCCTCGGCCCCCACTGACAACCTGGCCTCCACGCCGCGATCAGCGGCGGCAGCACAGGGCGCTTGCCCTGACTCGGGGATCGTTACCAGCGTAACTCGCGCCCTCGGCCAGCCGTCCTGCCGATAGCCAGGCCAGCACAGCTAGGCCAGCACAGCTAGGCCAGCCTGGTCAGCGGCCGAGTCGAACGATCTGGACTGCGAGTTCGACCAGGGTTCTTGCTCGGCGTACGAGCGGTTCGGCCTTGGCGGCAGTTACGAGTGCGACGCCGTATTCCACATCGCTTTTGGCGGAGATCAACTCGCGAAGTGCTCGCTCGGCGGCAGCCGTGTCGGGTCGCTGGCCAAGTGCTTGCCTCAGTTCCCCGGCTGCGGCGGCATGGTTCTTGCCCTTGCCGGTTGTCCCTGTGAGTGCGGTTACGATGGCGTCCTTTGCACTGATGCCTGCATGGATGGCGTCGCCGGCGGCGGGGGTGTGCCGTTCGGCGGCCAGGCTGTCCTCGGCGGCGGCGAGGTACTCCTGAGCCTTTCTTAGGAAGTTCCTGGCATGGTTGATGTGCACGGGTGAAACCATCACGTAGCTCCGCTCTTCACCCGGGGCATTGTGCCGATGAGGGGTACGCCCTCGACGAGTATCTCGTCAACAACGGGTTCGTGGGCTGCCGCGAGGCGCGCGAAATCCTCGCCAGTGAAGACGAGGACGTCGCAGTCGTTGCCGAGCCGCCTCCTTATGGCGTCTTCCAGGTCGATGCGAGCGTCCCAGCCGGATGGCGCGATCACGGCCAAGTCGATATCGCTTCCGCCGTGAGCTTCGCCGCGGGCGACGGAGCCAAAGAGGACGACGGCCTCGACACGGTCCCCGACGACCTGGGCCGCGGTCTCGATGAGGGCTGCCATCGGGTCCAGGAGTGACCGCAACGGGGCCACGGTGCCGTGATCCTCGTTGATGGCGTGGACAACCGCTCGGCCGATGACCTGGGTGTGAACCACGCCGAGCTGCGCCCATGCCTTCAGTGCTTCTTGGACTGCCCAGAGGCTATGCCGGTCGCTGACTAGTGCGTGGATCTGCCTGCCGGTCAATTTGGCATCGGTGCGCAGGAGGGTTGACAGCACAGCCCCGCGGGCACCGGGGATAACACCGCCGAACGGTTCGTTCAACAACACAGTCCAAATTTACCAGTCATATGACTGGAATTCAAGTCATATGACTGGCCGGTGCGGCCACCGCGGGGCCGTCCTGGCGGGTGAGTTCGGCCTCCCTGGCGAGTTCGTGACCGTGGGGTGTCTTGTCCCATGAGGACCGCTGCGATCGAATGAGGAGCTTTCGCAGCGCCCGATACGCCGAAATGGAGGTGAATGCCCACCACAGCGGGGTGAACAACAGGCGAAACGTCAGGCCGTATTCCTGCTGGTGCAGGTAATTCGCCAGGGGGAGTCCGGTTCGGCTGGAGTCAAGCTCGGACTGCTGTTGCTGCCGCAGTGGCGTCATGAGCTTCTGACAGAAGAGAACGGCATTGCCGGCCACCGCCACGAAGGCGCCGGCGTAAAACACGGGCGTAGGAAAGAGCCCGTCAATGAAGGTCGATACGGCCGTCAGCGCGTCCAGGCGGGCGACGACGTACAGGATCGTGGCCGCCCACATCAGCGGGTTCAGCAGCAGGGAAAGGGGCGTCCCCAGCATGAACAGGATGAAGCCCAGGTAGCGCAGCGGACCGACGGATCGCATCATCGCGACCGGATGCCGGGTGTGCACCAGGCCGGTCTGCGCGAATCCCTGCAGCCACCTGCTTCTCTGGTTCTTGGCCACCTGGGCGGTATCGGGCGCCTCTTCGTAGGTGACCGAATCGAGCATCCCTATCTGGTAGCCCGCCATCGCCAGCCGGAAGGCCAGGTCGGCATCCTCGGTGACGTTGTACGGATCCCAGGGACCGCGCATGGTGACGAGGTGACCGTCACCATCGGTGAATTCCCACCCGCCGTTTTCCCGGCTGACGGCTTCGAGCGCCTCGCGGCGGAAATGATTGCTCGTGCCCCCGAGCGGGGGGATAAGCCCCAGCCGGGCCAGGCCGGCGAGCACCCACTGGAAATGGGTCACGTACTCGGCCCAGTAGAAGGAGCTGATCCAGCTTCCGCGCGGGTTCCAGAAGACGAGCTTCGCCTGGAGGCAGCCGACCCGCGAGTCGGGCCCAGGGATGGCCCGGAAACCGGCTACCGCCGTCAAGAGTTGATCTGGCTCGGGGCGATCCTCGGCATCGAAGATGGTCACGATCGCGCCGGTGGCGTAGCCGTACGCGAAGTTACACGCTTTTGGTTTGGTGCGCGGCCCCGCGTCTGGTGCGGTGAGGACCTGGAACTGACCCGGTAGGTCCATGGCCGCCGCGGCGGCCTGGGTTTCCTGGTCGTCCCTTTCCAGCAGGAGCAGGATCTGCAATTTCTCCACCGGGTAACGCAGGCCGGACAGTGCCTTCACCAGTTCGCCGAGGATGTTGGCTTCGCGGTAGAGCGGCACCAAGATGGTGTACCGGGGCAGATCCGGATCGTCTTCGGCCGGGAGACGGTGCCGGGGCTCCGTTGATGTCGCGGCGGCGCACCAGACAATGAACTTGAAGCCCACGAAGGCGATGTAGAACGCGATAGTGAGAGCGACGCCCGCCTTGAGGAGAACTATCGGTCCGAATGCCGCCGCGACCCCGATGGCCAGCAGCAGCAGGACGACGGCGACCATCAGCTGGCCGGTGCTCAGCAGCCGGGCTGCTGTCTCCGGCCGGTGCGAAGTGTGCATTTAAATCGTCACTTCCTGAGCCGGTAGACCCGGTAATCGTGGTCGGCGGTCGTGAAAACGAGCGTGTAGTGGCTGAGCTGCGTCTGGCCGAGCGTCAGGCAGACCCTGTCGGGATAAGGAGAGTCGCCGCACCTGGCAATGATCCATTCGATATGGTTTCCCGACGGATTCTGCAGCGAAGGCAGCCATTGCCGGTAACTGCCCTCATAGACCAGTTGATCGGACGGAAGCTGAAAGGCAATATTCTCATTGCCGAACGATTCCATCAGCACCAGGCCACCGGTGTACTGCGTCTTGAGGAACGCGATGACTGGTTCCTGCTTGACCACCGTCGTTGACGTCAGGGTCTCTCGCGCCGCCGTGTACGTAATCACGTTGTCGTGCCTTACCAGGCTGGCGCCAAGTCCGACCGCGAGCACCAGCACCAGACCGCCCGCGACATACATCGCCGGCCTGAACCGCTGCAACGTTCCCACCAGGTAGCCAATACCGATGGCCGTTGGCACGAGCATGATCAGCCCGAACCTCACGTTATAGAGGTCGTTGCTCACCTGCAGGACGTGCAGCGGCCGCTGGCCCGCGTACAGGGACACGATGAAGAACGGCACGATGACCAGCAGCGATAGCACCGGCAAGGAGCGAGCCGCGGTGCGCCTGGTGCGCCATTCGCGGGCGATGAGGCACACCATCCCGGCCGCGGCGAGGAGCAGCAGCGGGCTGGTCTCGTTGTCCAGCATCGCGTACCAGTACGTCTTGGCCGCGATCATCCAGTTACCGATGAACGGTTCCCCGCTTGCTACCCAGTTTGACGGCTTGGCGAACTGGCCGGACTGGAAGTTCAGCGGATTGCCGAAGATGGCCCAATTCCAGATCAGCCAGGCCACGATCCCGGCGAAGGCCACCACCGCGAAGGCGATGAAGCGATCCTGCGTGCTGGTCCAGCGGATCTTGGGCGTCGGGCCGGCCTGCTGGCGCTGCCAGCCGATGACGACCACCGCGATGACCAGGCAGGCCAGGACCGGCCAGCTCTCGTACCTGGTCAGGGTGGCGCACAGGGCCGCGACGGCCCCGGCCATGAGGTACTGGTATTTGTCCGTCTCGGCCCACTGCTGGACGCAGTACACCATGGCCGCCAGCATGGCGAACAGCAGCGCTTCGGTCATCGGCGTGCTCTGCATGTAGAGCATGTTGACGTTCACCGCGAAGACGCCGGCGGCGACGACACCAGCGAACTTCCTGCGGGTGAGCCGGAAGGAGATCTTGTAGATCAGCACCGCGGTGGCCACGTAGGCGGACATGGAGACGATGCTGCCTGCGAAGCCGTTCCGGTACAGCGGGGTGATCCAGACCAAGGGCAGCATGAGCAGGTGCGGCAGCGGCAGCCAGACATAGCCAAGCTGCGCCAGGCCCGGGCTCGTGCTGCTGACCACGCGGCGCGCAATCTCCAGATGTGAGATGGAGTCCACGTAGAGCAAAGAGCCGTGCAGGTGGACGGTGGTGACGTAGGCGACCACCGACATGATGGTGGCGGCGAGCGCCACGCCCCGGGCCGTTAGGTCACGCTTTACTCCTGCCGCCGTACGCTCACGACTGATCGGCACCGGCTGTCGTGACAATACGCTGGATGCCATGTCACCTTTCCGTTCTAAGCGTCAGGCGGAGACGGAATAGGTAGGTGAGGGAAAGAATCACGACCTTGAGGTCGGAGCCGGTCTGCCGCCCATGGTGACGGGACTTGTGCGTAACGCCGGCCTCGGCCATCGTGTAGCCCGCCGATATGGCGCGAGCGAGGATCTCCGGTGACACCGCGGCATAGCGGCCGCTAATCTGCGGCTCGACATCTTCCAGGGCGCCCCGGGTGAATATCTTGAAACCGCAGTCGACGTCGCGGGCGGCCTTGGAGCCGAGCACGAGGCCTGACAGCCAGTGCCAGGCACGGCCCATAACGCGCCGCTTCAGCGAGTCGGCCCGCGTGATGCGGTAACCGACTGCGAGGTCCGCTTCCTGGTTCTGAAGCGCCGCGAGCAGCGTTCCGAAGCTTGCGATATCGAACTGGTCGTCGGCGTCGCAGAATCCGATCAGGCCGTGCCCGGTGCCGAGAGCGGCGCGGAAACCGGTCTGAAGAGCGGCGCCGTAGCCTTTATTCTGACCGTGATGCACGGCCTGGACATATCCGGGATAGTTAACGGCTAGTTGCTCGGCCGCCTCGAAAGTGTCGTCCTCGGTGCTGCCGTCGTCCACGATGATGATGGTGAAAGGACAGGCTAGCCAGCGGAAGTAATCGACGATCCCGGGCACGATATTCCGCAGGTTCGCTGCCTCGTTGAAGGCGGGCAGGAAGAAGGCAACCCCGTCCCGCTGGGCTCGCCCGCTGATTTCTTCCCGTCCGGGACGGCGTTCCAGCCGGGCGCCGACGCTTTTCGCCGTGGTCTCGGCGCGGAACGTGACGAGGTTGTTGAGCGTGAACGTCAGGGCCGCACCGGCCACGATGCCGGCCAGCGACGCCACGAAGAGCCGGAGGCCGGCCTGCACACCCGCTGTGAACACGAGTTCGTTGACGACCAGGGCCATGATGGCCGCGGTATTAAATCTGGCCCAGCGCGCCCACCACACGCGGCGGCTGCCGCCGGATCCGCCCGGAGCCGGGCGGGCCGGGTGCGGCTTGCGGTCACGCCACGTGATTCGTGCGCTGAGCACGAAGTTGGCCTGAGCCGCCAGCCCGAATCCGATTCCGTTCGCCACCACCTTGCTGATGCCGAGCCGGGTAAGCCAGGCGAGCACCAGCAGCTGACCGAGCGTGCAGGATGCGGCGACCGCGCCGAACCGCACCGCGCGGTGCCCCCATAGCCGCCGGAGGAGGCCAGCCGGGCCGGCTGATGGCCGTGCCCGCGGCGGGCGCCCGGCCGGCCTGTCCATCCCGCCGGCCGGCCAGCGGACCTGCTGCCTGCCAGGAACCTGCTGCTGCGAGCCGATCATGTATGCCCCCTGAAGTCGTGACCGGGAGCAGCTGACGTGCTTCCGGTGTCCTGACCTCAGAGTCCGTGCGGGGCTTTGCCGCCATCGGTGCGCCGGCGGTGCATATCGGTAGCAACGTCAGCAAATTTTGGTCTTGATCGGGAAATATACGGAACGACCCTGGTTTTAGTCCGCCAGGCCCCCGTAATTACCGGCTCGGGCCAGCGCGTCCTCCGCCTGGGCGGCCAGCGTGCCGACTAGCTCAGCCGCCGGGGACAACTCGGTAATGAGGTCGATCGCCTCGCTGGCCCACACCGGATCCTGGGGCAGGTCGCCTCCTGCGATGGCGTCCCGATAGGCCTGCCGGGCAGCAGGATCGGCCGCAAGCTCCTCTTCCCGGCCCCGCCATCGGTCGAAGAAGGGGTTGCGCAGGGTGCGAGCCGCCCCGAGGGCCAGCGCGGCCGCAACGCCCCGGCCGTCGGCGATCTCGGCCCGGTGCTTGTTTGTCAACTGTCTTGATTGACAAGGATCTTGACATTTGTCGCCGGGGTTCCGTAGGTTGACTCCATGGCGGCCAGCGTTCCCGACGGCACGGCCCCCGACGGCACGGCGCCGGGTGACGAAGCCAGCATCCCTGCGCTGCTGCGCGGGGCGCGCGGGAGCTACGCCCATACGATCGCCGCGTACCTGGCCGAGGCCGGGTGCGATGACCTGCCGCAGAACGGGCCGTTCGTCCTCGGCGGGATGGCCAGCCACCGTGCCTCGGCCGTGGACATGATCCGGGGCCTCGGGGTCACCCGGCAGGCGGCGAGCCAGCTCATCGACACACTGGTCGTACGGGGCTACCTCAGCCGCGAGGTCAACCCCGCGGACCGCCGCCGGCTGAACATCGAGCTGACCGACCGGGGGCGGGCCGCCGCCGAGGCGATCGCGGTGGCGATCGGGCAGGTCGACGAGGAGCTCGCCACGATGATCACCCCGGCCGAGCTGGCCGGACTGCGGGCGGGGCTTATCGCCCTCGCCGGGATCAGGGAAAGGACCAGGCACGATGGCCGGCCAACGGACCTATGACATCCCGCTCGGTCGCCTGTTCAGCGTCGCGCCGGGAGTCCCGACGACGGACATGGCGCGCACGGTCGAGCATTACCAGCGGCTCGGGTTCACGTTCTCGACGCCCGGCTCGGCCGCCCCGGCCGCCGAGGCCAGTTTCGCCATGGCCGAACGGGACGGCGTATCGCTGCACTTCGCGCTCAAGCCGGATCACGACCCCAGCCGCACCGCCACCTGGGTCTACATCTCGGTCGAGGACGCCGACGAGCTGAGCGCGGAGTTCGACGCGTCCGGGGCCGGCCAGGGCCGGACCCCGCGCGATACGGACTACAAGATGCGCGAGCTCGCGCACATTGACCCCGACGGCAACCTGCTCCTGTTCGGCTCGCCCCGGCGGGAAGAACCCGCCGGGCGGCCGCCGAGCGAGCCGGTGGCCGGCCAGGATCCCTGCGCCGCGCACGATCCGCGCGTCTTCGAGTTCACCACCGCCCTCAGGAGGGGCGAGGTGCCCCGGCTGCGGGCACTGCTCGCGGCCGACCCGGGGCTGGCCACGAGCCTGATCAACTCGTGCACGCCGCTGCACCTGTTCGCCGACGCGCCTGGGCACCGGCCCAACCCGGCCGCGGTGGTGTCCGCGCTCGCCGAGGCGGGCGCGGACCTCGACGCTCACGCGGCCGGGACGTGGCACCACGAGACCCCGCTGCACTGGGCGGCGAGCAACGACGACGCCGAGCTCATCGACGCGCTGCTCGACGCGGGCGCCGACATCGAGCACCCCGGCTCGTCCATCAGCGGCGGTCCGCCGGCCGAGTCCGCCCTGGGCTACACGCAGTGGAAGGCCCTGCGCAGGC
>JBEKKH010000134.1:0-14254 GCA_050010815.1 Streptosporangiaceae bacterium | reverse complement strand
GTGATCGCCGTGCAGGCGCCGAGCCCGGACAGCAGCAGACCGAACGGAGCCGGACCGGTATCCGCCCCGCCGTGGTCAACCGGTTCGTCGCCGCGCAACGCATGCCCGTCCGCGTCAATACGTACACCGTACGGCTTTTCGTCACTGGTCACCGTGGCGGTGGCGACAGTGTGGTCGCGGTCATCGCTCATCGGCCATCCTTTCTTGGTCACGCCGCCGCGCGTCAGCGCTTCTGCTCCGGCTCGCCGTCTACGGTTACGGTTAATCCGGTGCCGAGCAGCCAGATTAAATCGGCCACCGGAGACTCCTCGATTGTCGCCGGGCCCGTGGTGCCGGGCATCCTCGGTATGGTCACGCCGACCTGGGTGTGCGGTCCGGGTTCGGTTATCGCGGCGTTTTGGCACACGTTGCTCGGATGAACACCGAGTAACGCCGGATGGTCTAAATCCGCCCTTTCGCGGCGTGATCACGACGCTAAGCCAGGGCGGACCCGAAGATAACGTGCTGGCGAGACGAGGATGGGCCGGGTCCTCGGGCCGGCGGTACAACGGTTGCGCCGGCGTACTAACGCCCGGGACAGGCTCGCTGGTCTGGCACCACCGCGGTGCCTGACTGGTGCGGGCCAGCTTGTCGGTGAGGTCGGCCCATTGTTTGGTGCACCCAAACGCGATCGGTCATGGTCGTAATACGGCGCCAGAATGCGTGTTCGGTACCCAATCAGGCTGCGCAGGGATAGCAGCTCACACGCCGCGCGATGAGCAGCACCGGCAGGAGCAGCCAGATGAAACCCCACCTGCCGTGGGTCACATTGACCAGCACGGCGGTAGTGATCCCGATGCCTGCCAGCACGGCGATCAGGGGCGGTGCGAAGCGCCCGGGCACCGGCCAGGGCTGGGCACTGAGGGATCTGGCGGCCGGGGCCTGGGGTACGAGCGGGCTGGCGGGAAGATCGGCCAGCAGATCCCTAAGCTCACCCCAGGTTCGCGCGGCCAGAGCCCGCCCCATCCGCTGGTCGAACTCCGCGGCAGTCAGCCTGCCCGCCTGGAAGTGCTCGCTCAGGTCCGACACGACCGCGTCACGGTCGGAATCGGAAGCCTTCATTCCAGCAGGAAGATATTTCTCCGTCATAGCGTTCACCGGGCTCCCGCCTTTCTGTCTCGTGCCGTCGTGCTCGGGTTTGGCGTACATCTAATGTCGTAAAAACGGCTTGCCGGCACCACTGCCGGATGCCACCAGTGAGAGGTGACATCTGTCACCGTCCTCCCGGTGCGCGGCGCCTGGTGTGCAGTCTCCCCTGCGGCGCCTAGCCGCCGTCCTCAACGCCGACGTGCGCCTGACAGCAGGACACGAACTCGGCCCGGTATGGCTCGAACCCCACGCGGCCTGACCTGATCAGCACGGCCGTCTCCGGCTAGAAAGCGGTCAGCCTCGGAAAGGCAGAGGTGACTCTACTTCCAGCGCGGCCAGCCCGCTGTGGTCAGGCTGAAATTGAGTGGCGCGGGCAGGTTGATCTCCTCGCCGTAGGCGCCGTCGGCCGCCATCTGATACCGCTGCCAGCCTTCGGCTAGCCCGAAAAGCGTCCAACGGCCCAGTTCCTGGTCCACCAGTAGATACAACGGAACTCCGGCCTTCGCGTACTGGACCGGCTTGGTGGTCCGGTCATTCAGGACGGTGTCCGGTGAGGTCGGCGACGTCACCTCAACCACGAGGGCAATCGCAGTCCTTTCCTCTTCGGCTGTCATCGCGCCGGGATGGATGAAGACGATGTCCGGGACGTAGAAGCGGCCAGAGCCGTCGGGCAGGTCCCACTGGTAGTTCTCATCCGCTGCCCAGTTGACGGTGACAGCGCCGGTGTAGAAGGCCCGCTTGGCGTCATCGACTATGGCGCGGACGATCCTGCGATGCTCGATCCCCGGAGGGTTCATGACAAGGAGGACCCCTTCGTCCACGTACTCCACTCGGGTGGTCTCGAGCAAGCGGTCGGCAACGATGCGCAGGTCCTGGTAGCCGATATCACCTAGCGAGACGGCAGGTTGGCTCATGATCCGCGTCGCTCCTCACAACTGTAGGGCTGCCCTCATCATAAAGAGCCGCGGCTCATGACCACACCGCCATCCTCGGAAGTGCGAGAGGAGATCCCGATGGGAATACCAGCTGATCCGCTCGAGCCGCAGCGCGAGTGGTACCGGGTCAGCGCGGACGAGCTGGCCGCCGAGCCCGGCCAGCTGATCAGGTACGAGGCCCTCGACCAGAAGTCCGAGGCCGCGCTGGAGGAGGCGAGCGCGACCTACCGCGTGGACCCGTATCTGGACATCGATTCCGACCCCGCCGCCCTCAGCCTGCTCCGGACGATCAACAACGCACCGCACGAGCTGCTCAACAGGTTCCTCCGGGCCGGGTGGGCGGTCGCCATGACCGACTACGAGGGCCTGGGCACCTACGGCGTCCACCCCTACCTGCTCGGCGAATCCGAGGGACGCGGCATCCTGGACATCGTCCCCGCCGTGCGGGAACTCGCCGCCGCGGACGACGTGAACGGGCCCGGCATCGCCAGGGAGTACGTCATCGTCGGCCATTCTCAAGGCGGTCAGGCCGCCCTGTTCGGCGCGCATCTGGCGCACCGGGACAGCGCGGTCTACGCCGACCGCGGCACCCTGCTAGGGGTCGCCGCCCTGGCGCCCGCGTCCAACCTGAAGGGGACGGCGCTCCCGATCAAGGAGGAAGACAGGGGGCTGCTTGTGGCCTATCAGCTGGGTCAGCCGATCCCGGATCTCGCGGGCTTCATCGCGCTGTTCACCAACGGCCGTTCGTGCGGCAAGATCCGCCCGCCGGCATCTTCCGCGCCCAGGGAAGCCCGGCGTGGACCGACTACTGGACCCAGGTCGACGCCTTCAACCCGGACAAGGACATCGCGGTGCCGATCCGCATTTCCCAGGCGGAGGGAGATGCCCGGGTCCAGGCGCCTGCTGCTCGACAACGCGGAGATCGAACGGCTGGTGGCGTGGGCCGACGATCCGGCGGCCTATCGGGAGACGTAGGGCCGGCCCGGGCGAGTTCGTCCACGTCGTCTGGCGATGCGGTCGATGACTGCCCGCGACTGGAACCTCAGCCCTGCGGCGCCAGTGGTTCGCTAAGCCTCAGGTGGTTGCCGCTGGGGTCGCGGACGGCGGCGTCGCGGACGCCGTAGGGCTGGTCGACGGGCTCTTGGAGAATCTCCGTCCCGGCGGCGCGCAGCGACTCGAAGGTCTTGTCCAGGTCGTCGACCTGAATGAAGACCGCCAGGTCACCCTTGGCGACAATCTCGCGCATCGCCTGCCGGTCGGCCGGCGGGATGTGGTGGTCCACAGCGGCCAGTAGCAGGTCGTGGGAGTCACCGGGGGCGTGGACGGTGAGCCAGCGCATCTCCGGGCCCATCGCGACGTCGTCGCGGACCTCGAAGCCGAGCCGCTGGGTGTAGAAGGCAAGCGCCTGATCCAGGTCAGTGCAGTACACGGGCGTGTGCGTGATGGAAAGTGGCATGTCAGCGACCCTACGCGCGGTTGGCCAGGAACGCTTCTCCGATCCTGCATGGCTGCGCGATCCACCCCGGGCGAGCCCAGGCCCGCGTCATGCACGGCGGGACCGGTGCGAGCCGCGAGTGGTCACGTGCCTTGTAGGCGGACGGCGGCTCGCCGACGAGGCGCGTGAACGTCGAGCTGAACGAGCCGAGCGAGGTAAATCCCACCGCCATGCACACGTCGGTCACGGACAGGTGGCCGCCGCGCAGCAGCGCCATCGCCCGTTCTACGCGCCTGGCCTGCAAGTAGCCGTACGGTGTATCGCCGTAGGCCTCGCGGAACCGGCGGGAGAACAGTGACGGCGACATCAGCGCAGCACGCGCCATCACCGGGACATCCAGCGGCCGCGCGTACTCCCGGTCCAGCAAGTCCCGGGCCCGGCGCAGCTGCGCCAGCTCAGCGACCTCCATACGAGGACCGTACACCGGACCGGCATGACCGCCGCCGCGGCGGTGATTACCGGGCTCGTGCCTTTAGATCAACAGAGTTGCGCGTCTGAAAGTTCGGCTGGACGTGGAGCGGGACATGCGCGCCGGGGCCGCTATCCCAGCTGGTCGCGGCGGCGTGTCAGGGAGGCGGTCTCGGCGGTGTTGCCGGCCAGGTCGATGGCTTTGCCGTACGCCGCGCGCGACTCCTGACGGCGGCCGAGCCGGCGCAGCAGGTCGGCGCGGGTCGCATGGTAAGGGTGATAGCCGGCCAGCTTGTCCTCAAGACGGTCGATGGCCGCCAGCGCTACCTCCGGGCCGTCAAGCTCGGCGACCGCGATGGCCCGGTTGAGGGCGATGACCGGCGAGGGATCGAGGTGGACGAGCTGGTCGTAGAGGGCGAGGACCTGCGTCCAGTCGGTGTCGCGTACGTCGCGGGCGTAGGTGTGCACGGCGCTGATCGCGGCGAGGATCTGGTAGCGGCCCGGAGCTACCCGGGCGGCCAGGCGCTCGCGGACCAGCCGGTGACCCTCGGCGATCAGCGCGGCGTCCCAGGTCCCGCGGTCCTGCTCGTCGAGGGTGACCAGTTCGCCGCTGGCCGAAACCCGGGCGGTGCGGCGGGCCTCGGTGAGGAGCATCAGCGCCAGCAGCCCGGCCACCTCACCGTCGTCCGGCATGAGGGCACGGATCAGGCGAGTGAGCCGGATCGCCTCGGCGGTCAGGTCGTGACGTACGGGATCGGTGCCGGGGCCGGTCGCCAGGTAGCCCTCGTTGAAGACAAGGAACAGGACGGCGAGAACGCCGGAGACCCGGCCTGGGAGATCGGCCGCGGACGGCACCCGGTACGGAATGCGGGCCGTCTTGACCTTGGCTTTCGCGCGGGTGATCCGCTGCCCCACGGTGGTCTCCGGCACCAGGAAGGCACGGGCGATCTCGGGTACGGTCAGACCGCCGACCATGCGCAGCGTCAACGCCACGCGGGTCTGCATCGCGAGGGCCGGGTGACAGCAGGTGAAGATCAGCCGGAGCCGCTCGTCGTCGATGGCGCCGGCAGGCCCGGGCGGGTCGTCGTCGTACAACAGCTGAGCCTCCTGCTGCTTGTCGCCGCGCTTGTTCTCGCGCCGGATCCGGTCGATGGCCTTGCGGTTTGCGGTGGTGGTCAGCCAGGCGCCGGGGCTGGGGGGAACGCCGTCCGCCGGCCACCGCTCGACCGCGGTCGCGAACGCCTCGGCGGCCGCCTCCTCGGCGATGTCGAGGTCACCGAAACGCCTGGTCAGGGAGGCGACCACCCGCGCCCACTCCTCGTGGTGGGCCTGGGTGACCGCCTCCCGGACGTCGACCACGGTCACAGGAACGGCCGCACCTCGATCTTCCGGTTGCAGGCCTTGGACCCCTCGGTGGCGAGCTTGAGCGCCACGTCGAGGTCGGCGGCCTCCATGATCCAGAAGCCGGCGAGATACTCCTTCGACTCCAGGAAGGGCCCGTCGGTGAACATCGCCTCCTCGCCCCGGTTGTCGATGACGGTGGCCGAGTCGGGCGCCCCGAGGCCGCCGGCGAAGACCCAGTGACCCTCCGCCTGGAGCCGGGCGTTGAACACATCGATGGCCGCATCCTCCTCCGGAGTGGCGAGGCCGGCCGTGTCGTCGATCACGGAAACCAGGTACTGCATCTCGGATCATCTCCCGTCGTTCGCGGCGCCCCTCGCGGGCGGCCTCTCACCCCTGCTACGAACACCCCTGCCCCGATCCGACACCGCCTCGCGGATCTCTTCCGGGGCATTATCCGGTGGCTACCGCGGAGCCCATGTCGGCGTCCTGTGGTGACAGCCCAGGCGGAACATAGCCCGCACACGGGCAGCGTCTCCACAATCTAAGCGATCCCGACCGGACTGTGCAGGACGCTCGCGCGCGGTGAGAGGCGACGGTGTGCGCGCACCGGACGCACATTCTTGCCGCTGGCAACGACGCACCGTGCCATTGCCAGAGCAAGTCGGCCCCGACAGACAGCCAGAACACGAAATAGGCGAATGCGAGCACGAACGGCGCAGCCTCATACCGGTCACCACCGCCCAGCGAAGCGAGCACCGAGGCGACGGCGAAAATGACTGGCGTAAGCAACCCGGATGCGCCCCACACGGCTGCGTTGCTCACCTGCCGCCGGGGCGGCCTGCGCAGCGGCCGGGCTGCGCCTGGGCCGACGGGGATGTCGGCGGTGACCGCGGCCAGTTCCGCGTCGGTCCGTGCGGCGAGCGCCTGGCCGATTCGCTCGTCAAATTCGTCCTTGGTCAGCCGACCCTGAACGAACGCGGCTTTGAGCGCGTCGATCATCTGCTCGCGGTCGGCTGGCCACGCCCGCAGGTGGCCTCGGCCGACGGGAGTTGCTTTGTCTTTTCCCGGCCCTGCCGTCACGGCACCTCCCTTGGAGGAGGACCACAAGACAGCGTACCCGGCTGCCCGCTGGGCAGCCATCCCAGATCTCGGGTCAGTCCGCGGGTCGCCGCCTCGAGGATGGCGTGGTCGGCGCCGCTGTCCGCGGCGTCGGACCACCCGCCCGGCGCCGGTCCCTACGATTAGGCGGGCCGGCCCGGCTCCCCCACCCTCAGGTAATCAACTCCATGTCGTGGAATCGCATGACGCCGAACCAGTCGCTGTTCTCCTCCCGCATGATCTGCTCCGTCTCGGCCGCGACCTTCTGGACCTGCTCGAGCGTCGCGGCATCGGCCATCTCGCGCTCGACCTGGGCCAGGACGCCTGCCATTCTTCGGTAGCGCTCGGAGTGGCGGCGGAACTGGCGCTGGGTGCCGATGCCGTGGAACGCCGCGCCGACCGCAGGAACGGTAATGGACACCACGATGAGGAGCTTGCCCCAGGGATTGAGGGACTGTTCTACGGCCGTTCCTTTCACGGGAAAGATGTAATCCTCGAAAATATGGATGCCGGCGGCCGCCAGGGTCAGCAGGAAGAGCGAATCCGTCGCGTGCACCAGCCGCTCCTCGAACGTGCGCTGCTTGGCGCTTGTTCGTTCCTGGTAGCTGATCTGGCTCCCGATCCAGCAGCGGTTCAGGTACTCGCGCAATTCCCTGACCGGCGGCGATCCAGCGTCCAGGTCCGGGCGACGGGCGCTCACCTCGGTCAGCGCGCGCTCGATCCAGGCCTCGGACGAATCGGAGAGGTAGGCGAGCCGGGCTGACCGCCCGCGCTGGTCGCCCGTTCCGGCCAGCGCGAGGAAATAGCTCGAGCGGAGCCGTTCGGCCAAAAAGCGGCAGGAGATCCACTGATCGTGCAGCCGCCACCGGCGGCTCATCTGCAAAATGAGCAGCAGGGTCACCAGGGAAGCGACCTCGAACGCGGCTAGCCAGTTCAGCTTGGGCCAGAAATTCGCCTGCACGGCGACGACCGCCACGGCCAGCGCCGCCAGGGCGAAGATAGCCCAGCTGAGCCGCCGGAAGCGGCGCTGGTAGCGCAGCGCCAGGATGTCGGCGCGGACGAAATAGGGGAATACCCAGTCGGCCACCGTTTCCCTGGACAAGCCGAGCGGGTCGATGGGTATTTCCCTGGCCACGTCCTGCATCAGTTCTTGACGCAATTCGCGCTCATGCTGGCCGAACGTCGTGCTGTCGATCACGCCGGTGTTGTATTTGCGCAGCTTGGCCGCCGCCGCCTTGACGACCTCGGCCCGGTGGGTATCGAGGTGGCACGTGACAGCCGGGTCGCCCGTCGTGTGCACCCACGCTATCGGTACACCCCGTTCCTGGGCGTAACCGACGATTTCCGCGGTACCTCCCCGGCCCCGGGACTTCTCCCCATCCCACAGGGCGATGACCGCGTCGCAGCGGTCCACCACGTAGCGGCCGGCTCGCTCATAGGCCACGTCGCGCTCCAGGCCGGCCGGAGCTTGCCACGTGTCGCTGGCCCGGACCAGGAGGCTCCGGAACTGCTCCTTCGAGGCTTCGGTCGCGAAGTCCTCGGCGTACTCCACGGTGGCCAGCGGCAGCGCCACCTCCAGCCGGGCATCACGGTCGGCCAGTAGCTCCTCCACCACCAGCCGGTCGGCTCCCTCGGCCAGGGCCGAGACCACCACGGGAGCCAGCCCGGTCCCGGGGGCGACAGACACCATTTCCTCGAGCCGGCTGACCGCCTCCCTTATCGGCCCGCGCAGGGCGTCCGGGTCGGCGAGGTCGCGGTGACCGGTGACCCCGATCCGGAAGGTAAAAGGGATACACCCGTCACCGCCTGGCGCTTTGCTCTCCCGCCCTGGTTCCATGTCCGCGACGGTACTCCGGGTGATCCGGCCGGACCATCCGACCTGTCAGATACCAGTGGCCCTGGCGATCTGGGATGATACTTCCGTGCTTTGCGTCGGAGTCAGATAGCAGGTTCTGGAGGGTTATGTCGAACGCTCGCCGTTTCCTGGAGCAGCTTGCCCGGGCCGAGGAAGCGGTTCGACCGGTCCCCGAGATGACACCGCGGGGCGAACACCGTCGCCTGTGCGTAGGGATGGCCACCTTTGATGATTTTGATGGCGTCTGGTTCACGATCCAGGCGATCCGGCTGTTTCACCCCGAAGTAGCCGACCAGCTTGCGTTCGTGGTTGTCGATAACCATCCTGAGGCTGCCGCGGCGGCCAGCCTTAAGGCTCTGGAGGACTGGATTCCGTTCCTGAGATACGTGCCGTTCCGGGGTTACCGAGGCACCAGTGTGCGTGATCTCGTCTTCCGGGAAGCGGACGCGGATATTGTCTGCTGCGTGGACAGTCATGTCCTTATCCAGCCGGGCGGGCTGGCTGCGCTGATCCGCTGGTTCGATGATCATCCTGACAGCCGTGACCTGATCCAGGGACCGCTGCTGGGCGACCGGTTCGACGGGCCGACCGCAACTCACTTCAACCCGGTCTGGGGCGCGGCCATGTACGGGCAGTGGGCGCGTGATGAACGGGTGGCCGAGCCCGCCGGGGAGCCCTTCGAAATCGGAATGCAAGGACTTGGCTTGTTCGCGTGCCGCCGCGAGGCGTGGCCTGGTCTCAACCCCCGGTTCCGCGGATTCGGCGGGGAAGAAGGATATCTCCACGAGAAGGTGCGGCAGGCAGGCGGGCGGATTCTGTGTCATCCCGCCATCGGGTGGGCGCACCGGTTTACCCGCCCGGCCGGGGCCCCGTACCACCCGTCATGGGAGGACCGCCTCCGCAATTACCTCATCGGCTGGAGCGAGGTCGGATGGGACACCGCCGGCATCGAGGATCATTTCCGGGAGGAGTTCTCCCGGGTCGGGATGGGCTCGAACTTTCCCGGGGTCCTGGAGAAGACAGCGCGTGAAATCGCCAGCCCGCTGAGCTTCTTCGACGGAATTTTCTGCCTGAACCTGGACAGCGACCCCGGACGCTGGACGCAGGCACGGCGCCGTCACGAGCAACTCGGCATCGCCTGGCAGGTTGAGCGGTTCCCGGCGGTGGCGACACCGGAAAATCACCACCGCGGAAATGCCATGTCATTCCGCCAGATGGTGGCCGAAGCGCAACGCCGGGACTATGAGCACGTGCTCATCCTCGAAGATGACGCGGTCTTCATAGACGACACCGCAGCCGTGATGAAAGCGGCCGCTGCCGAGCTTCCTGACCTCACCTGGGACGTGTGTTTCCTCGGCGCCTGCGTGTGGTCGAAGACATTCCCGTTCCTGCCCGGCAGCGAGGTCCTCCAGGAATGCGGCCCGGTCACCTGCACCCACGCGGTCGCGGTGCACCGCCGCGCCTACGAGCGCATTCTCAGCGACATCCCGACAGCCTCCGAGGAATTCGACCGGTGGCTCAGCGAGCAGCTCGCATGCGATCAGTACCTCAGCGGCCGCATCGCTGACGGCACTTTCCGGGCCGTCATCACCTCACCGCGCATAGCATCACAGCCTTTGTTGCTCCAAGGCCAAGACGCAGACGGCGAGCTCGCGGACCGCTACGTGATCTGACCCGCAGCAGACCAGCCCATCACGGCGCGCCCGTGGTCGTCGGCGCGGGCGTAGTGGTCGGCGCGGCCGTGGTCGTCGGCGCGGCCGTGGTCGTCGGCGCCGACGTAGTGGTCGGCGCGGGCGTAGTGGTCGGCGCGGGCGTAGTCGTCGGCGCGGCCGTGGTCGTCGGCCCGGCCGTAGTGGTCGGCGGGCATGTCGTTCGCGGCGGGCGTGTGGTCGTCGGTTTGCAGCCGGCCAGGGCGGTGCCCTGGTCCGCCAGCGTCACGACGGCGGGAACGACAAAACCCGCGGCCGCCATTTTCTGGATGAAGGCCCGCCGGCCCATCCCCGATCGAGCTTGCGGATCTTCACCACGTTCGTTGCTCACCGGCAGGCTCCTCGGCCTCGCGGATTAACCAGGACGGCAGCAGCGTAACAAGAAATCGTGATTCTAAACAGTATCCAATTAGTAAGCTAATACGCATATCGACCGCCTAGTTAGCAAATCGGCGGATTATTACACGATGACACCTTTGTCCCGAAAATCGGCGATGCACTTTTCGGCCGTCCCGCCGGGCGTCCTGTCGAGGCCGAAAACCAGGGCTAGCTGCTCACTTATTTCGGGCACCGTGTTCCGGCCGTCGCACAGTTCGAACACGACAGCCGCCGTATTGTTGAGGTGATGAACGCATTCCGGCTGAGCCTGGTAAACGAGAAGCCCATCGTCGACCTCGTGAATCTCGAGGCCTTGCGCGCGGACCGGACGGTCAGGCAGCACGCTCCCGGTTTCCGGGTCCAGTGGCTGCAACGCGATCTTGATCCGCTGCGTGGTCGCATGGGCTCGATCGCCCTTGCCGTCCAGCGGCAGCACCCACAGCCGCACGCCCCCCGGCCCGCCGCCGACGCGGGTCACCGCGACTTCGAAATCCAGCTCCACCGGCCCGGCCCGGAACCAGGCCGGCTGCCCCTGACCCGCCGCCTGCGCCAAGCTCAGCTCACGATGCACCGCCGCGATCGTGTCCGCCAAACTGGGCAGCTCGCCGTCTTCATCAGCCACGCCACTGCACCCCTCCGCCGGGCCTGGTCCCCTGATACCGTACCTGCCCGCTCGATCTGGTGGCCGTGCGCGGCCACCTCATTTGGCGACGGTCAAGTGATGTTGCCGGTCCGTGACGTTTCGCGGAAACGCGCTCGTGCCCCACACGGCACCGGTTCGGCAGGCCAAGCGCGGGTCCGTTTCGGGAACCCGCACCTACTCCGTAGCTGCAACTTCGTAGTGGTGCACGGTCAGATCGCGCTCGATCAGGAATTGCTCGTCGTCCGGATAGAAGACGGCCTTCTCGATATCCTGGCCGGCGAAGGCCTCGATTGCGGCCCGGGATTCCCAGAAGCTCACCGTGATGAACTCAGCTTGATCACCCTCTACACGCCAAAGCAGCCAGGCCCCGCGGTTGCCGGGCGTGCGCTGATAGCCCTCGATGCCGGTCTTCTGCACATACGCTGCATAAGCGGGAGCGTCCTTCGCCTGGACCGCTCCGCGCCACGTTCTCGCGATCATCCCCCGATACTCGCACACGTGCGGACAGTGCGGTTCCGTCGGCAAACTGCTCCCGTCAGCGTTTCCCGGCTCCACGGCCAAAGGCTCAGCGTCGGCCGCAGGCATCGGCGAGCTGGGATTGTCCGGTTCCGGCAGCTCGAGGGGTTCCGAGGCTCCTGACGTAGTAGGTATCTTGGGCTAACTGCCGGGAGTCTTTCGCTGCGGTCGGCAAGAGTACGATGGGTAAGGTCGCAACAATGATCTGTATGCTGGCATCCATCGATAGGATCCCTTAGTGGCTAGAGTACGGATCACTGGCGTCAGCACTCCATGGCTGGGTGTCAGTTGGGAATACCGTGAGTCTGATGCGGATGTGGTCCGGCGAGTGTTTAGCTTCCTTGAAGACCGGCGAGTACTATACGAACCGCTTAATGCTCAAATTTTCTTCTATGTCGGCCAATCGGCCTCAGAGATCAGGCAAATGCTTACGCGGGAGCTTGGCGCTGGCTCAGTCGGCGAACAGCTATCGGAGTCAGCAGATGCGCTTCAGATACATGATCAACAGGTCTTGGCCCTGGGCGAAATGCGCGGCCGAGTGAATTCGATACTTGCCTTGCTCGCCGAGAAATACCGAATCGAGGTAGAGGAAGAACTGGCGGCAGCTCTCCAATCGCCGGAATAAGCAACAGGAATTGAACGACTCCGACCCTATCATTCTTCACAGCGAAATTCGCGGCGGAGCAAGGCTCCTTGGACGAAGCCGAATTCCGAGCGCTCTACGTGGCTCCCGGAAGCAATGCACTTAGCCTCAGTTGATCTTCGTGGCTGGCGTGGCCTGCCGTGCCGTTCTGATCGGCACAGCTACACCTCACCCCCGGCAGCGGACCTGGTCCACCGTCAGACGCGAACATGCTGGTCAGAACCCTGATCGGCAGGTAAGCCAGGTGGCATCGCCGCCAAAGCCCGGTTCCACCGCGCAAATCACGCTGGGCGGGGACGCGAACGCGGCGTGAGAAGGTACTCGATGTGCCGTTGCACCCCTTCTACGGGATGCGATGGCACTTCGAGTACCTCGCGTGCGGTAGCCGACGGGGCCGCCGGGGCGGGTGCGGCGGATGAGACGTCAGGGATCGCGCCCGGGTTGAACGGCACCTCCCCGGGCACCGGATCCACCGCCAGGCCCGGTGCCGCCTGGCCTGAGTTGACCTTCGTGGCTGGCGTGGCTTCCGGCCGATCACGCCAATGGCATGATGTGAGCCAGGCTCCGGTAGGAGGCATAGATGACCGAGCGGACCATGCCGGAAGGCTTGAGTGACGAGCGGAGCCTGCTCGACGGCTGGCTGGACTACTACCGGGCCACACTGCTGGCCAAGTGCGACGGCCTGACCGGCCAGCAGCTCATCACCAGGTCGTGCGAGCCGTCGCCGATGTCGCTCGTTGGCCTGGTCAGGCATATGACGGAAATGGAGCGGGTCTACGGGCACCGGCTGGCCGACTGGGGCATCAGCTGGCTGTATTGCACCGACGAGAACGGAGCAGGCGATTTCGAGGCAGTCACCGCCGCCGGGACCGGGGCGGACCTGAACACATTCCGTGCACACTGTGCCCGGACCACGCAGATCATGGCGGCTCACCAACTCGACGACACTTTCGGCAAGGCAAACTCGTACACGCTGCGCTGGTTCTACCTGTACCTGATCAAGGAGTACGCCCGGCACCTGGGCCATGCTGATCTGCTACGCGAACGCCTCGATGGGATAACAGGCGAATAAGGCTCTGCGGGTACCCAGGGGCACCCGGCCCGGCCTGGTCCCCGGCTGCTGCAGGGGCAAACGCCCACAAGTTGCTCGTTACGTCCCCCGGTTGCTCGTTACGTCCCCCGGCCGCAGTCCATCCAGCTGGCCGGTTTCGAGGGCTCCGGCATGTCTGAGTAACGTTGACTGGCGTGCGAGGCCAGGGCTGGTGTGCCCGTCTGGAGCGGGTCTACGATCTTTAGACCGCAGTGGTCTCCAGCCTGTTACCTCGCCTGGGCCGGCCGAAGCCGCCGGGCGTCACGGGGGAACTGGCAGGTGATCGCTTCGCCTGTTCACGCCGGAGGGGAATCTTGATGCCGCTCTACATGTACCAGGCCTCCTATACCGCAAAGTCGATGGCGGCTCAGCTTCAGGACCCGCAAGACCCGGTGGAAGCGATCAGGCCGGCGCTGGAGGACCTCGGAGCCACGATCTTGGTGGCGGGCTTTCCGTTTGGCGAGTATGACCTGCTCGTCGTGTATGAGGCACCCGATGATATGACCGCTGCCAGCGTCGCGATGGCAGTTGCCGCCGAGGGTGAGGTCAAGTCGGCCAAGACCACGCGACTGCTCAGCGGGCAGGAATGGCTTGAGTCTTTGCGCAAACGCAGGGTTATCAGCACCCGGAAAGGGCGCTAGCCGACCGACCGTCGGCGCCAATTACTGGAGTTCTTCAGAGTGCCGGCGGATCCACGGGTGCAATTAGATCAAGCCTTCTCAACCAGTAACTGTCCGCGACGACGAGCGGCCGTGCTTAGTGAGTGGCGTAGGTCTGTGCAGTGTTTCACAAGGTGTTTCCGCGGACAGCGTCATCTGCCGCGATCGCTGCGGGCGCGATGTGGACGCATGTAGCGCGCCTTGGTTACTCGTGCTGGGCTCGGCTGACGAATCGGTCCCTGTCCACGATCACCCGCTCCAGCGTGCCTGCGCCGACGACCAGGTCGTGGTCATCTGGTGATCCCGGGAGCCGCTTGTGCTGGGCCGTGAACATGAACACTAGCCGCCGTCCG
>JBEKKH010000133.1:0-14305 GCA_050010815.1 Streptosporangiaceae bacterium | reverse complement strand
CTGGCGGACTTTGCTGCTGATGCCGCGGCTGGACAGCTCGTCGAGGATGGCGTAGGTGGTGAGCTGGGAGTCGAAGACCAGCAGCCCGGGGTCGGATCCGGTGGCGTTCTTCCAGTAGTCCGCGAAGGCGGTGATCTCTTCGGCCTGCTCGGCTTTGGTGATGTCGGCGTTGGAGTACACCATGTCGGAGGTGGCGTGGTCCTGGGCGAAGAACGTCAGGACGGCGCGGGTGCGCTGGGAGCGGCGGGGGACGTAGTGCTTTTCCAGGACGGCCTTGCGGGGCCCTTTCGGGCCCGGCCTGGCCTCGGCGAACATGCTCAGCCTGCCCTTGCGCAGCATGGTGGCCATCTGGTGCACGCTGGCGGTGGAGTACCCGAACCGGTCCGCGACCTCGGCAGCGGGCATGCCGTGTCTGATGTCGTGAATTACCGTACGTAACCAGGAGACAGGATGCAGAAGATGTGGCTTTAGTTCAGGCAGACCCACTGAGACCTGCCTACGCCAATGACACCCCTCGCAGCCTCTCACCAGCACAGACCGCGAGTGCGCCGCGATACCGCGGCACTCAACCCTCAAATCCCAGTCACGCCCCGGGAATCGAGGTTAGCCGCGACGATCGCCGAGGAAGCTGGCCAGGGCCTCAAGGACGAGGTCCGGTGCTTCCTCGGGCGGGAAATGGCCGGTGGGCAGGGCGGTGCCGCGGACGTCGGCGGCGTACTCCCGCCACACGCTGAGCGGCTGGTAGGCGCGGCCGACGAAACCCTGGCTCCCCCACAGCACCAGGACCGGGCAGCCGATCATCTACCCGGCAGCAAAGCTCTCGTTGTCGTCGGTCAGGTCGGCGCTGGCCGCGGCGCGGTAGTCTGCGCACGAGGCCGCGATCGTGGCCGGGTCGCTGAAGCAGCGGATGTAGTCCGCCATCACGTCGGGCTCGGTGCTGGCGCCCATCTGCGAGTCGAGCCAGAAGGCAGGGTCAGCGGCGATCATGTGCTCGGGGATGCCGTTCGGCTGAGCCAGGAAGAACCAGTGGTAGTAGGCCAGGCCCATCTTCCGGCTTACGTGCCGGAAGACATGCCGGGTGGGTACGATGTCCAGCACGGCCAGCCGCTCGACGGTCTCCGGATGATCCAGGACCAGCCGGTGCGCGACCCTAGCCCCGCGATCGTGACCGACCAGGTCGAACCGCCCGAAGCCAAGCGCGCGCATCAATCCGACCTGGTCCCGCGCCATGAACCGCTTGGAGTACACGCGGCCTTCGGCGTCAGGCTCGGGCTTGGCGGAGTCTCCGTAGCCACGCAGGTCAGCCGCCACGACGGTGTGGTCCCGGGCCAGGCCGGGGGCGACCTGCCGCCATACCAGGTGGTTCTGCGGGTAGCCGTGCAGCAGCAGCAGCAGCGGCGGCAGCAGCAGCAGCAGCCCCGTAGCTCCTGTTCCAGGCAGGCGCCGACCCGAGTCGGTTGTTGTAGACCCGCAGCTGCATGGTGGCCAGATCAAGCAGCGGAGTCGTTATCCCGAGCTGAGTCCCTCGGCGCGCGAGATCCGCCAGGATCACTTCAGCCTCGGCCGGCCGGCCGGCTGCCACGTCACGCGACATCGACGACGTGACCGTCGATCCATCCTGGGTAATGCTGCGGGTCGTGTCAGCCGTGACGGCCTCAGGTATCGGGTAACCGGCCGCCGCCGAAACCGAGGTGGCCTCGGCGAGAATCGCCGGGCCCAGGTCACGTCCACCGGGTACCGCCACGATGTCGCCCACGGTGCCCCGCATCAGGCAGGTTAGCGCCCCGACCGTCGCGATGAACACCCACTTCTGCCACATCCGCGCGATGATCTCGTCGCTGATGCTGGCGTCGAACCCTGCCCCGCTCAGCTGGTCGTATGCCGCCTGGAGCCGCGCACTGCGAGTGCCGTCCTGGGACCCGATCGTGAGACTCGCGCCCGGGGCCAGCACGACGATGTCGCCGTCGTCGGTGGCTGTCGCGCTAATGACGACGACTCCGCCGAGCACCGCCGAAGCGCCGAAGCGCTCGTTCAGCATGTCCAGGTGAGCCATCCCGTTCAGGAACGGGATGACCAGCGTCTGCGGCCCGACCGCCGGGGTGAAGTCAGCGATTGCCTGGTTCAGTGCCGTCGCCTTTACCGAGAGCAGGACGATGTCCGCGGCCCTGGTCAGCTCCCCGGCCAGGAGCAGACGCGGTCGCGCCAGCTCCATCTCGGACCCGGCATCCGGCAAGGTAATGCGCAGGCCACGCTCGCGCAGCTGCTCGGCGCGGTGCGGACGGACCAGGAACTCGACGTCCCGGCCGGCCAGCGCCAACCGCGCTCCGAAGTAACCGCCCGTAGCACCGGCCCCGATAACGAGGATGGTCATCGTGTGTGCGACTCCTCCTGTGTCCTCGTCCAGCGACTGCCGCCTTGTCGAGCCTCCCAAACCCTGGTGCCACGCCTAAGTGGTCGAGCAGAGCGGCCAGCTTGCCGTCGAGTTCAATACCGGTCTCGGTTATATCAGGGTCCGCGAAGCTGCGAAATTGGTCGCTCGGCTTATCGAAGGCGAAGTATGCCGGGCCGTGAAGGCAAGACCCGATGCGCGGACTGCCCGCAGTGCGCGTATCGCGGGCAGCCTGGCTCAGTCATGCAGGACATGTACTGCTTCACGGGAGCCACCCCTTCCTGGCCCTGTCCTGCGTGTTGCCCATGCAGGTCGGCGTTATAGACCGGTCCCGGAGATCCCGTCGAGGGCATCGGCGTTGTCTGCGAACCATTGGGGTTCGTCACCCGGTGCCGAGAAGGTCGTAGGCGCGACCCAGAGCGTGTAGGGGTTCGCCAGGTCCGGGTAGGCGGACGTCACTCGGTCGATGAGCTCGACCGGGGCGGAGCTGCGTTCCAGCGCCGCCTCGAAATCGGCCGGGAACGTGGGCCGGTAGCCCGAGAAATGGTCGGCGTGGGGATGGGTGATGTACACGTACCCGAGCTCGCAGCCATGGGACTTCACCCATGCCGTGAGCTCGCGACCCTCCCGTTCCTCGAAACCCGGCACTGTGCTCGGGATCGGCTTGGGATCCACCATGAACACGTCAAAGTCGAGGCTCATGGCACCATGCTCACCCGTGGGACGGCGGCAGGGTATCCGCATGTTGACCGCAGCCACCGCATCGGCTGCCCGGCCGCTGAATGCAGTCAAGTTGCGGATACCTCAGCCGCGCTGCGGCCCTAGATGCTGGTGGGCATGAACGCAGCCACAGCCGATGGCGGAGTGCGCCTGCTGGCAGACGGGAACCGGGTGCCCGTGCTCGGCCTTGGCGTCTGGCAGGTGCCTGACGGGCGTGAGTGCGTCGACGCCGTGCGCTGGGCGCTCGATACCGGGTATCGGCACATTGACACGTCTCAGGCGTACGGTAATGAGGAGAGCGTCGGCCGCGCGCTCCGCGACAGTGGCGTGCCGCGTGACCAGGTGTTCATCACCACGAAGTTCCATCCGCGGCGGAATGACCCAGTCGCCCAAGCGGAAAAGAGCCTGCGCCGCCTCGGCGTGGAGCAGATCGACCTGTACCTGGTCCACCGGCCCGAAGGCGGCGCGACCCGGGCCTGGGCCGGCCTGGAACGAGCCCGCGAGCTGGGACTGGCCCGTTCCATCGGCGTCTCCGACATCAGCGCCGCCGAACTCTACGCCGTGATCGATGCCGGAACGATTCTCCCCGCCGTCAACCAGGTCCAGTTCAACCCGCGGCACAGCCGGCGCGCGCTCCTGGCCGGCGTGCGGCCGGCACAACGTTGCCGTCGAGGCCTACAGCCCGCGCGGCACCGGCCGGTATGTCGCAGATGCCACGGTGGCCAAGATCGCCCGGCAGACGGGCCGGACGCCAGCGCAGGTGCTGCTGCGCTGGTGCCTGCAGCACGGACTCATGGTCATCGCCAAGTCAACGCACCGCGCCACTTCGCCGCGGGTCACCGCCGCGGCACGACAGGAAGGACTACGCAATGCCCATGATCGACGTGTACGCCACGGCGGGCACCTTCACGGACAAGCACCAGCTCGCCGCGGGTCTCGCGGCGACCCTGATGGCCATCGAGAAGGTTCCGGACATCCCGATGTTCCGCCAGAACACGGCCGCCTTCGTCCACGAGCTGCCGGCCGGTGACCTGTCGAACGTTGACGGCGCGTCCAACTACGTTCGCGTGCAGGTGCTGACGAACGCGGGTGCTCTCGACCGCGACAAGCAGCTCGCGGTGGTGAGCCAGTTCACTCACATGGTCGCGGACGCCGCTGGCGATCCGGCGCTCGCCGAGCGCACCTGGGTGCTCCTGACCGAGGCCGTGCCCGGGGGGTGGGGGCTGGGCGGTCACGCGAATACCAACGACGAACTTGTCGCCGCGGCCCGCGAGCAGATCGCGGAGCTGCAGGCCAAGGCCGGCGGCAATCGCTGACGATGGTGGTAGATGTCGCTGCGGTGGTAAACAGCGTCAGGGTGGGCAAGGTCAGCGCAGCATGGGGACGGCGGCCCGAAGCACCGTTCCGCGCGAGGGCGGGCTGGTGATGTCCAGCGTTCCGCCGAGCGCGCCGATCCGGTCGCTCAGCCCGACGAGGCCGCTGGTCTCCGACCGGGGAAGCGCCCCGCCGATCCCGTCGTCCCGGACCTCGACGACATACTGGTCCGCTGCAACTTCCAGCCGTACCCAGGCGCATGTCGCCTGCGCGTGCTTGACGATGTTCGTCAGCGCCTCGGAACAGAAGAAATAAAGGCTGGCCTCGATGGACGCCGGCAGCCTGATGCCGGGTACATCGAGCTCGACCAGAATGGGAGCCCGGTCGGCCATGGCACGAACGGCCGGTCCCAGGCCATGCTGGGTGAGGATCGCGGGATGCAGGCCCGCAGTAAGCTCGCGCAGGTCCTCGATCCCGCGCTTGGCGTCTTGCATGGCCTGGCCGAGTAGTTCCCTGGCCCGATGCGGAGCGGACTCCCAGCGCTGCTCGGCAAGCTGAAGGTTGATAAGGGTGGTGACGAGATGCTGCTGGGCACCGTCATGCAGGTCCCTGGTGATGCGCTGACGCGCAGCGTCGGATGCGGTAACCAGGCGCGCCCGCGACGCTACCAACTCCTTCTCGGCACGCTGGCGGTCGGTGATGTCCCGCACATAGGCCGTGAATGCCGGCTCCCCGGGCAGGCCAGTGCGGGTGACAGCCAGCTCGACCGGGAACTCGGCGCCGTCGGCACGCATGGCCGGCAACTCGATCCGGCGGTCCAGGATGATGGACTGCCCGGTCTCCAGGTAACGGGCAAGACCACGCCGGTGCGCCTCCCGCAGCGACGGCGGCACGATTATCTCGGCCAGATCCTGGCCGATTACTTCCTCGGCCCGGTAGCCGAAGGTGACCTCGAACGCGCTGTTCACGTAGGTCACCCGGGCGTGCTGGTCGATGCTGATGACAACGTCGAGCGCACCTTCGAGAATGGCGCGTTGCCGCGCCTCGCTTCCGGCAAGCACGGCCGCCCGCGCCTCGGCGACCTCCCGCTCCTGGTCAGCCTGGCTTCGCAGCTCGAGCTCCGCGTTGAGCGCGGCAATCTGCCTGAGCTGCTCTCGCTCGGCCGCGATCAGCTCCTGGCTGGCTATGACGGTGCCGCACAGTTGCGCCAGGACCGACAGCAAAAAGATCTCCTGGTCCGACAGATCCTCGCTGCCGGTGACAATCAGGAAAACGTGCTCGCGCGAGAACGGCGAGGTAACGGGGAACGCCCAGCAGGCCGACGAGCCTTCCACATCGAGCCGGGCGCCCGCGGTGAGCCCGGCTAGGAGAGTGCCAACGTTGTCGGGAGCGCGCCGGTAATAATCCCCCGACCTGGTGGGGTGCCACGCTACGGCGCTATGGGAGACGGCGATGGACGGAACCGCCGTGACGACAAGCCGCATGGCCTGGGCCGGAGATGACGTCTGAGCCAGGATGAGCGACAGGCTGAGGACGGAATTGACCGACGACAGCACCTGGCTGGCGTCTGGCGCTACCCCGCCAGCGCCAGGCGCGCCGCGGGACTCCGCTGACGGCACTGGCTATCCGGGGAGCCGGTCTGCCTGGTAATGCGGATTGCCGATGAGGATGCCGTTGACGTATACCCGCGGATGTGTCCTGAGCACATGCATGATCGTGCCGCCGTCGAACAGGTCAAGGTCGTAAAGGCAGAAAAAGAAGTGCGGATAGTCAGGAACGATCTCATTGAGCTCCGACTCCGCCGCGAACCATTCCTTGATGTCAACGCCGTTTCGAACGAGGAAGCTCTCGTCCCCGACGGCCCGGAAGCTGTCGTACCCGTGAGCGAACGCCTCATGGACCATGGTCTCCATGTTGCGGATGAACGCGTCCTTGGAGAAGTAGCCATCCGGCATGTACGCCTCGTCCTCGGTAAGGACCTGCAGCATTCCGTCTCTCGCCATGAGCTCAGCAGGAACCCGGCTGTGCACCGTGGACGGCTGGTCGACCATGCAGAAGACCTTGTTCCCCGACTGCAGGCCCTTCGTGATGTAGTCGACCACGATATCGTCAAGCACGTTCCGGCTGCTGCTGTAGAAGGCGCACACGTGATCACCCGGGGCGAATCCGAAGCTGGGATCCAGCGACGCTGGGATTGTCATGGCTAGCCTTCCCGCTTAGTAAGAGGAGTCTAACCCGGCGCGCCCCTGATCCGCTTGTTCGTCGGCCCGGCGGCCTCGGCCGGCCGCACGCCGATCCGCTGGGGGCGACCCAGGGCCGGGCCCGGGCCGGGCCACTGCCGCCGGGGACGGCAACCAGGGTGTTCCACGGGCGCGATGGACGGCCCCATAGAGCGACCGTGTGGGCAGTGACAGCCCCGTCCAAGCTCAGGCAAGCATCGCCAGGCCGCTCCGACCAAAGGGAGTTTCACCGATGGACGCGAGTAAGACGTCCGAGGAAGTAAGCCATAACCGCCGCCGTTTTCTTGGTACCGCAGGCGCTGCGGCCCTTGCTGTCGGCGTCACTCAGCTGGGCATCGGTTCCGCGAAAGCACAGGTGAGTGAGGGATCGGCGGATCTCGCCGTGATGAAGGCGGGGACGAACACGCCCTTCGGCCCCGTTAGGCAGATCAATGCAGGCGTCCTGAACGTAGGATACGTCGAAGCTGGACCCGCCCATGGCCGTCCGGTCATCCTCATGCACGGCTTTCCCTACGACATCCACAGCTATGCCGAGGTAACGCCGTTGCTTGCGGCGGAAGGCTACCGGGTCATCGTCCCGTATTTCCGCGGCTACGGCACGACGACCTTCATCTCGGACGCAACGCCCCGGAATGTAGACCAGGCGGCGTTCGCGCTGGACATCCTCGCCTTGATGGATGCTCTCGGGATCGAGAAGGCTATCCTGGCCGGCTATGACTGGGGATCACGGACGGGTGACATCATCGCGGCGCTCTGGCCCAAGCGCTGCGAGGCCCTGGTCTCCGTGAGCGGCTACCTGATCACTAACCTGGCCGCCAACAAGCTGCCGCTACCGCCGAAATCCGAGGTGGACTGGTGGTACCAGTACTACTTCAGCACGGAAAGAGGAGTGCTCGGCCTCAAGGAATACCGCTATGACCTAGGGAAATACGTGTGGAGCTTCAACTCGCCGACCTGGCATTTTTCTGATGAAACGTATAATCAGACCGCCGCCGCCTTCAATAATCCGGATTACGTTAGCATCGTAATCGGGAACTACCGCTGGCGGTTGAGCGAGTGGCCGAGTGAACCAGAATACGCAAGGATCGAAAGGCGGCTGCAGGAAGCTCCGGCCGTCGCCGTTCCCACGATCACCATTGACGGTGAGTACGATCCCTTTACCCCGCCCGGGAACGGCGCGGCCTACCGAGACCACTTCACCGGCAAGTACGAACACCGGAACTTCAAGGTCGGTCACAACGTGCCGCAGGAAGCACCCCGCGCCTTCGCCCGGGCTGTCGTCGACGCGGGTCGTCTCTGAATGCACAAGCGTGGAGGAGCAGGTCATGGACATGAAACTCGAAGTCATCGTGGTGCCGGTGTCCGATGTCACCCGGTCCAAAAGCTTCTACACGGGGCTGGGCTGGCGGCTTGACGCCGACATCGCCGTCGACGAGAACTTCCGGGTGGTGCAGGTGACGCCGCCGGGCTCGCCGGCGTCGGTCATCTTCGGCACGTCGGTCACCCTCCAGGCGCCGGGCTCGGCCCAGGGTTTGCACCTGATCGTCAATGACATCGACGCCGCTCAGGACGAGTTGAAGCGCCGGGGTGCCCACCCCAGCGAGGTGTTTCACGACGCCGGCGGCGTCTTCCATCACGCCGGGACAGACGCCCGGGTGGCCGGCCCGGATCCGGACCGGCACAGCTACGGCTCATTCCTGTCCTTCGCCGACCCGGACGGCAACGGCTGGATCCTGCAGGAGGTCACCACCCGCCTCCCGGGCCGCCTGGACCCGGCCGTCACTACATTCGCCTCCAAGGAAGACCTCGCCAGCGCGATGCGCCGCGCCTCGGCGGCGCACGGCGAGCACGAGGCGCGGATCGGCGCAGCGGACCCTAACTGGCCAGACTGGTACGCGGACTACATGGTGCACGAGCAGGCCGGGACCGAACTGCCGTTGTGAGGAATGAGGCCCGCCATGCCTGACCACTCCCCGGCCGGAGCCGTCGCGTGTTGGCAAACCAGGAAACGGAGCATGACACCATGAGCGACACCCTTACCTACCAGCAGATGGGAACCACGGCCCGCGGCCAGACGCACGCCCTGTTCGCCCGGACGATGGGCTACGTCGCGGTCACCGCTGCGCTGTTTGCCCTCGGCGCCTGGATCGGCCATAACCTGACCGGCGGCGCAGGCATCGTCGCGTTCATCGCCGCCTTCGCCTGCCTGATCGGAATGCGGTTCGCCGCTCGCCGCTCGACCCAGCTCACCGTCGGCCTGCTCGCCGCGTTCGGGGTGCTGATCGGGGTGGCCGTGGCGCCCATAATCGCGTACTACGGCAGCATGGACCCGCGTCCGCTGTGGGAGGCAGGCGGGGCCACCGCGCTGTTCATCGCCGGGTTCGGCGCGGCGGGATACGCCACCCGGCGTGACCTGACCGCGATCGCCCGGGTGTGCTTCTGGGCGCTGCTGGCCCTGATCGTGGCCGGCCTGGTGCTGGTCTTCGTGCACATCCCGGGCGCCGACCTGGCCTACTCCGTGCTGGGCCTGGTCATCTTCGCCGGGTTCACCATGTTCGACTTCCAGCGGCTGCGCACCAACACCGACGCCGCCACCGCACCCTTCCTGGCCGCCTCGATCTTCCTCGACGTACTGAACGTGTTCCTGTTCTTCCTGGAGATCTTCTCCGGCGGGGAGCGGTAATGGCCGGGCTCTGGAAGATCATCTGACCGAACGGGCCAAGGGAGCATCGTGTCCAACCACTACAGCGCGGCCAACCTCCGGTTCCCCGGCGACGACGCGCGCCTGGACTTCACCGACCTCTACGCATTCTCACCGCCCGGCGACGCCAGCCGGACGACACTTATCATGAACGTGAATCCGTACACGACGGGCATGAGCGCCATGCCGCCATTCCTGATGAAAGCGGACTTCCACCCCGACGCCGTCTACCGGATCAACATCGACAACGATGGTGACGCGCACGCCGACGCCGCGTTCACGTTCACGTTCTCCGAGTTCAGGCACGGCATGCAAACCTGCACCGCCCACTACGCCACCGGCAGTCAGGCGCGGCGGCCCGAGCCAGCCGGTGACGTACTCATCTCATCTGCGCCGGTCGGCTTCGACGCCACGGCGCGGCCCGTGCAGGCCGGGCCGGCCCGGCTGTTTACCGGCGTCCGCAGCGATCCGTTCTTCGCCGATGCGGACGGCGCATTGCACGGATTCAACTGGACCGGGCACGACGCCTTTGCCAACAGGAACATCCTGTCCATAGCACTGGAGGTGCCCAGCGACATGCTCGGTGCCGATCCGGTGATCGGAGTCTGGGCCGCGGTCAGCGTCCGCCGCGACGGCACCCTCGTGCAGGTAGACCGCGGCGGGCATCCGACGATCAATCCGTTCATCAACCCCAACGACGTCAAAGACCAGTTCAACGCGCGGCAGCCAGCCGACGATGTGGTGAACTACCTGCAACCCTGGTCCAAACTTTTGGAAGCCAACGGCTACCCGCCCGAGGAGGCAACGGCGGCAGCCAGGATCGTGCTGCCCGATATCCTGCGCTACGACCGGACGCAGGCCGCCGCTTACCCCAATGGCCGGGCCCTCACCGATGACGTCTTCAGTGCGCGTTTTGCCTGGCTGACCGGCGGAAAGGTCAGCTCCGACGGCCTCAGGCCGCACGACGACCTGCTGGCCGGGTTCCCCTACCTGGGGCCGCCTAATCTCTACCCAGCCGGATAACGGCGAGGGGGCGTCGCGTGCCCCGCGCCGGGAGCCGTGATCCTGGTCGTGGCCTGACTATGGCATTCGCCTGCGTGGGAGATACCGTGGCAGCGTGGGCCAGTCTGAGCGGATCCGGATCGTCGTGGGCGAGGACCAGCCCTTCGTCAGGGAAGGGATCGTGCACGTCCTGCAGGACAGCGGATTCGACGTCGTCGGCACGACGGACGACGCACGGGACCTGGTCCGGATGGCTGGCGTGTACGGCCCGGACATTGTCATCGCCGACATCCAGATGCCGCCGGATCATACCGATGACGGGCTCCGGGCGGCCCTTCAGATCCGTGCCGACCGTCCGGGGGCAGGTGTCCTGATCCTGTCCCAGTTCCTGGAAGACAGCTACGCGTTCGATCTCGTCGCCGACGGCGCGCAAGGCGTCGGCTACCTGCTGAAAGAGAAAGTCGGCGATCTGGGCATATTCACCGACGCCGTCCGCCGCGTCGCTGATGGCGGTTCTGTGCTCGATCCCGACGTGGTGGCGCGACTGGTCGGCCGCAAGCGACAGGCAGGTCCGCTCGATGCCCTGACGCCGCGAGAGCGCCAGGTACTGGCGCTGATCGCGGAGGGCCGCTCCAATAACGGCATCGCGCACGAACTGGTGGTGACGGTAGCCGCCGTGGAACGGCACGTGACCGGCATCTTCGACAAGCTCGGCCTGCACCAGTCACCGGACCAGCATCGTCGCGTGCTGGCCGTGCTCACCTACCTGCGGGCCTGACCCCGCCCAGCACCGGCCAAGCACCCGGCTCAGGCGGCGAAAAGCGCCCGGAGGTTGGTGACAGCCAGCTCCTGCTTGGGCACAAACGCGACCGCGGCCGAGGTCGCCATGACCTGGGACGGAGCACAGTCGGCATCGGTGGAGGTCAGCACGATCCTCGCCACCGGGCAGGCGGCAGCCAGCGATGCTGCCACCGCGAAACCATCCGGGCCGGGAAGGTTGACGTCCAGCAGGATCCCGTCCGGGCATTTCCCGGCCACGGCGGCCAGCGCCTGCGGTCCGTCCGCAGCCACGTCGAACAGCTCGAAGCCCCAGGCCGCGAGCAACTCCGCCGCGGTCGCCTGGAAGCGCGGGCTGTCGTCGACGATCAGGATCAGGTATCCCACATAGGGATCATGGCGGCTGGCGGACGAGCCGGCAATCGGGTGAACCCCACAATCGGATTTCCCGGCGTGGGGGAAACCCCATGCCTTCTGCGGGAGCACCTGAGCCCAGACGCTGAAGAACGCTCCATTGGTTCGCGAGTACATCCCGGCCAGGCTGGTCCTGCTGGAGTTCGTTGGCTGCATCTCAGCTGTGCGCTGGCGCTTGCCGCGCCGGCGTGAGCCCCAGCTCGGCTATGAGGAATCCGAAGGAGTTGTCGGCGCCATGGCAGACACGGATCTACGCGATGACCCTATCCGGCTGACCATCCTGCGCGGACGTCGCGCCGAGTGCGGCGTGCTTGACGAACTGCTCGAAGGGGTGCGTGACGGGCGCAGTGCGGTGCTCGTGGTGCGGGGTGAGGCCGGGGTAGGCAAGACGGCTCTGCTGGACTACGCGGTCGCGTCGGCCCCGGAGTTGAGATGCGCACGTGCGGCCGGGGTGGAGTCGGAGATGGAGCTCGCGTTCGCCGGGCTGCATCAGCTGTGCGGGCCCATGCTTGACCGGCTCGGGCATCTGCCCGGCCCGCAGCGGGATGCCCTCAGGATCGCGTTCGGCCTGGAAGCAGGTCCCGCACCGGATCGGTTCCTGGTTGGCCTGGCGGTACTGAGCCTGCTGGCGGAGGTGGCCGGGGACCGGCCGCTGGTGTGCGTGGTGGATGACGTGCAGTGGCTGGACCGGGCTTCGGTGCAGGTTCTGGCGTTCGCCGCGCGCCGGCTCCTGGCCGAGGCCGTACTGGTGATCTTCGCCGCCCGTGAGCCGGGCGCTGACCTGCGCGGGCTGCCCGAGCTGGCGGTGGACGGCCTGCGCTATGCTGACGCGCGGGAGCTGCTGGGTTCGGTGGTCCGGTGGCCACTGGATGAGCGGGTGGCTGACCGGATCGTAGCCGAGACGCGCGGGAACCCGCTGGCGCTGCTTGAGCTGCCGCGCGGGCGTTCGCCGGCCGAGCTGGCCGGCGGCTTCGGGTTGCCTGACGTACTGCCATTGCCGGGTCGGATCCGGGAGAACTTCCTGAGGCGAGCCGAGAGCCTGCCCGAACCGACCCGGCTGCTGCTCGCGGTCGCGGCGGCCGATCCTACCGGTGACCCGGCGCTCGTCCGCCGGGCCGCCGGGCGCCTGGGACTGGGTGTCGAGGTGGCCGAGCAGGCGGAGGAAACCGAGCTCATCGACATCGGAGGAGTCGGGGGACAGGTTGTGTTCCGTCATCCACTGATGCGCTCGGCCGCCTACCGGGCGATCTCAGCCGGCGACCGGCGGAAGGTGCATGCCGCGCTGGCCGAGGCGACCGACGCGCAGACTGATCCCGATCGACGGGCCTGGCACCTGGCGCAGGCGATGTCCGGTCCTGACGAGGAGGCCGCGGCGGAGCTCGAGCGGTCGGCCGGGCGGGCGCGGGCCCGCGGGGGCCTGGCCGCAGCCGCGGCCTTCCTGGAGCGCTCGGTGATGCTGACGGCCGAGCCAGGGCGCCGAGCCGAGCGCACGCTGGCGGCGGCGCAGGCCAGCACCCAGGCTGGCGCGTTCGACAAGGCTCTCGACTTGCTGGCCAGGGCTGAGTCCGGGCCGCTTGATGAGTTCTCCAGCGCCCGGATGGACTTGCTCCGCGGGCAGATCACGTTTGCCTCGGGCCTGGGCAGTGACGCTTCCCCGCTGCTGCTCAAGGCGGCAAAGCGGCTCGAGTCGCTCGACCCCGACCTGGCGCGCGAGACCTATATGAGCGCGTGGATGGCCGCGCTGTTCGCCGGGCGTTTCGCGGGGGCCGGCGATCTGGCCGAGGTCTCCCAGGCCGCGCGGACCATGCCTCGCCTGGCACGCCCTCCCGATCTGGCCGACCTGATCCTGGACAGCCTGGCCCTGCTGGTCACCGAGGGACCGGCCGTGGCGGCACCAGCCTTGCGGCAAGCCGCAAGCGCTTTCGCCAGCGCTGACATCTCCGTCGACGAAGGGATCAGGTGGGGCTGGCTGGGCCAGGCGGCCGCCAGCGCGTTGTGGGACGACGTCCGCTGGCGCGCGATCCTGGTCCGGCAGGTCCAGCTCGCCCGTGAGGCCGGCGCACTCGACCAGCTGCCCATCGACCTGGGCTCGCTGGGCACTGACGCCGCCTGGCGCGGCGACTTCGCGGCGGCTGCGGCCCTGATCGCGGAGACCGCTGCGGTCTGCGCGGCGACCGGGGCTCGCAGTGCGCCATTCGCCGCGATGCTGATGGCGTCCTTGCGGGGTGACCAGGCCGAGGCTGCCCCGCTGATCGAGGCCACCATCGCCGAGGCGACCGTCAGCGGCCAGGGAATCGCAGCGACCTATGCACACTGGGCGGCCGCGATCTTGAACAACGGCCTGGGCCGCTACGCCGAGGCGCTGGCGGCGGCTCAGTACGCCAGCCAGGAGACGCCGCCGCTCTACATGTCCATGTGGGCGCTTCCCGAACTGGTCGAGGCCGCAACGCGCTGTGGCAACAGCCAGCTTGCCGCCCAGGCTCTTGGGCGGCTGACGGAAACGACGCGGCCCGGAGGCACCGACTTCGGCCTGGGCATCGAGGCCCGGTCACATGCGCTGGTGAGCGAGGGCGCGGTCGCGGAAAAGCTCTATCACGAGGCGATCGACCGGCTCGGCCGGACCCAGCTCCGCCCGGAACTCGCCCGGGCTCACCTGCTCTACGGCGAGTGGCTGCGCCGCGCGGGCAGGCGCATAGACGCACGCGAGCACCTCCGCGAAGCCTACGAGATGCTGACCGCGATGGGGGT